>QHRF01000084.1 GCA_003220055.1 Verrucomicrobiota bacterium | reverse complement strand
TCCGTCTTGTGACTGCCACGCACGTTCGAGTACGAGATTTCCTGAGCCTGGACGTGCGCATGCAGTTTTTCCTGCCGGTACTCGAGCCGCACTGTTAAATCCGCCGCTCGCCGGGCGTGCCAGAAAAAATCGAAATAATTCCCGATCCGCTCACGCTGGTCGAGCTTCGTCACCGCGCCAAAAAGCCGGTACTGCCTTTCGAAGCGGATCGAGGCGTCCTGGACCGTGGTCGATTTGCTCGACGGCGCTGTGCTCGCGAGTTTTCCTCCTTTGGTTCTACCCTGAGTGCTGTCGGTGGCGCTACTTTTCTCCTGGCCGGGCGCGTTCTCGGTCAACAGATAAAGTTTCGTCTTCCGAAACCGAAAGTCCTGATTGAGCGCCATCGGCAGCGGAACGACCCGGTCGAGCAAACGCGGTTGTTCCTGAGTGCGACCGAGAGCGCTTGCCAGAGGAAGTAACGTCAGTAACACGACTCCCAATTTCATTAGCTCTATGAAACGGGCTTAGCTGCGGCGTGTCAATATAGGTCGCGTATGACTTATTGGGCCAATGGCGGCGGCACGTTTCGCATCTAAGTTCGTTCGATGATCGAAGTGCGCTACGACCACGGAGTGTATCTCCCGGTCTACGACTTGTGGCTCGATCCGTGGGAGGCGAAGCGCTTCGCCTTTGTCTCGCACGCGCACAGCGATCACATCGCGCCGCACGAAGAGATCATTCTTTCCGAGCGCACTGCGCGTTTGCTGCAGGCGCGGATGCCGGGCAGTCGCACCGAACACGTCTTGCCGTTCGGCAAACAGCGACGCGTGCGCGATATCGATCTACTGCTACTGCCGGCGGGACACATTTTTGGCTCGGCCCAATTATTTCTCTCAAACCAAGGGGAGACGCTGCTCTACACCGGCGACTTCAAATTGCGTCACGGGAAATCGGCCGAAGCAGCCGAATGGCGCCCGGCCGACAGCTTGATCATGGAAACGACGTTCGGTTTGCCGCGCTATCAATTTCCGCCGACCGAACACGTAATTGCACAAATCGTCGCGTTTTGCCGCGAGGCAATTGAAGACGGTGCCGTCCCAGTGCTGCTCGGCTACTCGTTAGGCAAAGCCCAGGAGATCTTGTGTTCACTCGATGGCGCGGGACTGACGCCGATGTTGCACGGCTCGGTCTATCAAATGACGCGCATCTACGAACAATTCGGACAGTCGTTCTGCAAGTATGTGCGCTACAACAAGAACGACGTCGCCGGAAAAGTTCTCATCTGTCCGCCGAGCGCGAGTCATTCGCCCATGATCCAGAAAATTCCGCGCAAACGCGTCGCCATGGTCAGTGGCTGGGCGGTCGATCCGAATGCCGTTTACCGCTATCAGGTCGACGCCGCGTTTCCGCTTTCCGATCACGCCGATTACAACGATCTGATTCGGTATGTCGATCTTGTGCAACCGAAGCGCGTCTTCACC
This sequence comes from Verrucomicrobiota bacterium, assembly GCA_003220055.1. Taxonomy (GTDB): domain Bacteria; phylum Verrucomicrobiota; class Verrucomicrobiia; order Chthoniobacterales; family UBA10450; genus AV40. The sequence continues at coordinate 35,234 of QHRF01000084.1, read as the reverse complement.
TTGCATGGATTCGCCAGCGAGTTCGCGCGTGATCTGCGCGAGCGCGGAATTGAAGCCTGGGCTCTGAACGAAGAAAACCAGATGGACTTGAAGCTCCCGAAACCTGTAGTGGCAGGTCGGTCGCCTGCCTCAGGAAGAAGCGCGGCGAACACGGCCGGCGCTACAACTTCGGAATTCCTCCACTTCGCCAATGTCGGCGAATCGATTGCCGCGACGTCGGCGAAATTAGAGAAGGTGCGATTACTCGCCGAATATCTGCGTACGCTCAAAAGCGACCAACTATTGATCGTGACGACTTATCTGACCGGGCGCGCCTTTGCCCAGAGCGACCTGCGAACGTTGCAAGTTGGTTGGGCGGTAATTTATCGCGCGCTGGCCGCTGCGACAAAAATCAGCGATGCGGAGTTCCATCGCATCGCGGCGAGTCATGGCGATCTTGGCAAAACCGCGTTCGAAGTTCTCGAAGGACGAACCAAGCCGCAGTCATTCTCAATTTTGGAATCGCGCGAACTTTTTGAAAAGCTTCACCGCGCCCGCGGACCGATTGCGAAAACGGAATTGTTGCAAATGTGCTTTGCGAATTTGTCACCGCGCGAAGGTCAATATGTGGTCAAAATTCTGACCGGCGATCTTCGGATTGGCTTGCGCGAGGGACTTGTGGAAGAGGCGATCGCGCGCGCGTTCGAAGTTTCGCTTCCTGAGGTCAAAGAAGCGAACATGTTGCTCGGCGATATCGGCGCGACCGCGTCGCTTGCGTCGCAAAAACAATTGGACCGCGCGGAGTTATCCATCTTCCGGCCGATTAAATGCATGCTTGCGACGCCGGAGCCGACCGCAGAAGCGATTTGGGAGCGATGTAGCTCTGTGGACGCCGCCGTCCCTGGCAGCAATGTTGAGCGCGATCCGCCGAGGACGGCGGACGCTACAGTTTTTGTCGAAGATAAGTTCGACGGCATTCGCGCGCAGCTACATCGGAATTCGAAACGCGCCGAAATTTATTCGCGCGATTTGCGGCTTATTACCGATCAATTTCACGAGCTGGCCGAACTGGCGCGCAAGTTCGATGTCGATCTTATCCTCGATGGCGAGATCGTCGCTTTTGAGCAGGGCCGCAAGCTAACGTTCTTCGATTTACAAAAACGGCTCGGCCGGAAAACCGACGGCACGGATTTGTTTGCCAGCGCATCGGCCGACGTTCCAGTCGCGTTCATCGCCTTCGATCTCCTTTGGCTAAACGGCAGATCACTGTTGAAAACTCCGCTGCGAGAACGTCGCGAGTTCCTGCGCGGATTAAAATTGCCGGCACAATTTCAAATCGCGGAAGTTTTTCCAGCGCATTCAGCCGCCGAGATTGAGGAACGCTTTCAGCAAGCGCGACGGCGTCTGAATGAGGGCCTGATGATCAAAGATCCGGGCAGTTTCTACACGCCGGGAGCCCGCGGAATGTTCTGGTTCAAACTAAAAAAGGAACTCGCCACGCTCGACGTAGTGGTAGTCGGCGCGGAATTCGGTCACGGCAAGCGCAACAATGTGTTGAGCGACTATACGTTCGCGGTGCGCGATGAAACCAGCGGCGAACTCTTGCCGATTGGCAAAGCTTACAGTGGCCTGACCGATGTCGAGATTGCCGAACTAACCGAGCACTTCAAACAAAACACGATCGTCGATCACGGCCGATATCGCGAAGTCAAACCGGAGATCGTTCTCGAAGTCGCGTTTAACTCGATTCAGCCGAGCACGCGCCACGCAAGTGGGCTGGCGTTGCGCTTTCCGCGCATCAAAGCGATTCGGCGGGACAAGAACGTCGATGCGATCGACACCCTAACTTACGCGCGCGAACTGGCGGCGCAGGAAGCGCGAACGGATATAGACGAAACTATTAAGGCGTAGCCGAGGGCGACGGTGACGCGGTTTCACCTTGTTGAGCTGCTTCTTTGTGCTCCCGCTTCAATTCTTTCTTCTCCTCGCGCTTCTGCTCTTTCTTCTCCTGCTTGGTCAACTTTCCACCGGGGGAAATCGAAGGGACCGAAGCCGCATCCGGCATCGGTGTCGATGTTACGGCCGGCGATGGTGACGGCGAACTCATTGGCTCGATTTTAGGTGGGTTAAACTTCTGCGCCTGAGATTTGAATTTTCCTCGAGTCGCTTCTGTTTGCGATGCGCCAGTGGTCGGACTTAGCGATGCCGACAGCGCTGGAATGGCGCCTGAGGAAACAGTGTCGCTCGCGGCTGGCGAGGCAGATGCTGCCGATTTGGGTGTAGCACTCGGCATCGTTCGCGGCGCCGGGGTTGCGCTCGGAACCGGCAATCGTCCGCGGCGTTGCGCCGGAGTCGGCAAAGGTGATGCAGAGGACACTGGCGTCGAGGTTGCAGCCGGTGTCGGCGATGGTTCGGACGGAATTACCCTCCGCGGCGTCATCTTCGTTTCAGGTGTCGATGTTGCAGCGGCAGTAGGCGCTGGCGTTGCCGATATCGTGGCGGACGGCAATGGCGTCGCGGTAACCGATGTCGATAAAGCTGGTGTTTCGGCACCTTGAGAAGCCGTGGTCGTTGTCGCGGCAGCCTTTACAAATTTTTTCGGCGGCGCATTCGACGGCGGAGTTGCTTCCGCTTTCATTTTGTCACGCGTTTTCTTGGCAGCGTCGTGATCGCCAATGGCCGCCCAGCCGAGATCGACCGTAACTTGGGTAATGTTTTGTTTCACCGCCCGCGGCCGTTCGCTCGCCTGCGGCGCCGAAATCACCGGCGCAGCCACGATCACGGTTTCGCCCTGAACAAGCGGCCGTGGTGCTTCGACATTCAGGTCGACACTGGCGTTGCGTTCCAAGCGGAATCGCTGCATCGGCTCGCGGCTTTGCGCCCGAACTTCGTCATAATTCGGCCCCTCATTCACGATCGTCGTATTGTTATAAGTGATGTTGGTGACATTGGTGGTCTGATTAACGATCGCGACGTTGCGTTCCGGCGGGAGGATAGTGGACTCGGCTCGCTGGGCGCCGAATTCTCTTGTCGCAACAAAACAATATTGATCCGGGCCGATGTCGTAATAGTTATCCGACCAATTGCGGATACCCGTGCGTTGATCGAATCGCGCTTCTGGCGGCAGGGGCGCCCAGCCAACGTAATCGTTGCTCTTTCGCCACGACACCCAGGCCGGGGCCCATTGCTGACCTGGGACCCAGACCCAGCCGATTCCCCGCAGCCGTGTCCAACGTCCGTAATGATAAGTCGCCCAACCGAATGACTCTTCCGAAATCCAAGTCCAGCCGGCATCGGTGTAAACCCAGCGCCCGTTCGTGTACGGACGCCAACTCTGCGAGCTCTCTGCTTCGCGCGGTTGCCAAACATAGCCGTAATCAGCGGTCTCTAACCACGCGCCATGAGGCTCGAGCCTGGTATAAAAAGTTGAATACCCGGAAGTCGGTCCCGCTCCAGAAACGGCCCTCGCCCGAGTGACCGGTTCGGGTTCAGCCCGTTCCCGACGAGCCGGGGTGGCTGCGGCCGCATTCTCCTTTTCCGCTAACGCTTTTTCGCGCGCGTCGAGATCGGCCTGCTGCTGTTGAAGCTGTTGTTGCTGCTCGGCCTGATGTTCCGCTGCCAAACGCTCCTGAACCTGTCGCTCAACTTCGGCATTCTTTTCCGCTTCAGTTTGCTGCTTCTGGCAGGAAATGAGAGCGGCGACCGCAATCACGGCTGGGAATACAAAAAACTTTTTCATGGCGATGATTAGACACATTTCCCCTCTCATTATTCAACGGGTGGGCGCCGGCGATGGCGTCGCGCTTTGAGCGGAGGCCGGTGTGAAAATGACGGTTTCTATTTTCGCGCGTCGCAGTTTTTGGATGTTCGCATAAAGCGCAACCAGTGAGAAACCGATCACAATCCCGACCATGAGCCGGCCGACATTCTTCGAGACACGAGGTTCCAAGCTCACCTTGAAACTATCGATGTCGATCTCCCGCGCGCAAACGCGGTCAAGGCAACTGCAACGCTGCGATCGCATCCATCACTCGCTGGCTCGACCGCGTGTAGAGATCTTTTCCACCGCTCCCAAGATCTGCATCCGAGAAATAGATCGGCTCGCCAACGACGATCGTAATTTTGCGCCACAAATGAATTTTTCCGTGGATCGGCCAAGCATCGAACGCGCCGAAAATTCGCATTGGAACAACCGGGGCGCGCGTTTTTGCGATTAGCAGACCCAGTCCGGGCAAAGCCGGATGCAGATTCCCGTCGGGGGTTCGTGATCCTTCCGGAAAAACCAACGCACACTCGCCCGCACTCAGGATTCGAATCAATGCTTTCAGCGCGCTGCGGTCGCCTCCTTCCAAATTGACCGGGATGACATTGAGCTTCGGCAAAAGCCACCCGAGCACCGGCACATTCATCAACGACTTTTTTGCGAGAAAAAAAATGGGCCGGTCGCAGGCGTTTCCAGCCAATGGCGGGTCAAAAAAACTTTGGTGATTCATGGTCAGAATCACGGGGCCGGTCTGAATAACGCGCTCTCGATTAATAATTCGAAACCCAAAAAATAACTGGGCAAGTAACCGACTGAGATGGTAGCCGAGCCAGTAGTAAAAATTCATTTAGCGATTTGGTGATTTAACGATTCAGCGATCTGTTGCTGCCAATCTTTAAATCTTTGACTCGTTAAATCTTTAAATTTTTTGCGCGCAATCGTTTAACGATTTCGTCCACGACCGCGTCGACGGTTAAATGCGACGTATCGATGACTTCCGCGTCTTTCGCGACGAAAAGGGGGGAAGCCGCGCGTGACGAATCGGCTTGATCGCGCCGCGCAATTTCGTCGCGGTGACCTTGCGCCGCGCGCCGCTGCGCTCGCACTTTCAGCGACGCGTCGATGAAAAACTTGTAGGGCGTATCCGAAAAAACGACCGAGCCAATGTCGCGACCTTCGACCACCAGGTCGTGTTTGCTCGCGTAGTCGCGCATCCTCGCCACCAGAACATTGCGGACTTCCGGGACCGTGCTTACTCGCGAAACTTCGTCGTTCACGCGATCTTCGTGCAGATGGCCGGTTAGATCGACACCGTCGATCAAAAGGTGAAGTGCTCGATCTCGCAACACTCCGCCCAACGACAAAGTGGCAATGAGTTCGGCAATCCGAGGTCTGTCCGACGGATCGATGGTGCTGTTAAGCACCGACCACGTGACAGCGCGATACATCGCGCCGGAATTGACGTAAACGAAGCCCAAACGGCGCGCGAGTTGACGCGCCACGCTGCTCTTTCCCGAAGCGGCCGGCCCGTCGATGGCGATTACGCGATGTCGATCTTGTGCTTGCATTTCTGGCTCTCGCGCGACCAGCGCAGTTTTTCGCGGGACGCCCGCGGAAGCAAGCGTGTGATTATTCTTCCACCGGCGTCGCTGGCACGAGCGTGCCAATGACGGGTGTGCTGGTGCGAACTCGACTTGGGCTCATGAACTCGTCCAAAGCTTTCTCGAAACCGGGATACGATTCGCGGATACATTCCGCGTCCTGAATAATTGTTTCGCCGTCGGCAAACAGTCCGGCCACGGCAAAGGCCATCGCGATTCGATGGTCGCCGAAACTGGAGAGTCGCGCCCCGCGCAACGGCGCCGGTCCATGGATTTCAAGGCCGTCATTCAGCTCGATCACTTGAACGCCCATTCCCCGCAAATTGTGCGAGATCGCCGCGATCCGATCACTCTCCTTGACGCGAAGCTCATGGGCGTGGCGAATGATCGTCGTGCCATTAGCCAATGCGCCCGCAACTGCGAGTGCCGGCAATTCGTCAATCAACTGCGGAATTTCTTTCCCGTGAATCACCGTGCCTTTGAGCGGTACACCGGTGACTTCGGCGACACCGCGCGGTTCCAATTGATCGGTGTCTTCAACCGCTTCGCGCACTTGCGCCCCCATTCGCACCAAAACACCCAGCAATGCTGTCCGGGTGTCATTCAATCCAATGTTGCGAACGAGCAGGTGGCCGCCGGATTGGGCAGCGGCCGCGACCAACCAAAAGGCGGCCGAAGAAATGTCGCCTGGAATTGAAAAATCGCGCGACTCCGGGATCTGGTCGCCAAAAACGCTGATGGAGTCTTCGGCTTTGGCAGTACGGATTAAAAAATAATTAAACATCAGCTCGGTGTGGTTGCGGCTGGCCGATGGCTCATCCACGGTCGTTTTGCCCTTAGCGAAAAGCCCGGCGAGAAGAATGGCGCTTTTGACCTGAGCGCTGGCCACGGGTGAACGGTAATGAATTCCTCGCAACGATCCGCCGCGGATACGGAGAGGAGGCGTTTGCTCCGGACCTTCGGCGACAATGTCCGCGCCCATTTTTCGGAGCGGCTCGATTATGCGATCCATCGGGCGGCGGGTGAGGGATGGATTACCGACTAATCGCGTTTCAAAAGTCTGACCGGCAAGCAAACCGGCGAGCAGACGCATGGTTGTGCCGGAGCCGCCGCAATTGATCTCGTCCTTTGGCGGTGTCAGGAGGCGTTTCTTCCCGTGAACAATGAGAATGTCCGGTTCGGGTTGTTCAATTTGAATTCCGAGCGCGCGCAACGCGCTGACGGTATGCATGCAGTCGTCGCTCGGGAGAAACCCCCGCAGGTTGCAAACGCCATTCGAAAGGGCAGCAACGATAGCGGCGCGATGTGAAATACTTTTATCGCCCGGAACGGTGATCTCCGCTTCAATCCGAGGCGCTCGTTTTACGCGCAACTCCATAAATCAATTAAAAAAAGCGATGCTGCATTCAGTATTCTGGCATTCAGCGTCGGCCACAACTGCCGTTACGGAACAAGAAAGATTTTGTTGGTGAAAGGATCTTTTACTTCCGTGCCAGGCGGGAACCCACGCACATCGACCAGCCCTTGATCAGCGGCATACGGGCTCTTCACGAAGCCAGGTTTACCCGGGACAGGCGTTCCGTAGGGATAATCGCCCTTGGCCGGTTTTGACGGCGCGGCGCCGGTGGGCGGTGGTGCTACGGGTTGGGCGGCTGTTTCGGTATTTTCCGGTGGGGCATTTGGATTAAAGGGCTGCTGTGTCGGTTGATTTTCTACACCGGTTTCGGCGGGATATCGCGCTGCGGTCCGCCGCGCGCCGGCCGGCGGAGTCTCCTCCCGGGTGCAGGCCGAAAGAAAAAACGCGGTGAGCAGCGCCAGCAAGAGCCACAATTTCATAATTTGCTTGGACGGAGTCTACACTGGTTCTATTTCAATGCCAGTGGCCTCAGAATCGCAATTCATTTTAGAAAAGCCAAGACGGCGGCGATTTCCGAACTTGTTGCAGTAATGGAGGCCGGCCCAGAAATCCTGATTGTCGACGACGACGCGACCAGCCGGAAGTTACTGGCGCGGATGCTTTCTGCAGCCGGTTACGTTTGCCGCGAAATGGACAATGCGACCGACGCCCTAAACTTCGTCCATTTAAAGCAACCAGCGGCGCTGTTGCTCGATTTCAAAATGCCGGGAATGGACGGGGCGGAAGCGCTCAGGCGACTGCGGGCTGATCCGAATCCGGCAATTGCACAGATCCCGGTGATCATGTTGACCGGATACGGCGAAAACGAGGTCACGTGTCTCAACGCCGGAGCAGACGACTTCGTAATCAAACCCATCAACGCCGAGGTGTTGCGCGCACGAATAGAGACGCAACTGCGGTTACATTCAATGCGCGTCCAGTTACAGCAGCAAAATCAGGAACTAGAAGCATGGCGCCGTAATCTCGAGCGCGACCTAGCGGCGGCGCGGCTGACCCAGCAAGCGCTGATCCCACAAAAGCCGCCCACGCTTCCGGGATGGGAAATCGCGGCCTGTTATCGTCCGGTGATCGAAGTTGGCGGAGACATTTATGGATGGCTCCCAATAAAAGAGGATCGTTGGTTATTCTGGATCGCGGATGCCACCGGTCATGGCGCCTCAGCCGCTTTGATGACGACTCTCGCCAAACTTCTGTTTCATCACGGACACGAAGAGCACGAACGGCCAGGCAAGATCATGGAAGCGGTGAACAATGATCTGCGTGGAATTTTCGCTGGCCGCTCTTTCATGAGCGCGATGTGCGTGGCGCTGGATCCCAAAAGTGGACAGGCCAGCGTAGTCGGCGCGGGACATCCGCCGCTTCTTGTTACCCGGTTTGGGCGTGGAACCGAAGCGATCGCCGCTTCCGCACCGCCTCTTGGATTGGTTGAGGAATCGAGTTTCATCGAAACAGCTCTGGAATTGAATCCGGGCGACGCCTTCACGCTTTACACCGATGGATTGTTTGGTGCAGCCAAGAATGGCCGGCCACGATCGACGCCGACCCAACTTGCGGGAATGATTAATCCTTTTGCGGCAAGCGCGGACGCGTTGCTCGAGCTGATGTTGAAAGCGGCAACCCCTGAGGCCAGCGAATCGCCACCGGACGATGTCGCCGCGGTTGTCGTGCGTCGATCCAATTAGCAAGAAAAAAAATTACCCCGAAAATTAGTGTTGCTCTGCCGCAAACGAAGCATTAATCAGCCTGTATGCCGAAAACCAAAACTCCTTCAAAACGCAAGCCCAATCCCGCCTTCATGAGACCAGTCCAGCCCGACGAAAAGCTCTCCGCTATCGTTGGCTCAAAACCGTTGCCGCGTTCCGAGCTCACCAAGAAGCTCTGGGACTACATCAAGAAAAACGGTTTACAGGACAAGACCAAGAGAACCCAAATCAACGCCGACGACGCGCTCCGGCCAGTTTTCAACGGCAAGAGCCAGGTCAGCATGTTCGAGATGACGAAGCTCGTCTCGGGTCACATTCGTTAGGCCGCGGATTGACGTTTGAGTCCCTGCCTACGAGCGCAGGGCTGCAATAAAGACTGAGCGGGCGAGCCCGTTGTGGAACGTGCTCGCGTTGTGGCTACTTGCGCCGCAACCCGGATTGACCGACCTTTCGGTGTGAAAAAATTCATTAGCGCGATCAGACTGCCGATACTTTTTCTGGCGATCGCAATCGCGCTCGTAATCGCTGCCCATCGCAACGAAGCGAAGACTGCGGCGCAGAAGGAAACACCGCCGACACAGTTGGCGCCGGCGTCGAACGCACCTATCGGGACGTGGACGACTGATTACAAAAAGGCTCAGGAAGAAGCGAAAGCGAGCCACAAGTTGTTGCTGCTCGATTTTACGGGATCGGACTGGTGCGGTTTTTGTATTCAGCTCGACAAAGCCATTCTCCAGCAGCCGCAGTTTAAGGATTACGCCAGCAAAAACCTCGTTTTGATGGAAGTTGATTTTCCGCGGCGCAAAGCCCAAAGCGCTGAGACGCAAAAACAAAACATGGAATTGGCGCGGAGATATCAGATTGAAGGCTTCCCCACGCTTGTGGTGCTGAATGGTGAAGGCAAAACCGTCTGGCGCTATGATGGTTTGTACCAGGGCGGTATCGCCGCCTTCCTTGCCGAATTAGACAAAGCCCGCAAAGGCTGAGCGTGGTCGCCTAATTGTCGATTTTCGCAGCGCGAAGCCGGTTAAGTTTTGCCCGGTTCGAAGGCGCGTTGGAGGACGTTCGCCAACTCGTGACGAGTAAAAGGTTTCGGCAAAGCCGCCCGAAACCCATAGGCCAGGAATTCGGCCAAGGCCGCGTCATCCGAATAACCGCTGCATATGATCGCCGTAACATTCGGGTCGAGATCGCGTAGACGCTCCATCGTAGCTACGCCGCCCATTCCGCCGCGGATGGTTGCGTCCAAAATGACCGCCTGAAAAGTTTCGCCAGTCCGCATCGCCAGTTCGTACTTTTTCAACGCTTCCGCGCCGTCGGGCACGGTCGTCACTTTGTAGCCAAGGGTGCCGAGCAACTCCGAAGTCAGATCGCGAATGGCAGCTTCATCATCCATCACCAAAACGCGCTGATGATTGAAACTGAAAATTTCATTCTCCAGCGTCGGCTCAGGAACTGGTGGCTTGGAGTCGGTGGCTGGCAGATAAAAGGTAAATGTCGATCCATCGGCCGAAGTGCGTTCAAGATGGAGCAGGCCGCCGTGTTTTTTCACTACGGAGTAGCTGATCGACAAGCCCAGGCCCGTTCCAGTCGACTTGGTTGTAAAATAAGGATCGAAAATTTTGGTCACCAGTCTCTTCTCGATACCGCCGCCGTTATCTGCGACCTGCACTTTGACATAACGGCCGGGTCGAATTGGAAGACCAGGGTTGGCGTCAATTTCAAGATTGCGTGCCGAAACCCGAACAATCCCGCCGCGCGGCATGGCCTCTCGTGCGTTGATTACTAGCGCATTGATCACTTGCTCGATCTGGGCCGGATCAACCGCAGATCTCCAAAGGCCGGCCTGAATATCCAAATCCGACCGCAGGTTCGATCCATGAAGTGCGAACTCGGCCGCTTGGGTCACGAGGTCAGATATCGAAACGACCCGTTTCAGCGGCGTGCCACCTTTTGAGAAGGTGAGTAATTGATTGGAAAGTTGAGCGGCGTGTTGCGCGGCCTCGCCGGCGCGCGACAAGAACGAGAGCAAATTTGCCGGACTCTCCGGAGCTTCGATTTGGGCCAGGCCGATGTTTCCGGAAATAACGGTCAGGAGGTTGTTAAGATCGTGGGCGATTCCTCCCGCCAGCGTCCCGAGCGATTCCAGCTTGCCGGTGGTCAACCGCTCTTCTTCGACCCGCTTTCGATCGGTCACGTCTCTTAGGAAAACAGAAACACCGCCTCCGCTCGGATAGGCCAGAAGTTCAAACCAGACTTTGCCGCTTGGATCGCTTGCTTCGAATTCGATCGCTACTTGTTCGGACATCGCGCGCCGATAATTCTTTTCGAACGCATCGCGGGTAAACTCTGGCAGCTCGACCCAAAAATCCTTGCCGATCAGGTCTTCGCGGTGCCGATCGAGCAGTTTTTCCGCTCGCCGATTAACGAAGGTAAATTTCCAATCCCGGTCGACTGCGAAGAATCCGTCATTCGTTTTTTCCAGGATGTCGGTCATTTTTCCGACTGCTTCCTGCAATTCCGTCCGCGCCTGGTTGCGTTCAGCCAGCGCACGAATGCGCCTCTCAGCTACCGAGAGCCGGACATTCAATCGCGCCGGGTCAAGCGGTTTGATCAAATAATCGTTGGCCCCGGCTTCCAGCGCCCGTTCCAAGTCCTGCGTGTCGTCACGCGCCGTGACCAGAAGAATGAATAATTCCTCGCCTTTGGGCGCAGCTCGCAATTCCTGACACAATTCGACTCCGCTTTTGCCGGGCAACATCCAATCCAAAATCAAAAACGAGAAAGGTTGTTTTCTTAGCTCAAGTTCCGCCTCTTCGGCGCTGCCGACTGCGACAACTTCGTGACCGCGCCGTTCGATCAACCGCTGCAAAGTCCTGCGACTCTCCGGATGATCCTCAACAAGCAGTATTCTCATTTCTGGAAATATGAACTCTTCCCGCAAAATCCCTCCGCCAAGTCATGCGCGAGGACGCCCGGTCACCTAATAATAGCGGAGCAGGATGGCTGCCACGGGATGCCGCTAGTCGGCGAAAAAAAGGAATAAGATTTTTCCTTAGGCGATGATCGACATGGTCACGCAATCGAGCGGCAGCGCCTTGCGTTACATTCGGCCTCTGCTAGATACAGCCAAAGTTTGGCGGAGCCCTAAAAATTCATGCTCATCTTTCGTTTTCTCCTTTTTTCTCTTGTTACTTCGGTCGGAGTCGTCGCTGTTCGGGCTGAAGCGGTTGCGCCGCAAACCGGCGAAAAGCCAAAGCCGGCAGCCACGGCCGAGCCCGGGATCACTTTCGATTGGGTCCACGTCGACGGACCTTACGTCGCGATGACGTTCGATGACGGCCCGAGCGCAAAATTGACGCCTAAGCTACTCGATTTGCTCGCCGCCCATCATATAAAAGCCACATTTTTCCTGATCGGCCAAAACGTTGCCCAAAAACCCGATATCGTGGCGCGGGAGATAGGCGAAGGACATGAAATTGCGAACCACAGCTGGTCGCATCCCAACCTCGCTAAGATGTCGGACGACGGAGTTCGTGATCAGTTGCACAAAACGGAGGACGCGATTCGAAGCGCAAGTGGCAATCGTCTCACTTTATTGCGTCCACCTTATGGTTCGATCACAGCCCGGCAAAAAAAATGGATCAACCAGGAGTTTGGTTACAAAATTGTGCTTTGGGACGTCGATCCATTGGACTGGAGAAGGCCCGGACCGAGTGTCGTTTGCAATCGGATCATCAAAATGGCGCGCGCCGGCTCGATTATTCTGGCGCACGACATTCATCCCGGCACGATCGAGGCGATGCCGTGCGTGCTGAACCAGCTCGAGGCCAAGGGCTTCAAATTCGTGACCGTTTCTGAATTGATCGCGATGCAAACGCCACTGCCGCCGAAACCTTCGCCATCTCCAAAATCGATCCCGCCAAAATCGACACCTCCTTCCCCCACTCCGCACGACTGATTGTTTTGCCGGCATGATCGCCGACCAATATTTGCAGCTCAAGGGCGGACTCGAAAGCGCTCTGGCTGGATTAATCAGGCTCGGCTCGGAGATGCGGCGGCCTCCTGAAGAGATGGATACTTTGCAGGCGCTGCTGCGCGATATCAGCGAGCCGTTGCTTTTTGTTGTGGTCGGTGAAGTGAAATCTGGAAAGTCTTCGCTCTTGAATGCTCTCTTCGGCAATGAATTTGCCAAGGTAGATGTTCTGCCGGCGACCGACCGCGTTTACATTTTCCGCTATGGGCCGCAAGAAAAATCGACCGAGGTTTCACCGAAACTAACCGAGCGCCATCTGCCGATTCCGTTCCTGCGAGATTTCAACGTCGTCGATACGCCCGGGACCAACACGATGGTGAAAGAGCATCAAATGGTGGCGGACGATTTTATGCCGCGCGCTGACGTCGTCCTTTTCGTCTTCTCGGTGGCCAACCCGTGGACGCAATCCAACTGGGAATTTTTGGATTTCCTGCAAAAAACCTGGCTCAAGAACGTGATCTTCGTGCTTCAGCAGATCGATTTGCGCGAGCCAACTGAAATCGATGTCATCCACCGACATCTTCAGGACACCGCGATGCGGCGGTTGGGCTTTGTCCCACCGATTTTTTCCGTGTCCGCGCGCAAAGCTTTCTTGGCCCGGACAAGTGGCCTGGACAAGGAACGGCTTTGGGAAGAGAGCGCTTTCGCGCCCCTCGAAGAGCAGATCAGCTTCATTGTGACCGAATCGAGCGCGCGGATGTTGAAGCTGCGCTCAACTTTTCAGGCAACGCGCGTTGCCCTGGAAGAATTGAATCGAGAGGTTCGCGGATTTCTCGACAAAATTGCAGCAGATGTTGCCTTGCTCGAGCGTCTGGACGCGCTATTGCAGACTCGTCGCGAACAAATGCTCCGCCAGGTCACGGCTCTTGTGCGTGAGGTGGAGAGCATCTACGAAGAAACAACAAAAGAGAGAACGACGCTGCTTCGCCAGGAACTAACTTGGTGGCGCGGATTTCAACTAATTTGGCGCCGAACCGGCGACCATCCGGATTTGCACGCGAAGATCGAGACCAAGCTTCGACAATTGCTGCAACCGCAAATGCAACCGGCAGTCAGCAAATTGGAGATAGATTTGCGCGGGCTCTGGCCGCAGATGCAAGATCTCCTCGAAAATCAATCATCGTCCGACTTACAAAAAGAGGCCCGCCAGAGCGTGCCGGATTTTGCCGGTCAACGACGTGAACTCTCGGAATCCATTCAAGCGGCGTTTATCGACATTCTCGCGGGCAAAACGCTTCAGGAACAACTGGCCCGGTCTTATTCACAAACGGCGCTTTGGTTGCGGGTTGTTGTCGCAATAATCGCGATTGCAGGAGCGGTCGCAGTTTTCGCCCGAGCTCGGAGCGCAACGGCGGCCATGGCAGCGCTTATGGTTGCGGGAATCGGCGTTGTGCTTGCCGTTTTTTTAGCCTTCAACCCTCGTCGAAAAGTCCTGCGAGATTATGAACGACAATTCTCTCCAAAACGCACCGAGTTTTCCCAAACCCTCGAGAAACAGATTGCGAAGGCGATTGATGCCTTTTGCGCGGAAATGGCCAAGAAGTTCCGCAACTTAAGCGAAATTTGCCAGACCCGGCGCCGGCGCTACGAACCGTGGTCGCAACGCGCAGAAGAACTACAAGCAAATCTTACCGAATTGAAGCCGCGGCTCGGTTGAGAAAATCCGCGCGCGGAATAGTACCGTTATTTCTTGGCGTTGCCGGAACTGCCGCCTTGCTGGACCAAACGCTGTTCGGCCTGGCGACGCGCAATCACAAAATGATTGTTCTCGCCATAGCTGCGCCATGGTCCGGGCGGCACGTCCTGAGTGTTCACGAACTGCCAATCGGTAACGTCAGTTGGTTGCAGTCCAAGGTAATCGCGCACCGCGGGTGAAACGTCCAGGCCGGCGCCGTGATTCAAGTTCGGCTTCGGACGTTCATTGCCAAAGACATATTGAAAGTGATCGGTCCGAAATGGGCCGCAATCTTCCCATTGCGCGTAACAGGTGCGATTGCCTTTGCGAATTGCGATCCAGTGATGCCAGCAAACCGATTGTCCCTGCCCCATGTAGGCCTGTTTGAACCATGGAATCACCAGCGGCGCTTCCGGCTTAAATTGGCCATGGGTCACGTCGTTATAAGGTAAGGCGTAATAAAATGGATTCTGCCGCGGAACGAACGAAACCGGAATGTAGTTACGCCGCTCTGATTTCTCGGGATTATCGAAACCGCCGTAATTCCCCTGCCAATTCAAATCCCATGAGCTTCGAAAATTCGGCACCGGGTTGTTTCCTCCCGCCTGTTCTCCGACCCAGAACACCGTGGTCACGATGTTTGTTTTCCATGCGAAACGCTGGATCGCCGGCCGAGAACTGGTCGGCACGAACACTTGCGGCTCGACCTTGAGCAGAGCTTGCTCGCGAAGTTTCATCGCATACTTCGCAAAGTCGGCCGCAGTCGCGTACGGCGAACTTGATTGCTCTTCGGCTCGCAGCGCGCCAACGGCGCCGGTCAAGAGTAAGAGGGCAATGGTTCGTCTCATGGCCAAAGGGTGGCCTGTCTGTATCCGATTTTTCCGCCTCGTGCAAGGCCTTTCACTATGGAAAAACCAGCGCCGGTGGCGGTTACAATTCGTAAAGCACTATCTGTTCCAGCTATATCCGGCTGACGAGAGTATTCCGGACGTATTCTCGATCGTTTTTTTCGGGATAATCCAGCGTGTAATGCAAACCGCGGCTTTCTTTACGACTCAATGCCGAATCGACAATCACTGCCGCCACCGTGGCCAGATTGCGCAGCTCTAAAAGGTCCACCGAGACTTTGAAGTTCCAGTAAAATTCCCGGATCTCACGCTGCAGATTGCGCAGGCGCGCGCCCGCCCGCTGCAACCGCTTGTCTGTGCGCACGATTCCCACATAATCCCACATTAACCGGCGGATTTCGTCCCAGTTATGATAAATCACGACCAGTTCATCGACATTCTGCACGTCGCCCGATTGCCATTCCGGCAACGAAATCGGCGGCGTTGAGTGCGATGAACGTCGCTCCCGCAGCATCGCTTGGCACGCGCGATGTGCGACCACCAAACCTTCCAGCAGCGAATTGCTCGCCAGACGATTCGCGCCGTGCAATCCGGTGCAACCAACTTCGCCAATTGCGTATAAGCCGGCCAGACTGGTCGCGCCGTTGACGTCGGTTTTGATTCCACCGCATTGATAATGCGCGGCCGGCACGACCGGAATCGGCTGCTTCGTCATGTCGATCCCAAAACGCAAACAGGTCTCGTAAATATTTGGGAACCGATCGCGCAAGAATTCCACCGGTTTATCGGTGATATCAAGAAAAACGCATTGCGCGCCAGAGCGTTTGATCTCGGCGTCAATCGCTCGCGCCACAATATCCCGCGGCGCGAGCGAACCGCGTCGATCGTAGCGTTTCATGAAATCTTCGCCGCGACTGTTCCGTAAAACGCCGCCCTCGCCCCGCACTGCTTCCGAAATCAAAAACGATTTCGCTTTGGGATGAAACAAACAGGTCGGATGAAACTGAACAAATTCCATGTTCGCGATCGTCACGCCCGCGCGCCAGGCCATTGCCACGCCATCTCCGGTCGCGATGTCAGGATTGGTTGTGTAGAGATAAACTTTGCCACAACCACCAGTCGCAAGGACGATCCGATCCGAACGGATCGTTTCCACTTCGCCGCTCTTTTCATCGAGAATGTAAATGCCGAGGCAACGATCTTCCGCCGCAAAGCCAAGTTTCGCGGCGGTGATTAGATCGACCGCCATATGATTTTCGAGAAGATCCACATGCGATTGGCGCTCGAGCTCGCGCAGTAATGCGTTCTCGATTTCCTTGCCGGTCACGTCCCGAACGTGAAGGACGCGCCGCTTCGAGTGTCCGCCTTCGCGACCAAGATCGAATTCGCGATGGCCGGAAACCTCGCGCTCATCGAATTGCATACCGAGCTCGACCAAATCTTGAATTCGCGCCGGAGCTTCGGTCACAATCGTGCGGACCACATTCTCGTCACATAATCCCGCGCCGGCTTCGAGCGTGTCGCGCACGTGAAGCTCAAAAGAATCCTCGCCGCTCGTCACACAAGCGATTCCCCCCTGCGCCCAAGCGGTGTTCGTGTCCGAGCCTTTGCGTTTCGTGATTACCGCCACCGAGCCGTGCTTCGCTGCCTTGAGTGCAAAGCTAAGCCCCGCGATGCCGCTACCGACGACGACGAAATCGTATTCCTTCATCCCAATACAATGTTGTCGATCAAACGGGTTTTCCCAAAGAAAACCGCGAGTGCGAGAAGCGAGTTTGGCTCAGGCGATTCTATCGGTTGCAAAGTGTCTGCGTCGACAAGATCGACATAATCGATTCGCGCCAGCGACGCTTCACTGATTATCTTTCGCGTAAGATCGACAGTATTCTTCGCGGATTTTTTTCCGGGATTTTTCGCGGCCAGCAGTGCTTTGCGCAAAACCGCGGCCTGCTTCCGCTCCTCGGCGTTCAAATACACGTTGCGCGAACTGCACGCCAGTCCATCTGCTTCGCGCACGGTGGGGACCGCGACGATGTCGATCTTGTAATTCAAATCGCGCACCATTCGGCGAATGATGGCCAGCTGTTGAAAATCTTTTTCGCCAAATACGGCCGCGTCAGGTTGCAAAATGTTGAACAGTTTCGCCACCACCGTGCAAACGCCGCGGAAATGTCCCGGCCGCGATTTGCCTTCGAGCACGCTCGACAGCGAATTTTCTTCCACAAACACCGAGCGATTATCCGGATACATCTCGGTCGCGCTTGGCCGAAACAAAAGATCGACATCCAACTTTCGGCAAAATTCTTCGTCTTCTTGTTCTGGTCGCGGATAACGTTCGTAATCGCTTCCCGGCTCGAATTGGAGCGGATTTACAAAAATGCTGACGACCACTTCGCCATTTTTCCCCGCCTGGCCGCGCGCAATTCGAATTAACTCTCTATGCGCCCTATGCAACGCCCCCATCGTCGGGACCAGGATACGCGGTCCTTTTTTCGCGTGACTCTGCGCTTCGGCGATTGTTTCCAGAACCGTCATTGCGCTTGGAGCCAGATCGCCTGGCGAGCGAACGGAAAAGTTTTGTGGGCGAAATTTGTCCAGCCCGCGCGCTGCGCCAATTGATTCATTTCGGAAAAGGAAAACGCGCGCGCGATGGAGAGCCGAGCATCGTGTTTGGTCATTGGCTCACGAAACACGGTCCCAGTCAGAAGGTGGACGCCGATTGTGGCCATCCAACTGCGGCACAGATCAGACACGAGCACGAATTTGTGCGACAGCTCTCGGCAACGTTGAAGCACGCGGACCGCGTCGTCATCACTAAAATGATGAAGTGCCAGCGTGCAGAAAACGACGTCGTATGGCTCCGCTGGTCTCCATTCCAGGATGTTTCCTTCGACAAAAGTGATTTCTGGATAAGGAACGCTCAGTTTTTGTGCGATCTCCAGCGTCGCGGATTGTCGATCCAACGCATCGATTCGGAGTTCCGCCCCAATCTTACGCCCGCACTCTGCGATCAACCGTGGAATATCGCCCGAGCCGGTGGCAAGATCGACAATTCGCAAGCGCGAGCCCGGCTTGACCCAGCGGCTGAGAAACATCGAAATCAACGCGTAACTCCCAAACCAGCGATTGAGCTGCCGGATATTTTCAAGATCCCGCTCCAATTCGGCGGAAACCGGCTGCGGACGGTCCATCAGCTCGAGCTCGACTGGATTAAATTGCCGCTCCATTGACGAACTGTAGCGGCGGTCTAGGACCGACGCATTATTTGTCCGACGCTCCCAGAGCGCCGCTATGAAGAAAGGAATTTTCGCCAGGATTCCGGCAGGTCTGCTGCTTCGACTTCGCTGGCGATGCGGCCTTCAAAGTCCGGCTGAAAAGTTGTGCTCGTTCCGTAAACCATGATTACATCTTCCGAACCTTCGGCCCGAATCGCGTGCGCGACGCCTGGAGGAATCACAACGCCCACATTGTTGCGGCTGCGATGATTGTCGCCATCGACAAAAAGGCGCATGTTGCGCACGGGTAGACCGGCGCGTACATCGCGTAGAAAAATTTCCGCGCGGCCCTGGAGAAAGAACATGATGTCCCACTGTTCGCGATCGTACGGACGCAGCGAATAGTTCTGCGGTTGGTTCACAAACAAACGCCGCAACCATTTCTCCGCGGTCATCTCCGCTGGAATACTAGGCGGATGAATGTGAAATCCTTTTGCACTGTTCGCGAACATTCGCGCGGCCGACCATTGCCTCGGCCATAGCTTGATCTTGCCCAGTACTCCCTGCGCTTCACGCGCCAACTCGCCAAAGCTGCCACGATGGCGTTGTGGATGAATTTCTCGGGAAAAAATTTCAACCCCTGGAATCCAAACTTTCTTCAGCTCCGCTTTACCGCGACCTGTAGTCAGTTCAGCGGCATCGACGCCAGATGCGGCTGTTCGTTGAGCAACACTGCCGCTTTTGTAATCGCGGGGAGAGAGCGCTTTTCTCGTCCGCTCATTGAGCCCAAGCCACAAATCTTTTTTCATGTCATTTCGAGGAGCCGCTTACATGCCTAACGAAGGTCCGCGCGAATCGCCATATTATATTCATTGCAGCCGTGAGTAGGCAAATTTACGCTGGACGCCTTCGGCGAGCGTTATGGCCGAGATCGATGCCCGAGTACTTCATCTATCTTATCTATCGCGCTGGCTTTGCCCTGATTGGTCTTTTGCCCTTACGCGTCTCCTTTGCGCTTGGAAACGGACTCGGCTTCTGTGCCTGGCTTGTTCTCGGGAAATATCGGCGGCTGGGATTTCGTAACATCGAGATCGCATTCGGCCGGGAAAAATCGCCGCAAGAAATGCGGCACCTCGTGCGTCGCCATTTTCAGCGACTGGGCGCAAATCTTCTTTCCGGACTGAAACTCGCGTCGATGCCGCTGGAGAAGGCGCGCGCGAACGTTCGCATCGAAAATGCCGATGCCGCCCATCGCGAGCTGCGCAGCGGTCGGCCGATCGTGTTTATTTTGAGCCACATCGGAAACTGGGAATTGCAGGCGCAAATGTTTCCCGCCGCGATCGGCTACGTCCGAAATAGCACGATTTATCAGCCCTTGAAAAATCGTTACATCGACAAACACGTTCGCGGATTGCGCGGCCGCGCCGGCGTCGAGTTGTTCGATCGCAACGAAGGTTTTCAGAAAGCGATTGAACTGCTGCGGGGCGGCGGCGCAATCGGAATCCTGGCCGATCAACATGCGGGCGATCAGGGTCTGTGGGTACCGTTTTTCGGCAAACTCGCCTCGACCACATCGTTGCCGGCGCTGTTAGCTAGGCGCACCGGCGCGGCCGTTCTGGGCACTGCCATTTACTCCGAATCGCCGGGGCGCTGGCGGATGTCGTTCACTGATCGAATCGACGCTCCTGGCGATTCAGTCGAAGCGCTCACGGCCAAAGCCAACGACCTGATCGCGGCCCAGACCCGGCGCGCTCCGGAGGACGGGTTCTGGTTGCACAATCGCTGGAAAACGCCGCGCCCAAATTTTCTTCTCGCGCGTTATAAGCGAGGCGCTTATGTCCCGAAGAATTTACCGCTGAAACAATTGCAACGGTTCCGGATCCTCATTCGCAGCAGCAACTGGCTGGGTGACGCAGTCATGAGCGTGCCGGCAGTGCGCGCAATCAAAAAAGGCCGACCCGATACGCACGTCACGATCCTCGCGCCGGAGAAAATTGCGCCGATCTGGAAACTAGTCTCAGAAGTCGACGAGATTTTGTCGCTGCCGAACAAATCGCCCTTCAGCGCAGTTCGGCTGATTGGACGACAAGAGAGGTTCGATGTCGCGATCTTGCTTCCCAATTCATTGCGCGTGGCGCTCGAGGTTTGGGGAATTCCGAGAAAAGTCGGCTATCGCGGACATGCTCGCGGCTGGCTCCTAAATCAAATCGTCCGCGAACCGCGCCGGCCGGGCCCGCCCGAGCATCACGCAACGCGCTTTCTGAGAATCGCGGATGATTGCGGCGCGGACGTCGATCTAGTGCGTGATGCGAAGCAGGCGTTGTCGCAAACATCGCACTTCCAAGATCAAAAATTGCTTGGACTTTGCCCCGGCGCGGAATATGGACCGGCCAAGCGCTGGTTACCGGAGCGTTTTGCCGAGGCGGCGGTTGCGGTTTCGGCACAATCCAAGGTCAAATGGATCTTGTTCGGAGTTAAAGATGATGAATCGATTGGCGAGACGATCGCCGGCGCTCTCGGCGAAAACTGTGTAAATCGAATCGGTCAAACAACTCTCGATCAATTGATCGAGGAATTGCGCCGCTGCCGCCTACTTTTGACGAACGACACCGGAACGATGCATCTCGCAGCGCTGCTCGGCGTGCCGGTTGTGGCGGTCTTCGGTTCAACCGAACCGGCCCTGACGCAGCCTCTCGGTAATGGCCACGTCATTCTTCGGCATCACGTTGAATGCAGCCCGTGTTTTTTGCGCGAATGTCCGATTGACTTCCGTTGCATGAAAGCCGTCAGCGTGCCGGAAGTCGTGGATGCGGTGACCTCGATCCTACGATGAATTCTGAACAACCGCGCATCCGCACTGAAGTGCAGGTAATGTTCTTCGATACCGATTGTGGCGGCGTCGTCTCCAATATCGCATACCTCCGTTTCATCGAGATCGCGCGGACACTGCTGGCAGAAAAGCTTCGGCTTCCGCTCGCCGAAATGGCGAAGACGCAAAAATATCCGGTGGTCGTCCGGACCGAAATCGATTACCGCTGCGCCGCAAAGTTGGGTGACAGATTGGTAATCGATGTTTGGCTTGATCGATTGCAACGCGCGCGATTCTGGTGCGCCTTCCGAATCACACGACCGGCGGATGGCGCGTTGATCGCCGAATGCCGGCAAACGTTGGTCCTAATTGAAATGCCGGCTGTGAAACTTTTACCATTGCCGGCCGATTGGGAAAAATATCGCTCCTGTGCGAGTTCGGCCTAACGATTACGCGATGACTGCCGGCGCCCGCACTTTCAGCATTGAGGACACGCTGCTTGATCCGCCGGCATTGCCTCCGCCTCCGTTGCGTCATGCGCTTTTTGTCTCGCTGATCGCGCTCGCGGCGCTGCTTCATCTGACCACCCTCGGGTGGGGCGATCTCTATAACCACACCGAGGGCCAATATGCCGGAGCGGCGCGCGAAATGATTCAAAGTCATCAATGGATTTGGCCAACGAACGACGGCTTGCCGCGGCTGCCGAAACCGCCGCTGCTTTACTGGCTCATCATCGGCTCTTTCAAAATTTTCGGGATCACTTCCGCCGCCGCCCGTCTGCCAATCGCGTTGGCGGCAATGGCAGTCGTGGCAATCACATTTTTGATCGCTGAAAAATTGGGAGATTACTGGCGCGGATTTTTTGCGGGCCTGATTTATCTTTGCAGCTGCGGCACAGCGCTGCTTGGCCGGGTCATCATGCCCGAACCGGTGTTCAGCGCCTTTATCGCCGGCGCAATTTTTTGCGGCGTATCCGGCTATCAACGGCGACGCGGACGGAATCTTTGGTTCCTCGGTTTCTGGATTTGCTGCGTGCTGGCCTGCCTGACGAAAAGTTTGCTTGGCTTAATTTACCCCCTCACGATTTTTATTTTCCTCGGACTGTTTTACCGCGAAGCGCGTTTGCGTTTCCGTCGACTCCTCCATTGGGGGTATATCTCGATCTTCGTGGTGCTATTCGTGCCGTGGTACATCGCGACCGAGCTGCGTTTCCCCGGCTTTTTGCAGCAATTGTTGCGGATCGAATGGTTGGGACACCTACGTTCTTTTTCCAACGTTCCCGGGAGCGATAACGGCGTCCCGCCGCTTCAATTTATTTGGATGCATCTGGTCTGGTGGTTCCCGTGGTCGGTTGCCATTGTTCCCGGAGCGATCTTTGCCTGGCGAAAAGTGATCCGTCCGCGGGAATTGGAATTTGCCGAGGCCTTGCCGTTGTGTTGGATGGCGGTCGTTTTTTTGCCGCTTCTGATCATCGGACAACGTCAGGATTATTATTCGATGACCATGTGGAGCGCGTTCGCGATTTTTGCCGCGACCGCGTGGGACAGACTGCCGCGGCAATGGCAACTCACAGGCGCCGGTCTCGTCGGAATAGCCGGAATCGCTGCCGGATGGTTAGCTCTGTGGCAACCGCATTTCGTATCAGCAAGTGGGGCTCGCGGGGAGCGTGAAGATGGCAGTTGGACAACGTGGGACGCGTTACAAACGCTTCCGCCGTCGGCTTGGGGAATTTTGCGTCCGATGCTTACGGTGATCGCTATTTCCCTCATCGTCGCGTCGATGATCGCGGTTTATCTCGCGACGAAACGGCGGCCGGGACTTTGTCTGAGCGTTTTAGCCGCGGCGGTGGTGCCGATTGGACTTTCGTTGGCGGACGGCGTCGCGCGCATGGCGCCACAATTTTCACTCGCAGATGCGGCTCGGTTTTTGGAGAGCAGGCTCACCGACAAAGATGCAGTAGTTTACGAAGGAAAATTCGATGATGCCAGCAGTCTTGTTTTTTACTTGCGCCGTCACTTTTATTTGGTGAACGAGCACGACGACGACGAAATGCACATTCCGGGTGGAATGAACCCTTCCGTCAATGAGGATGCGATCCTGCGTCAGTGGGCTGATCCACAGGGGATTTTCTTGATCATCAAGCAAGATCGCATTCCGCATTGGCAGCACGTTTTGACGACCCGCTTTCATATTTATCACCAGATGATGACGAGCGGTCGATATATTGTCCTGAGTAATCAGCTATAGCCGAGGCCTTTCTGAACAATACCGACATCGCATTTGAAAAATGCCATCTTCGCGGTAGCTTTCGCGCTCATTTCCGATCTATGTCACAGCATCGAAGCCTCAGAGGAGCCAGCACGATTGTCGCGAAACGCAATGTTCTAAAGCGTTTCGAGCGGGTCGAACTGCTCAAGAAACGCGGCCAATGGAAAGAAGGGCGCAAAGTCATCGGCCTTCCCAAAACCAAGCCGGACGCCTGAGCGACTGTTCGGTAGTTGAGATGTTGAGTGGTTGAGTGGATCTGCTCAACTTCTTATCGATTCAGCCTCTCAATTTCTGCCATGCGCCTCAATCGGTTCCTTGCCGCGGCCGGCGTCGGTTCACGGCGAAAATGTGATGAATTGATCGCGGCCGGACGCGTCACGATCAACGGCCGGGTTTGCACAAATTTCAGCGCGCAACCCAGCGAGCGCGATCATGTGAAAGTCGATCGCAAGCTCGTTCACCTCGAGCGCGCGATGACGATTGCGTTGCACAAACCGGCGGGATTTGTTTCGACTCGCAGTGATCCTCACGTTCGCGACACGGTTTTCGATTTGTTGCCGCCAAAGTTTCCACGCCTTTTCAATATTGGACGTCTCGATGCCCAGAGTGAAGGATTGCTCCTGCTAACGAACGACGGCGACCTCGCGCAGCAACTCACCCATCCGCGCTTCAAAATCGAAAAGGAATACGAGGTGACGTTAGATCGCCAATGGGACAGCGCGCTCGCGCAGAAACTTTTGCGCGGACTTTTCTTGGATGGTCGGCGCGCGCAAATTGCACAGCTCCATTCGATCGGTCCGACTAGAGTGCGCGTTGTTTTGCGCCAGGGAATTAATCAGCAGATCCGGCGCATGTTTTATGCGGTCGGTTACGAAGTGAAACGGCTGGTGCGGGCGCGGATTGGAAATCTCCGGCTAGGCGATTTGCCGCGCGGACATTGGCGTACGCTAAGCAAATCCGAGGTCGATGGTTTGAAGCGAACGTCTAAAACAAACCGTGCGGGTGCGAGAGCAGGTAAATCCAGTTCGAGAGCAGTAAAATAACTGCGAGGAGTCGGAGAAAACGCTTTTCCGCCGGAGTGAACCGAACGATGCGCAATCGCGGCCCGCGAATGACCAAAACCGCGAAAGCGTAAAGGTCGAAGATCGATAACCCGCTCAAGAACAGAAAGACCAGCGGATTCCATTTCCAAGCGCTCCAGAAATCTGCATGGAAAAAGGCGATGGTTGAGCGAGTCGCGCCGCAGGTGAGACACGGGTGTCCAGTCACCGCCAAAAACATGCAATGCGGCCAGGGCAATCGAAGCGCAAACCAGCCGGCCGCGAGCGCGAGCGAACCAAGCGACAGGCTCAACCAGATCAGCTCATGATCGATTTCTGTCGGGGCCCGATAACGAAGCGTTAGCCGCATTCAAACATCACTGACTTTGCATGTGAACCAGCGCCGGTATCGTGATCGCCGCCACAATCCCGAAACCGCAACAAATGATTAGCGGCAGCAGGACCGCTAACAAAGCGCGCCCCGTCTCGGTTTCATGCGCGCGAGCGAGGCCGATGCTGTAAACGACGATCTTCCAAACCAAGACCACCAATCCACCGCAAAATGGGATCACCAGAAGCGGACTGACGGATCCGCCGCCGAAGCAGACGACCCTGAACGTCGTTTCAAATGACTGCTTGGCGCCGCCGATGATCATCAAACAAACATGATAGATGGCCGACCCGATAAAGGTGCCAATGACAACGAAGAGCGGCGTCAAAATCAAAAGGAAGATCAATCCTACACCACCGATCATGTTCTCGAATACTGAGTGCCGCGTCGGAAATAAGGCGAAGCTTCGAAAAGCAAAATTGTAAATGAAGACAAAGACGGTCCCGAAAGTCCCGCCAATCATCGCGTAAAGAAGCGGTTCGCCCAGCCCGCCTTCGCGTTTCATCGCGGTAAAGGCCTCGCTCGGGCGAGTCAAGACCATCTGCAACGTTTCAATGAAAGCGGAAAGCAATCCCTTCGATTGCCGCGTGTCCCACGGCAATCCGCTTCGCGGCGCGGATGTCGTTCCTGCAGTGGGAGCAATTATCGCCGGAGCGGCGGGAGTTTGAGGAGGAGGAGCACCTGAGGGGGGCCTGGCCGCAGCGATATCGGCCGCAAATTCCGTAAATTCCGAAAGCGGTTGCCAACTCGCCATTCCTTCGCGCCAACCAAGATCGCTCGGAAGAAAGCGACCGGCGCGAATTCCTTCACGGATCTGTTCCTCCGGAAACACGCCCAGACTGGTTGCGCCCCGATTAACGTGAATCATCGCCATACTGCCGCGTTTTAGTGAGCGCTGCCGGCAAAGTCAACTTTGTTAGGTTCCGCTGTCGTTATCGAGTGCGCGCCAGAAATACCAGGCCGCGACTGAGCGATGGGGCCGCCATTTTTCACCCAGCTTCATCAGCTGTTTCGGTTTGGGCAGTTTTCTCTTACCAAACGTTTTCGCGAATCCTTTGCGCACGCCGTAATCGTCCACCGGCCAGACGTCGGGCCGGCCGAGATCGAAAAGGAGCAGCATCTCGACAGTCCAACGCCCGATCCCACGAACAGTGATCAGACGCGCGATGATTTCTTCGTCGCTCATCTTCGCCAATCCGCGCGCGCTCGGTACCGTCCCGTCGATGGTTTTCGCAGCCAGATCCTTGATCGCGGCGACTTTGTTTCGAGAAAGACCCGCGCCGCGCAACTTTTGGTCAGGAGTTTCAAGAACTCGTCGCGGATCGAGATACTTGCTTCGCGGATAGAGAGCGCGCACTCGTTTCCAAATAGTTGCGGCAGCTTTTCCATTTAGCTGTTGATAAGCGATCGACTCGGCCAGCGCGTCGAATGGTCGAACCAATCCGCCCGGCTTCACGTTGTAGCGGAGCGAACGCTTGATCAGCCCAGCCATCCTCGGATCCGTTGCCGCCAAATGTCTTTCCGGCGTAACCATGAACGAACTTCCTTTCGCTCAGGAAAATGTTTTGCTCAACCGCGCGTTTTCGTTTTGGTGAAGCGATGGCGCAAACGCGACTCACCTGGTATGGGCAATCGGGGTTCAGAATCGTCACTCCGGGCGGAAAAGTGCTTTTGGTCGATCCCTGGCTGACCAATCCCGTTTTCGAAAAGGGCAAAGACGAATTGGCCGCGCTGAAACATGTCGATCTCATTTTGCTGTCACACGGACATTCCGATCACGTCGGGAATGCGGTCGAGATCGGAAAAAAAACTGGAGCGAAACTGGTTGCGAACTTCGACTTGTCGGCGGCAGTGACGAGCGCGCTCGGTTATCCAAACGAACAAGCAGGCAGCGACACGACCGGACACATCGGTGGGCAACTGACGTTACTCGATGGCGAGGTGACGGTTTGTTTTGTTCCGGCGTGGCACGGCTCGACGGTGCAGAAAGATGAAACTTCGCCGGCAGTCCCCGCGGGCATGCCAACCGGGCTTGTCATTGGCATTCGCAATGGAGCGACGATTTATCACACCGGCGATACCGGATTTTTTTCCGACATCGCGCGCGTTTCCGATTATAACAAGATCGACATTATGCTGGTTTGCATCGGCGATCATTTCACCATGGGCCCGATTCGCGCGGCCGACGCGGTGAAACTGGTCGGTCCGGAAATGGTAATTCCGATGCACTATGGCACATTTCCAGTGCTGACCGGGACGCCGGAAGCGTTTGGCGAAGAATTAAAAAAGCGCGGCGCCAAATCTGAGCTACGCGTAATGAAGGTGGGAGAGACGATCACAGTCTGAACAAAGAACGACGCAATCGGTGCGTGAAAAAATGATTTGAAGCAATCGCGATCAAAGCCGTCGAAGGAAAAAGCGAAAATGGGAATTTTGGGAGATGGAGTTGCAGTGGTTGAGAATCTCGTTCCAACCGGTTTAATCACGGTAGCGAGTAAAATAGTAGAAACGCCGCTCGGCCTGGCGGAGGTGGCGACAAGACTGGTCGAAGCGCTGGCGATTAATTCGATCACCGAGAAAACGCGGCGCGGACGACGCGTTATCGTCAAGCGCCGCAATCTTCACAGCCAACAGCTAGCCGATCTGACTAATCTCTATTTTCGGATGGCCGACATTCCGATTCGGTTCTGGAGCAAAGTAGAAGAATGGCAGCGCTGGGAGGTTGGCTGTTTTGAAATGCTCAATGGCGACCGTTATCGCGCCTACGCTTCCGGGACAAGGTGCGTTATCGCCGAAAAACTTCCGGGCGAAAGCTTATGGGTACACCTGAATCGCGGCACGCTCACACGCCGAATATTGCGGGCCGCAGGTGCTGAATTTCGCCGGGCTCACAAATTTTGGAGCGACTATTTCCGTGGCTGCTGGTCTCACGGCGATGGCACTACCCAGAATGTAATCTACAATCCGAGCAGCAACCGCGCACGACTGATTGATTTTGAAATCGTCCACGAAAAATCGCTCGCGAGGGCTGCCCGCCAGGCGGACGATTTGCTCGTCTTCCTGTTCGACATGGTGGGGATCGTACCGAGTCGACAATGGCTGCCGTTGGCGACGACTTTTCTGGAAGCGTACGGCGATGGAGAAGTTGTCGCTCAACTCAGAAAACAACTCGATCTGCCCGGCGGACTGGCATGGATCTGGTGGGGTGTGCGCACCAATTTCACTAACCCCGGAAAAGTGAAACGGCGATTGGAAAATCTGAGCCGGGCAATCGCCAAGTTAAAATTCTACGAAGAAGCAGGCTCAGCCCGCGTCCGCAATAAACGCCGCCCCTCAATCAGTTGCCAGCAAACAAGACCCGGTATGCCGAGGGCGAGTTCGCGCACTCTCGCGATCAAAGATAGAGCGAAAGCGGTGTCTCCCGGTATTCCAAGAAGGTTGCCAACCAAGACATAGCCGCTTTCCTGCACGCCCAGTCCTCCCGGGACCGGAAACGCCACCGAACGAATTGTCAGCGCCATGCTTTGCAGAATGATCGCGTTCACCATTGTCGCGTGCAGGTTGAGCGCGTAGAGCGCGATCCAAATTTCGCCCGAATTCAAGATCAGCGAAAGAATCGTCGAAACGCAGCATCCAATCACGGCCCGGCGCCGCGCATAAAGCGTGCGAATCGTCTGGTCCAACGTCTCGCCGCTTTGCACGAGCGATTGCCATTCAGACGAATTCGCCAGCTTGGCGATCATCCGGGCGAGGAATCGAAACATTCCGCGCCGTTGCACAAAATAAAATCCGCCAACCGCCGCGACGCCGATGAGTGTGCCGATCAATGTTGGGCCGACAAAATTTTGTCGGCCGGTCGATTGAACCAGCAGCACTACTCCGAGCAACGTAAACGCAGCCTGCGTGAACACGCCCAGTGTTAGATCGACGAGTACTGTCCCGGCGGAGATCGGCACCGGCGCGCCATTGATCGCCGCCAGACGCGCACGCACGATGTCGCCACCGACGGCGGCCGATGGCACGAGGGTGCTGACCGATTCGCCGATCCAGCGCATCCAAAAAATTCTTCGCAATGGCAAGCGATTCTCCTTTGGAAAAAGGACCCACCACGCGACGGCATCGAGAAAAACCGGAACGCACAAATGAAAAGCGACGATGGCGGCAATGGCCCAGCCCGCGGTAGCGATGGCGCTGCCAACCTGCACGATGCCTTCGCGAACAAGTAGCGCCGTGAAAAGCGCCGCGCCGCCAAAAGCGAGAAAATAAAAAGTTAAACGGATCCTGCCCCGGAATTTCATGTTTCGCTGCAAACGGCTCGCGATCGAGCCGAACACGATCGTGATGCTAACACGAAACGCAGCTGGAGGTGTCTCCGGATAGAAGAGACGGCGTTAAATCAACGACTCTGAAACTGGGACCGCTGTGACTTCGGCTTGCACCGGAACAGGAACCGGAACCAACGCCGGGGTTGCGTCTGGCAGGACGTCGGCAATAACCGGTGGCACAACCGCTCGCCGCAACGGGCGCGAGACCAACAGACACAGCGTCAGCCAGCTCGTGCCGAGAAACATTCCGCCAAGCACGTCGGTGAAATAATGGGCGCCGAGCGCGATCCGACTGAACCCAACCAGAACGATCACAAAAGTCGCTGCCGAATAGACCAAAATGCGGCCGCGGCGATTTTTGATCATCGGGATAATGAAGAGGGCGAGTTGCCCGTAAAGCAGCGTCGCGCCGATGGTGTGGCCGCTGGCAAAGCTGTAACCCGACCAGTCCACGAACCAGCCGTCGACAAATGGACGATGTCGATGCACCAGAATTTTGACCCACTCGTTCAAGAGCATTCCGCCCGGGACCGCCACAACCATCATCAGAAGCGACTGCCAGCAGCGTTTGAAAACGAAAAATAGGACCGCTATCGAAAGGACGATGGCAATCCACTCGCTCGAGCCGAATTCAGTGATTCCCCGGAGCACGCTCACGAATGTGGGCGTTAAGTGCGCGTGAAACCATAGGGCCACGCCGTGGTCGATTCCGGCCAACGGATTCGCTATCGCTAGAGGGGGGGTTGTCACAGAGAAGCCGTGCACTGTAAAGCAAGTCGAACGCCAGTCAACCGCGAAAGCATTCGGTATCAAACATGCTAAAAATCCGGCAGCCCCGCAACCTTTTCAATCATCACTTGCCGAGAAAGCCAGAATACGATACACCGAGATTGGCCGACCCAAACGAATACAAGATCGACAACTACTGTCAGCACCAAGATTATGAATAACCTCCGTCTCGCCTTAACCGTCGGTTTTCTCAGCCTTATTTCACCGGTCCTAGCCGGCACCGGGCCGGAATTGCAGCCCGCGCCATCGCCCAGCGACGAGAACAAAAACTCAACGGAGCTTTTTGCCTACGAGACTGTTTACACCGGTAAGAGCGATTTTAAGGAGTATAGGGGGATTTTCGGCGACGGCGACTCGCTCTATAACGATTTCAGCTACGCGCATCGGTTTCACATTACGGGGAACTGGTATTTCCGGGCGGGCGTTGAATATGAGCGGTTCGATTTTGGCGGCACCGACAATGGATTGCCGGACCATTTGCAAACCATTCACGCGCTCCTGGCTTACGAATACATCGTTCATGATCACGCAGGCGCGGGAATCGAGATTGATCCCGGTCCTTATTTCCAAAGCGACGTAACCGGCGTTTCGATCGATGTGCCTTGGAAAGTATGGGTCACTTTTCCGCTCAAGAAAGACAAGATTTTTGCGGTGATTGGCGCGGGCGGCTCAATCTATTCGAATCCAATCGCCGCTCCGGGCGGCGGTTTGATCTGGCTTTTCACCGATCATTTGCGGCTGGAAGGCGTCTTTCCCAAACCGGCGCTCGTTTATAATCCGAATGACGATTGGGAATTTCGTCTCGCCGGCAATCTCTTTTACGAAAGCTATCGCACCGACGACGTGATCACGCCGGCGCGCAAGCTTCAGGTCCACAACGCGATCGTGCAATACAGCGAGGACCGAGCCGGAATCCAAGCGACTTATTCTCACTTTAAGCCGCTGGACATCACGCTCGACGTCGGTTGCACGTTCCGGCGCGACTTCGATTTCTTCCGCGCTGAAGCGAGCGTGAAAACCGATCCCGCGCCGTATGTGAGGCTTGCGGTCGAAGCGAAGTTCTAAGGGAAAATTTCGTCCAGTTTTCGCGCGATCGATTGACTGCCGCGCACTTTCAAGCGCCCAGTCATGAACGCCCACGTGCCTTTGAGTTTCCCATTCGACATTGCGACCCAGTCGTTGTCGCTCGTGATAAATGTGACGCTTGGGTTGTCGATCTTGCCGCGCCCCATCTTGAACGTCCCGTCGTTGACGTCGATCCACCATTCGCCGCCATTCGGTCCGCTCAATTCCCATTGATAGCGAGCGTGGACACCTTTGGCTTTGTCGGCTTGAAAACTTTGACGCATTCCATCGAAGACCTGTTGGGGCGTGGAATTATCCTCCGCCCGGAGCGCGCTCGAACCAAGCATCGCGAGAATCATCATCATCGTCAGACCAAGCCAAACGCGGTGCTTTTTCATCATTATTAGATCGCTTCCGCCTACATCGTCGGCCGTTTTTAGATGATCTTGTACAACTCAGGCCGGCGATGGGCGAAAACCGTGACTTGGTTGCGCACGTCCGCGATCACTTGTTCTGAAATCTCCGCCTCAATCAATTCCTCGCGATCAGGCGAAGCGGCCGCCAGAATTGCGCCGGAAGGATCGACAATCAGCGACGAACCGCAGAAGGTGACGCCATCGTCCGTGCCCACGCGATTGGCGATGATGAAATAGCTTTGATTTTCAATCGCGCGAGCCAGCGCTAGAATTCGCAGATGTTCCACGCGCACGACCGGCCACGCGGAAGAATTCACAATCACATTTGCTCCGCGGTCGACGACGAGGGTGCGCGCCATTTCCGGAAAACGCAGATCGTAACAAATGCTCAGCCCGACGTTAAACTTACCGATCTTGCAGCTGACGAATTTGTTGCCGGGCGAAAGACAAACGCGCTCATCCAGCGGTGCAGCCGTGACCAGATGAGTCTTACGATATTTCGCGACGACCTCGCCCTGTCCGTTGACCAAAACTTGTGAATTGAAAATGGACACGCCATCGCGGTCCGAAATCCCCGCAACAATGGCGATAGAAGTTTCTTTGGCGATTTCTTGCAGCTCAGGGACCGCGCCATCACTCCATTTTTTCGCGTGCTTCTGAATCACCGGCATCGAATAACCGGTATCCACCATTTCAGGAAAAACGATGAGCTCCGCGCCTGACTTTTTCGCGAGGAAAGCGAAATCTCGTGTCTTGCGCAGGTTCGCGGTGAAATCGCCGAGCACGCACGAAATCTGGGCAGCGGCAATTTTCATGAGTCGTTGTCGATCTTAACGCAAATTCCGGTCGAGCGCGCCGATCTTGCGAATTTCCGGCCAGCGCCACGCCGACGCGGCTACGACCAGAATCGTGCCGATTCCACCAGCGACGACGGAGATCACGGGACCAAACAACGCTGCGGTCAATCCGGACTCCAACGCACCGAATTCGTTCGATGTGCCGATGAAAATGTTGTTCACGGCGGAAACGCGACCGCGCATTTCATCCGGGGTCACCAACTGAACGATCGAACCACGTATGATCACGCTGACGCTGTCGAGCGCGCCGGCCACGAACAACATTGCCAACGATAGCCAGAGCGCTTTCGATAAACCGAAGACCACGGTGGCGATTCCAAAACCGGTAACGCACCAAAGAAGTATTTTGCCGGCTTCGCGCATCGGCGGCAAGTAGGCGACGATCAGCGCTATCGCGAAAGCACCAATTGCCGGCGAAGCGCGCATCCACCCGAGACCGACCGGACCGCAGTGCAGAATTTGATCGGCAAAAATCGGGAGCAAAGCGACCGCGCCGCCCAACAGCACCGCGAAAAGGTCGAGCGTGATCGTTGCCAGGATCACTTTCTTGCTAAACACGAACTTCGCGCCCGCCGCGAGGCTCCGCCACGTGCTTTGCTCTGCGCGTTTCAGAAGTTGCTTCGCGCGAGGAATTGGCAAGACGAGTAGGAAAAACGCAAATGCCGTGATCGCGTCGATGATGTAAACAATTGGGAAACCGCGATGGGCCACGACGAAACCGCTGATGGCCGGTCCAACCACAGATCCGATCTGAAAAATGCTATTGTTCCAGGTAACTGCGTTCGAAAACGCGTCGCGCGGTACCAATGTTGGAAAAAAGGAACTCCGCGCCGCCCAGGAAAACGTCCGCGCCGCCCCGCCGATAAAAAGGAGCAGATAAATGATTGGAATCGAAGCGTCGTCGAAATGGAATCCACTTTGATGGCGTTCGAACACATTCGCGACCGCACTCAGTCCGTGATTACACGAGCGCAAGATCGACATCTGCGGAATGGCGAGATGTTGCCAGGAAACAAGCGCTAGCAACGCCGATGTAACCGAACTGAAAATTTGCGAGACGAGGATGATATGTTTGCGGCTGATTCGGTCGGCCAGATGTCCCGCCGGCAACGACAACCCGACAATCGGAATTGCGAAGACCAGTCCAACCAAGCCGAGCGCCGTCGCAGAATGAGTGCGCCGATAAATCTCCCATTCCACCGCAACTGCGAGCATTTGGCGGCCGAGGATCGACAATAAATTTCCGGTGGTGAAAAAACGAAACCCGCGCGACCGAAAAGCGGCGTAGGGATCATGTCTTGGAGCCGGCGGAACAATGGCGCCTGTAATTTCCGGCCGCTGGCCGATCGGCGATTCGTATTCGTTAGGCATGCTCGAGCGCGGGAGTAGACGCACGAGATTGTAAGTTCATGCGCCGCTGCCGCAACTAGCCTCGAGCGAGTGAGACGATGTCGACCTTACAGCGTCGGATCGCGCGGGAATTTTGCGTAAGGCAAACGCGTTCCGCGGAAATTGAATTGATCGGAACGAATTGCATTGGGCGCGAGAAAATCGTGCGTGCCCGACGCGCCGACAATGTCGTCTTGATCGACGCCATCGCCGCTGACTCCGATCGCGCCGACGAGCACGCCGTTGCGATAAAGTGGAAAACCACCCGGGAAAATTGTAATGCCGTCGGGTAAATCCAATCTGATGCCGTTCCGAAGTGGAGGCGAACTAAAATCTGCCGTGGCCGTGAACGTGAGCTTGGGTTCGGTCCCGGAAAACCCGGAAAGTTTGTCCTGTTCGGTGAAAAACGGCCCAGGGTTGTTGCCGTCGATTCCGGGCGGATAAAATTTTTGCGCCAAAAACCCGACGCAGCGCGTGGACATGGCGATATCCAAACCAAACCCAAGAAAGTCGTGACGCGAATAAAAAAGGGTGGTGCGCGCTTTTTGCACTGCGACGTCCCAGCTAAATAAAGTCGCTTCGCCTGTGCGAAAAGTGCCAAGTACTGTCGGCGTCGCGTTATCCGCGTCCGGATTGTTCACAACGGTGATGAAGGCCTGCATCTGAGTGCCGATGGGCAATCGAATGGCCGCGCGCGTGATCTTCACCCGCTGCGCGGCATAGTTGATAATGCTCGAAACTTCCGCGGCGGTGAGACGCGGTTGACCATTGATCGGCGCGACCAACGGATCGCTGATAATCGGCTGGCGGATTTCACCAGGAACGCCACCGAAAGTGGCAGGCACAATTCCGGGGGGCGGTCCCGGTGAGGCCTGTGGAGGAAACATTGGATCGTAGTTGCCTTGCAGCGTGATCGTGCTCGAAACGGATGTGGAGGAAGAGACGTACGGTAGCCGGATGCCGCCTATGAAAACGTTGTCTGCGGTGATGCTCGACGAAGGGGCATATCCTTTTTGTCCTGCAAGAGCGACGTCCTCGTCTACATCGGAGCCGTTAATGTAGACGAAGGGATTTTCATTCCGGGCTATTGCCGCTGGCGGAATGACAATGCATGGCGGGAGCGGAAACAATGGCGGCGTGAGCATAACCGGAATAGGCGGCTGCGGTGTGCCGTCGCCGGTCACGCCTATTCCACCGAGAAGGAGCCCGTTCTTGTAGAGCGGAACGCCGCCAGGAGAGCCATCCAACGATGTAAAAGTGATCGGCGTGCCAAAAGTCCCGGGAGACGGAACGACCGCAGGCGGATACGGCGGCGGACAGTACACCATGTCGATCTTTTTGAAGTGATTGACGTCGGAGACAAAAAGATTTGAAAGACCGACGCCAACCAGCGGGCCGGGCGCGGTGTTCTTAACGCCCGGCGGGAAATGTTGTTGGATAATGAATCCTGCCGTGCGCGAAGTGAAAGCGTTTTGATTGCTGCTCAGATACGCAGCCGTGCCAGCTTTGCTTACAGCCGTAGCGATTTCGCCGGGAGTGGCCGCGCCGCCGCGCACGACCCAAACCCCGAGCACGTAACCTTCGCGATCGGTCACTGCGATCACACTGTTGGGCGAAATTCTTACCGCGCGGGTGACAGCGTGATTAA
>QHRF01000131.1 GCA_003220055.1 Verrucomicrobiota bacterium | reverse complement strand
CTGTTGATTGATGAGCAGCGGGACTTAATTGACGCGCTTAACCAGCTCGTGCGTGGCACGGCTGAATTTCGTAGCGCGGAAGCAGCGGGGAAATTGATGAAAATTGCCACCGGCGACGGAATAGTGCTGGTTTTTTACAACCGGCCTGAAGCGCCGGTGGAGTGCGCGTTGCAGCTAAGCCGAGCGCTCAGAGAACATCCGGAATTGCGGCTGCGAATGGGAGTGCACAGCGGACCGGTCAGCGGGGTTATCGACGTGAACGAGCGGCCTAATGTCGCTGGCGCCGGGATCAATGTGGCGCGACGCGTGATGGATTGTGGCGACGCCAACCACATTCTCCTTTCGAAGCATGTCGCTGAAGACCTCGAAGAATACGAGCAGTGGCGACCGCTCTTGCACGATCTTGGTTCCTGCGAAGTAAAACATGGCGTGCGCGTCTCGGTCGTGAACCTTTACGGGGATCAAGTCGGGAATCCGCAACTGCCAAAAAAATTCCAAGCCCTGAGCAAGCAGACCGCGCGCGTACGCTGGGTGACAATGACGGTAGCGTTGCTCGCGCTCGCGGCAATCGTCGTCGGTATCGTAATGTTTTCCCGCAATCGCGTGAGATCATTGCCGACGGCGCCCGAAAAAAGCATCGCGGTGATGCCGTTTGAAAACCGAAGTGAGGACAAAGCAAACTCTTACTTTGCCGACGGCGTCCAAGACGAGATTCTCACTCGCCTGGCAAAGATTGCTGATCTCAAGGTCATCTCACGTACTTCCACCCAGCATTATAAAAGCGTGCCGGAAAATCTACGCGACATCGCCAGCCAACTTGGCGTCGCCCATATCCTGGAAGGCAGCGTGCAGAAGAGCGGCGACGCAGTGCGCGTGAACGTCCAGCTGATCAAAGCAGATGATGATTCCCATCTCTGGGCCGATACGTTTGATCGCAAGCTGACCGACATCTTTTCGGTTGAGAGCGAAATTGCGAAAGCCATCGCTGACCAATTACGCGCGAAACTCACGGGCCGGGAAGAGCAAGAGATTGCCGCGAAGCCAACAGACAATCCTGAGGCTTACGATGCCTACCTGCGTGGGCTGGCTTATACACTGAAAGCTGCCGACACAACCACCAACGCCCTTGGCGCGCAGAAATATCTTAGAGAAGCGGTGCGCTTGGACCCGAAGTTCGCGCTTGGTTGGGCGCTGCTGTCATACGTTGATGCGGCCAGCTACCGCAACCAGGCTCTTCAACCAACGGTCGCCCTCCGGGAAGAGGCGCGGCAGGCAGCCGAAACCGCGCTGACTCTTCAACCCAATCTCGGTGAGGCACTGCATGCCAAGGGATATTACCACTACGCCTGCCTGAAGGATTACGACACCGCGGTGGGTTACTTTGAGCAAGCACGCCAGCTCCTGCCCAATAGCAGCCGGATTCTTGAATCGCTGGCCTATTTGGAGCGGAGGCGAGGCCAGTGGGACCGGAGCGAGTCGTACTTCAACGAAGCCGAGCGGCTCGACCCGCGCAACCTTCACCTACTCACCCAGCACGCGGTTACCTATTTCCACCATCGTCGTTTACCCGAAGCACTGCGAAAGTTTGATCAGGTCCTAAACATCACGCCCGACGACGTGGATACGCACGCGTATAAGGCGGCTATCGCACAAGCCGAGGGCGATCTGCCGCGTGCTGCTGCACTACTCGCTCCGCTGCATCCGAATGCCGACAACCTCGACGCCTTGGGAACACAAGTGTACCAAGCGATCTT
>QHRF01000130.1 GCA_003220055.1 Verrucomicrobiota bacterium | reverse complement strand
CGGACGCGAACGACGAAGCACAGTTCGCCGAACTTTACACACAAGGCGAGCTGACCCAGCGCGCCTGGAAACAGCACGTCCAAGTGATGAACGAAGGCCCGGGCCACATTCCCATGCACATGATCAAAGAGAACATGGAGAAACAGCTCGAGTGGTGCGACGAAGCGCCGTTCTACACTTTGGGTCCGTTAACGACCGACATCGCTCCCGGTTATGATCATATCACCAGCGCCATCGGCGCGGCCATGATCGGCTGGTACGGGTGCGCGATGCTTTGCTACGTCACGCCGAAAGAACACCTCGGTTTGCCGAACAAGAAAGACGTCAAGGACGGCGTCATCGCCTACAAGATCGCTGCCCACGCCGCCGATTTAGCGAAAGGCCATCCCGGCGCGCAATACCGCGACAACGCGATTTCAAAAGCGCGGTTCGAATTTCGTTGGGAAGATCAGTTCAATCTCGCGCTAGATCCCGAAACCGCGCTTGCCTTTCATGATGAAACCCTTCCGATGGAAGGGGCGAAATCAGCTCATTTCTGCTCGATGTGCGGACCACATTTTTGTTCCATGAAAATCACCGAGGACGTACGAAAATTTGCCGCCGAACAAAAGATCTCTGAGGAAGAAGCGTTACGAGTTGGTCTGGAACAGAAGGCAACGGAGTTCACGAAGAGCGGCTCCGAAATTTACGCGAAGACATAATGTCCGGGGAGCGGTCCCGCGAACTTTGTTTTTCGCTTGTGAAGCTCTCCGCTCTCCGGTCGCTTCCAACTAACAAAGATCGATTATCGTCTCGACGATTACGCCAGACCCATCGTCGCGAGCAATCGCCGGTGGATCGTGCCATCAACCGGTAAACCGTGGCTGCGCTCGTAGGCGCGGATTGCACGTCGCGTCCGGCTGCCGATGACGCCATCGATTGGGCCAGGGTAATATCCAGCGCTCGCGAGTCGGCGCTGCACTTGCACAACCAGTGAGCCATAGCCGCCCTGATCACCACCATACCCGTATGGGTAGTACGCCCCGTACGGATACGGATAGTAGGGATAATAGAACGGAAAGAACGGAAAGCCGAAGTTATCGAAAACAATGATCTCGTTGAAACGGTGGCGACGAAAGCCATCATCCCGGTCGAAGTCGCCGTCGTTGAAACGGCGGAAGCGGGACGCGGAATTTAACATTGATGCGCGGTGCATTGGCATTCGCGCTGCCGAAGCCGACATTGGAGCGCGCTGCATCGGCATCCGTCCCATCGGAGCTCGCATTGGAGCATGGTGCCCTCTCATCTGCGCCGTCGCAGGTGAGACCGCGAAAACGCATGGCACCACGCAACTGAGGAGAATGAATTTTTTCGAGTTCATAACGTTATAGGTTCTAAAAATTGAACCTATGTGGATTCGGAAGTTGCGGCCCGCGACGGTCCGCAAAGGTAACGCCGTTGTTACCTTTCCGATGAGGGCGAAAGCATGGGCGAGGCTTGAGTCAATTCGCGGAAAAAGGTTCGGAAATCTACGCGAAAGCGTAATCCTGTAGCCGCCTCGCTCTGCCTGCCGCGCCGAAATCAATGAAGGCGGGTTGAGGCGTTGAAGCGCCATAACCCGCCGAGCTTTACAGTCCTCAAGATAAATTTTGACCGGTTTTCTCGTCCGGATCACCCCGCGCTTTGCCTTGCCGAGATTGATGGACTATTGAACATGCAAAGCTCACAAGACGGGCCGAGTCTGCTGCGACGTGAAAGAGGAAACGATTGATACGCATTCGAAGGCGCTGAGGATCAACCTCGATCCGCGCTGGTACGGAACGTTCGCCGAGATCGGCGCTGGCCAGGAGGTGGTGCGCTGGTTTTTCCGCGTCGGCGGCGCGGCCGGGACGATCGCCAAAAGCATCTCGGCTTACGACATGAAAGTGAGCGACGCCATTTATGGGCACGTCGAGCGTTATGTTTCGCGCGGGCGGCTCCAAGCAATGCTCGACCACGAGTTCGATCTCGACGTCGAGCGGCTCGGGAAGGAGCGCGGCGATAACACTTCCTTCTTCGCCTTTGCCGACACGGTGGTGGCGCGAAGCTACCGCGGCGGCCATGAATTCCACGGCTGGATGGGAATCAAATTCCAGAGCCGCGTCCACGATCAGCCGAGCCAGATCGTGATGCACGTGCGGATGCTCGACGCGGAGGCGTCGCTGCAACAGGAGGCGCTCGGCATCGTGGGAGTCAATCTTTGCTACGGCGCATTTTTTTTAAGCCACGTGCCGGAGCAGTTAATCGAGTCGCTGCTGGACAAGCTGACCACCGGTCGGGTCGAGATCGACCTGCTCGAATTCACCGGGATCGAATTTCGCAACGTCGACAATCGGATCATGGCGCTGAAACTCGTGCAGCTGGGGCTGAGCGGCGCGGCCATGTTCGGCCCGAATCGCGAGGTGTTGCAGCCCTCAGACGAGCTGCATAACAAGGCCGTCCTGGTAGAGCGCGGGAGTTTTCGCCCGACCACACACGTCAATATCAACATGCTGGAGTCTGCACTGGAGAAGTTCAAACAGGATCCCGGGTGCGCCGGCAAACAGATCTTGCCGTTGATGGAACTCACCATGCGCAACCTGCTGGCGGGCGGTACCGACGTGGATCGCCGCGATTTTCTCGCCCGCGCCGAGCTGCTCGCGGCCTGTGGCATGACTGTGCTTATTTCCGACTACTTCGAATACTATCGGCTCGCCGCTTATCTCGCCTGGCGGACGAAAGAGCGCATCGGAGTCGTCCTGGGGCTGCCGAGTGTGTCCGAGTTATTTGACGAAAAGTATTACGCGGAACTGCCCGGCGGCATCCTGGAGAATTTTGGGCGACTATTTAAGAACGAATTGAAAGTCTATGTTTATCCCTTGCAGCGTCATCCAGGGGACGAGCTACAAACTATCCGTACGCTTAAGGTGAACCCCGACTTGCAGCTGCTTTATGATTACCTGGTGCGCCGGGGAAGCTTCGTCCAGCTCGATAATTTCAACCCGAAATATCTGTCGATCTTTTCGCGTGACGTGCTCAAGCGCATCGCGAGCGGG
>QHRF01000129.1 GCA_003220055.1 Verrucomicrobiota bacterium | reverse complement strand
TCACAGGTGTTGCAGCGGATACAGGTGCTCTTCCACGGATTTTTTTCATCAAGCATCACGCCTAGCGGCGTGTGGAAGGGTTTCAGGCCCAGCCGCGCAAAGTCGTCGCTTAACTGCTGAATGCGTGGTTCGTGACTGACCGCAGGATACGGGAAAGCTCCGCTGCGTCGCGGCTCGGTTGGATCTTCGCCGACGTGGCCATGCACATGATAGATTCGTTCAGCCTGTGTGTAATACGGCTCCAGTTCATCATACGAAATCGGCCATGCAGGCGAGAGGCCACCGTAATGTTTGATTTCGCCAAAGTCTTGCTCGCGCAGGCGGAAAAGCGCCGCGCCGTAAAATTTGGTGTTGCCGCCCACGTAATAATTCGTGTGTGGATGCAGCTCAGTTCCGTCGGCATTTCGCCAGAGCTCCTTCGTGTTGTAGCGGCCATGCGCGTTTACTTCGAGCGAGTTCCAGTTCTCTTTCTCGCGCGGCACGAAAGGACCGCGCTCGATGAGCAAGATTTTTTTTCCACTCGGAGCAAGGTGATACGCCAATGTGCCGCCGCCTGCGCCCGAACCGATAATGATGAAATCGTAATCGCCGTTGTCCATACGCCAATTTGTCGGCACGAGTGCCGAATCCTTACACGATCCTTTTGTGTAAGGGAGTTCGGGGGCGAATCGACGAATCTGGGATTGGGTCTGCTGTGCGACAAGAAGACCTGGATATTCGGCCATTGAGCGTCCGGCAATCCGGGACGGGTTGATGAACTCCCCAAGCAAGTAATGTGGGTGTGGTGCCGCTGCGATACGGCCGGGAGAACATTCCGCTTCGTTACGATTGTTGGAAATGGCTGAAGCTAACCCAATGATTTGCCCCGACTGCGGCGTCCCGATGAATCATCACGCTGATAAGGTCCGAAAAGAGACGCATCCCGACGACGCATCGGCGTTCGATAGCGCACTTGGCGGCGTGATCGAAGAATTCCACACCTGCCCGCAATGTGGCAAGACGGAGTCGCGGCGCGCCTTCAACAACGCGGGTTCTTCGGGCTAGGTCGAAGACCGATCACTGTTCCGAACTCCGAATGGGACGAGCAGCACGGTCGATCGTGCGCTACGCACGATAGCTAACGATGGTGATTCCGGGTGTCTCTCAACTAAAGGCGAGCTCGTCGCGCCGTTCTAGCAACTCTCGACCAGTCTGTCTTGTAAGGAATCGCTCATCTCTCCGACGAATCCGCAAAACCAAAAAAGGAATCCCAATGCCAACCATGCCACCCGAAGCGATGAGTCGTCCGAAACCGAAAATGCCGCACGCCCAGACTTTTGGTGATCTGCCGAAGCCGGTCGTCCCAAAAACTGAGAATCGCAAATTACTCAAAGGTCAGAAAGCGATCGTCACTGGCGCGAGCTCCGGCATTGGCCGCTCGATTGCGTTGGCCCTCGGGCACGCTGGCGCCAGCGTCTGTATCAATTATGTCGCCGGCGAAGACAAAGCCCAAGCGATGGTGGACGAGCTGCGCGGGCATGGCCACACCGCGTTTGCATTCAAAGCCGATGTCTCGAGCGAAGATGATGTCGCAAAAATGTTCGAAGCGGTGCGCGACGAGTTTGGCACCGTGGACATCTTGGTCAACAACGCCGGCCTCCAATCGGACGCGTCTTTCGATCAGATGACCCTGGCGCAATGGAACAAAGTGATCGGTGTGAATCTGACTGGTCAATTTTTATGCGCACGCGAAGCGGTTCGCGAATTCAAGCGCCGCGGCGTGCGTCCGCAAATCTCATGTTGTGCTGGAAAGATTATTTGCATCAGCTCAGTCCACGAAGTGATCCCCTGGGCTGGTCACGTGAATTACGCTGCGTCCAAAGGCGGCGTGATGCTGATGATGAAAAGCATCGCCCAGGAAGTCGCGCCCTATCGCATCCGTGTGAATTCAATTGCACCGGGCGCGATCCGGACACCGATTAACATGCAAGCTTGGGACACGCCCGAGCACTACAACGAACTGCTCAAACTGATCCCCTACAAGCGGATCGGCGAACCGGAGGAAATTGGGCGTGCCGCCGTCTGGCTGGCCAGTGACGAGTCCGATTATATCCAGGGTACAACGCTGTTCGTCGATGGCGGCATGACGCTTTATCCCGGCTTCGAAACTGGAGGTTAAATCTATGACAATCGCAATCGTATCTGTGCTGGTTATTTTACTGTTCCGCATCGATTCCACTTCGCATCGTGAATCCAATTGATTCCAATGCCGAGTGGATCGAGGCGGACGGCCTCGGCGGATTCGCAAGTGGGACGGTCTCCGGAATTCGCAGCCGCCGTTATCACGCGCTTCTACTCACGGCAACGACGCCGCCTGCCGGCCGGATGGTGCTGGTGAACGGCTTCGATGCGTGGGTCGAGACTCCTGATGGGACAGTCGCGCTTTCATCGCAGCGCTACGGGCCCGATGTGATCCACCCTGACGGCGCAACGCGCATTGAATCCTTCGAATACGAGCCGTGGCCGCGCTGGCGTTACAAGATCGATAATGACCTTTTCGTTGAGCAGGAGCTGTTTATTCCGAAGGGCGAATCGGTGGTCTTCATATCGTGGAAGCTCGTCTCAAATA
>QHRF01000128.1 GCA_003220055.1 Verrucomicrobiota bacterium | reverse complement strand
ATCCGCGGGAGCTGATTACCTGCCCTCGACCGCCGCAAACGGGACAATTAATGCTGCGTGCCCCCGACTCAGCCCCCGTGCCTCCGCATTTATCGCAGATATCCAGTTTTCGGACTTCGATTTCTTTTTCCGCGCCGACTGCGGCTTCCTCGAGCGTGATTTGCATGTCGTAACGCAAATCCGCCCCACGTTGTCGATCTTCGCCCCGACCGGCGACTCCGCCAAAAAACGTTTCAAAAATGCCACCGCTAATTCCTCCTCCGCCGCTGAAGACTTCGCGGAAAATGTCGAACGGATCGTGGAAGCCGCCGCGGAAACCGCCACCTTGCTCAAAGGCAGCGTGACCAAAGCGATCGTAGGCGGCGCGCTTGTCCGCATCGATCAGGACGTCGTAGGCCTCGCCCAGCTCTTTGAATTTTTCCTCGGCGTGCGGATCGTCCGGATTTTTGTCGGGATGAAATTTTACTGCGAGCTTGCGATAAGCGCGCTTGATCTCCTCTTCGGACGTATCACGACCGACTCCGAGAACTTCGTAGTAATCGCGTTTCTTGGTTGCCATCTTGAGAAAGTGACGAGTGACAGGTGACCAGTGACAGCAGTCAGCAGCAGCCGGGCCGAATTTTACTCATCACTTGGTCACTTCTTTGGCCCGCTCGAGACGACGACAGCCGACGGCCGAAGTAAGCGATCCTTAAAACGATAGCCGCGGCGGGTCTGGCGAATTACAAGTCCCTCGGGGACTTCATTGCTCGGCTCGTGCGCGATCGCTTCGTGCAGATTCGGATCGAATTTCTGGCCAACCGCTTCGATCGGCTGCAATCCGTTTTCAGCCAGAAAATCCTGAAGCTGTTTTAGCACGAGGCTCATTCCAGAATAGATCGGCGACTTTTTACCCCCCTCACCGCGCGCCGCTTCCAAACCAAGTTCGAAGTGGTCAACAATCGACACGAGTTTTTCGAGAAAGCTGGTGTTGGCATATTTTATCGCCTCTTCTTTTTCGCGAGCGCACCGTCTCTTGTAGTTTTCAAAATCGGCCTGGCTCCGCATTGCCAAATCGCGAAACCGATCCAGATCTGCCTGTAAACCTGCGACCGGATCGTCCAGGTCAGTTTGGTCCGCGTCCGACTGCTTCCTCAGCTCGTCAGATTCAGTTACCGGAATTTTTTTCATGTTTTTCGGATCGCAATCATAGTGATGTCGTCGTTTTGCGGGGTCGAACCGACGAAATTTCGCAAATCATCGATCAACCGTGTAACGACCGCCTGCGCTCCCTCCTTTGCGCTGGATTGAACCGAACCAATCGTTCGCTCCAATCCAAATTCGTTCCCTTCATTATCGAGGGCCTCGGTGATTCCATCCGTATAAAGAAGGATGCAATCATTGCGCTCGAGCGGCACAGCGACGTCCGTTGTTAACCTGTCGAACACGTCTCCACTGTCAATGCCAACGACCATGCCCGGCGTCTTCAATGGTGTAACATTCTGCGATTTCTGTTGGTAAAGCAGCGGTGCGTCGTGTCCGGCGCGCGCGAGCGTAACACCGCCGCGGACATGATCGAGCACGAGATACGCCATACTGATAAACATGTCTTCCTTGATGTCGGGATAAAGTTGCCGATTTACTTTTTGGAGGACATCGGCCGGCGACGGATTCCCCATCGCCTGACTGCGCAGAACGCTCCGGCAGATGGCCATGATGAGCGACGCGGGGATGCCCTTACCGGAAACATCCGCGATGGCGACGCCCAAACGTTCGTCGTCCACTTTGATGTAATCAAAATAATCGCCGCTAACCTGGCGCGCCGGCACGTTCATGCCACTAATCTCAAATCCGTTTACGATCGGCGCTTCGGCCGGAAGAAGAATCCGTTGGATGTCGCGCGCGATCGCCAAGTCGTGATCGAGTCGCTTCTTTTCGTTCGCCTCCGAATAAATAATCG
Organism: Verrucomicrobiota bacterium; assembly: GCA_003220055.1. Lineage (GTDB taxonomy): Bacteria > Verrucomicrobiota > Verrucomicrobiia > Chthoniobacterales > UBA10450 > AV40. The sequence goes on along the minus strand of QHRF01000128.1, from coordinate 1,876 downwards.
CATTGTAAAGCGCGAATGCCGATTGCTCGGAGATCGATTTGAAGACGACAAAATCGTTTTGCGAGAAGGGGGAACCCATTCGGCTGTTGGCAAGAGCGAGCACGCCCATGTTTTGTTTCGCGTAGAGAAGCGGCGCCACCATCACGGAAGTCGCGCCGAGCGAACTGTCTCGCAGCGTCGCCAGTTCCGGTGCTTCGGAAAATTCATTCAGGCAAAGCGGCGTGGCCGCCTGCCACACGCGCCCAAGCACTCCCTCACCGTTTCCGATATTGTGGACCCGAAGAAAATTTTCTAATGCGACCGGCGTCCCCGCCGTTTGCTGCAAAATATGCGGCGGAACGTCCACCAGCGGCGGACAACCCTTCGAAACGAAAGTCGGCACAAGCTTGGTCCCGGTTCGATCAGTCAGATAAAGCGCGCCACCTTGTGCGTCGAGGACGCGGGTCGCTCCTTCGACAATCAATCGGTGCAGATCCGCCGGCCTGATTGTTTCGCTGAAAGCCTCGCCCAGCCCGTGCAGGAAATCGAAAACCAGGGTCTCCTCGACCTGAATTTCTTCTTGCGAATGTTCCAACCGGCGAATGCTTCGGCGTTGTCGCACCAGCGTATAAATCCACGCAGCCAGACACACGATCAGCAGCCAGAAGAGAATGGATGGCCGCATGAGGTAGTGGCCAGCTTACTTCCCCGCTGTCGTTTGATGGAGGTCCTGTTTTAGATAATCGAGAACGTCTTTGAACCGGGAAACATTTTCTGGCGCTGCTTCGCACAGAGCTTCATGCGCTTCCAGCATCGTTTCGGCCTGTTCTCTTTTTTGAGCGTTGGCGCGGTCGAGCATGTTCTCCTTCATCTTCTCGCATTCAGGAGCGGTCGCACCGTTCGGACGGATGTCGAAAATTTGATCGAGCCCAAGCCCGGAAAGAAGCTGGCGACTGCGATCGCCGCAATGAACAACATGAAGATGACCCTGGCCCAGCTCCTTCAAACGTAGGGCCACTGCCGCCATCGTTCCCATGAAGGTAGAATCCATCATCGCGCAACGTTCCAGATCAATAACAAACTCGCGGTAACCGCGGTTGACCATTTCTTGCGCGAATTCCTTCAGGCTCCCGCTGTTCAGGAAGTTGCCCTTGCCTTCCACTCGCACCCAAACGGCGGGACCGTTCACGCCCACTAGTATCGATGACTGCACAACTGAGTAATTAATGATACAGGCTCGACGTCGACGCTGTCAAATTGTCGACGTCTCTCAACCGTAAGGCCTTGCGCCCGCTATTCCCACATGTAGGAATGCCTTTCCGCTACAATCGTGCCGTTTTCAATGAGCAAACAGCGCCACGCCGTCACCCGCCCGTCATCGAAGTAATCGTCTCCCACCACTTTGAACTCAGTCTTGTGACTGCCGCGCACGTTCGAGTACGAGATTTCCTGAGCCTGGACATGCGCATGCAGTTTCTCCTGCCGGTACTCGAGCCGCACTGTTAAATCGGCCGCTCGCCGGGCGCGCCAGAGAAAATCGAAATAGTTCCCGATTCGCTCGCGCTGGTCGAGCTTCGTCACCGCGCCAAAAAGCCGGTACTGCCTTTCGAAGCGGATCGAGGCGTCCTGGACCGTGGTCGATTTGCTCGACGGCGCTGTGCTCGAGAGTTTTCCTCCTTTGGTTTTACCCTGAACGCCGTCGGTCCCGCTACTTTTCTCCTGGCCGGGCGCGTTCTCGGTCAACAGATAAAGTTTCGTCTTTCGAAACTGAAAATCCTGATTGAGCGCCATCGGCAGCGGAACGACCCGGTCGAGCAAACGCGGTTGTTCCTGAGTGCGACCGAGAGCGCTTGCCAGAGGAAGTAACGTCAGTAACACGACTCCCAATTTCATTAGC
>QHRF01000083.1 GCA_003220055.1 Verrucomicrobiota bacterium | reverse complement strand
TGCGCGCCAGCGCGTCGCAGGCGCGAATCGGCCCGAGAAATTCGCGGTCGAAATTTTCCGGATTGTATTCACCAAAACTACGCGGCGCGTCCGCGAGGATCGATAATGGATGAATCAGTCCTTGCTCGAGCGCGAGCGCGTAAACGAAGGGCTTTAAGGCCGAACCGGGCGAGCGCGGACTGCGTGTTCCATCCACCTGGCCGTTGATGTCGATCTTATCGAAATCGGCCGATCCAACTTGCGCGAGGACTTCCATGGTCCTCGCGTCCACCAAAAACACGGAGGCGTTTTCGATGCCGCGACTGCGACCGATGGCAATATAATCGGCGACTCGTCGTTCAATCGCTTGCTGCTTTTCCAAATCGAGAGTGGTGATGATTTCGTCGCGTTCGTGAGAACTTTCCAGGATTTGCTGAACAAAGTGAGGCGCGAGAAATTTTCTCTCCGATTGGACGCGAGCGCGAAACTCACGCGGCGAGAATTCTGCGTCGCTATCGACCCGGGCGCGGTCATACCAATTCGATTGGGCCTGATTGACCGAACGATTATCCCGCTCGCTGAAAAGGGCGCGCCGGCTCGGGCTTTGTGGGATTATGCTGAGCGCGACTGATTCCGGTCCGCTTAACTGCGCCGCCGGTTTATCGAAATAAATCAGACTGGCCGCGCCGATCCCTTCGATGTTCCGGCCATAAGGCGCGAGGTTCAGATACGCTTCCAAGATTTCGTCCTTGGAATAATGCCGCTCCAATTCGAGCGCGCGCAGAATCTGTTCGAGTTTTCCGGGAACGGTACGGGTATGGAGATGAAACCGCAGCCGCGCGACTTGCATGGTGATTGTCGAACCACCGGCAGTCGCACGGTGAAAGCGAGCGAGATCAATTGCGCAGCGCGCGAGTGCGATCGGATTCACGCCGGGATGCCTCGCGTAATATTTGTCTTCATAGCGCAGCGTCGCATTGATCAGGTCCGGCGAAATTTTCTGCAGCGGCGTCCAAGTCCGGAATTTCTGATCGGTGCTGAGTGCAACGCGGAGCAGTTTCCCGTCGCGGTCGCGCACACATTGCGAAAATGGAATGCCGTCCAGCAGCGGAGGTTTTGGCAGTAACAGCCAGACGGCGCTGACAAACGCGCATGTCAGCAACACCGGCCGCAATATTTTTCGAAGCGCAATCATTCCGTCACCGTGATCTTTCCGCCGACGCCGCGGCCTTTGACGTTGCGATCGTACATTGACTGGGCAAACACCGGTGGCACGACGAAGTCGCCGCGGTTGCACGACTTGATCTGATAATCGATCTCGAGCGCGTTTGTGGGCGCGCTCACGAAAAAGACCGCGCGGTCTTCGCGCACATCGATGTAGTCGACGCCAGGTGTCGCGCAGGTCCCGGTGTGGATCGACGAATCGACCACTTCGAAGCCGCCCGGCAAAAGATCGACAATGGCCACGTTGGTAATCAGCTGCCGCTCCAAACTGCGCACGTGCACGCGGACGTGAAGCTGCTCACCAAGCTTTGTTTGGGTCGCGGCTTCGCTGTTTTTACCGAGGACCTCGCGGTAGACTTCCAAGCCGTTCGTCACAGCTTGATTCGAAACTTGTCGATCGAAACCCGCTTCAACGACTTGAAAAAACGCGCCCGGTCCGCTCATTCGTCGCGATGCGTTGAAACGAAGCGCAGCCGCTTTGTCGGAAAATTCCGAGCGAAGGAGAGGTTTCATTCCATTTATCAGGCGCGATTCGCTTTTGTCTCTGCGCACTTCAGCGATGCTCAGTTCCGGCGGATTTTGCGCGACCGCGTGCGAATACGCTTTCAACGCGCGCACGGCGTAGGCAGAGGAAAGCGTGTTGAAGTTGCCATCGCCGATCGGCTTCAGAATGTTTTCAAATTGGTCGGTCGAGATTTGGCGGAGCCGCGCCGGAAATTCACGCGCGAGGACGGCGATGTATTGGGAATCGGTCCCGAGCGGCTGGAAGAAATCATCGCGGTTCATCGCCTTGTGATTGCCGATCTTGTAATTGTCGATCAAGCGCTCGGCGTCGCTGTCTTTGTGCAGAAGATGGAGCGCGCCGGCGAGATAGACGCCGGCGACATCGTTTTGCCATTCGTCGCGATGATGCTTCTCCAAATCATCGCGCAGATTCAGGATGTAGTTTGTGGTGATGACACCTTCGCGGGTGAGGATGTAAATCGCGTAGGCAACCGTGCGCGCTTCGGCAAAATTCGCGGGCTCGCGTCCGACTATCTTTTGCAAATTGCGAAGACCGCTCGCAAACATCTCCGGCGGCGGCGCGAACCCGGCCGCTTTTGATTCGCTCAGAAAATCCATCACGTAAACCGAGACGAAGCTGATGTGATCGCCCGTTTCCGGGACCCAGTAACCGAAGCTGCCCTGATCGTTTTGCCGGCGAGCCAAAATGCCGAACGTGTGTTCGAGTTGTTTGTTGACCTCGGCGCGGCTCAATCCGAAGTCGGATTCTTCGGCCAGCATCAATCGGCAAAACGCGCCGCTGGTGATTTGTTCGCTGCAACCGTACGGGAAGCCCTTGAGGTAAGCATCCAAACCCCGCGCGAGGCCGAGCGGCAACGCGGAGACGGTTGCGTCGAGTTTGCGGAATTCCGGATGCATCTCGCGCGTGAGCGCGACGTCGATCTTGTCTTTGAAACTGCCGCTGTGGACTTCGGTCATGTAAGGCCCGGCTGGCCGGACGCTGAGCGTGGCGCGTCGCTTTGTTTCCTGACCGTTCCATCTCGCGACGAATGTAATTTCGCCGAAGCCGAGTTTGTCGTTTGCCCGAAATTTGAAGATCGCGGTCTGTTCGCGCCCTTCAGCGACGCGCAATGTTTGCGACGAGCCACCCGAGATCGATAATTGCTCGTTTGTTTGCGCGCGCAGCTCGATTTCCGCTTTTGGTCCCGAACCTTCGACGTTGTTTGCGACGGTGACGCCGGTTTCAAATTCATCGCCGGGCGCGGCAAGCACCGGTACGCTCGGCGTGATCACAAACGGTCCGCGAATCAACGCGTCGCGCTCGGTCGACCCGAGCATGTCGTTCGCAATCGCGACGGCCATAATCTTCAACGTGCCGTCGAAATAATCCGGCACGTCGTAAACGATTTCGCGCTGCGTATTGTCGGCGTCGATGATGCCCGACCAAAACACGACCGGCTTGTCGGTGATGCGTTTGAAGGGGTTGAGCTTTTGAACGTCGCCGCCGCCGCCGAAGGCCGAGACTGAACGCAAGAGCGAAAATTCAGGGATGATAAGGTCGACAATCTGTGCGGTGTCGACCCGCAGCATGCATTTGCGGAAATAGAACTCGAGCGGGTCCGGCGTTTTGTAATCGGTGACTTGCAGAATTCCCGCGTCGACCGCGAAGATGACGATCTTGCTCGGCCGGTCCGTTTTGTAACTGATGTGCAACGGTTCGCCTGGTTTCTCGGTTGCGACCGCATTGATGTCGACTTTGAGCCGGCGTTTTTCTTTGTTGGCCGTGAACGGGACGACGCCGTAACTCAGCGGGCTGACAAAGATTTCTTTGGAGTCGAGCGCCCGGACGAATGCGACGTTGATGTAACCGCTGCCTTCGAAATTTTCCGGGACGCGAATGTGCTGGACGCTGCTGGCGCTGCTTGCCTGGAACCATTGCCGGGCGTAAACCTTGTCGCGCTCGATCGTGATCAAGCCGTTACCGCCGTAAGGCGCGGTGATGCTGACCGCGATCTCGTCGCCGCTGTTGTACTGGGCGCGATCGAGCTTTACTTGAAGCTCGGCATTCTTCTCCAGTGATCGCGTAACGGCGCCGCGTCCGACGACGCAAAATTGCAACTTGGTCAGCCGGCGATCCTGATCATCGCGCAGTTCAAAAATGTAATTGCCCGGCTGATCGGTCGGAAGTGTGTAGCGAAATCCATTTGCGGAAACAGAAATCTTCTCGGATTTCGTGATGCTCTCTTTCAGGGCCGATTCGTAGGCGAACTTGCCGCTTTCCTGCTTGGTCAGGACCGAAACATATTCTTGCACGATCACGTTCGCGGTGACGTTGGCGAGTGCGATCCGGTTGAGTTGCGGATCGACTGCCACGAGTTCGACCGCGCGCGGCTTGTTCATGTCGATGTAACGCAGGTCGCCGTCTGCTTTGCAGCCGATCACATACGGTAACGTTGAAATGAGCGCGCTGGTTGTGCCGGTAACGCTTCGGCCGCCTTCGGCTTCAAATCCTTCGGCGACAAACCGCATCGAGTACGTTGCATCGGCGAAGCGCTCGAGTTGCAAATCAAACTGCGTTTGACCGGCACCGTCGGTTTTATTTTCGCCGAGCTCGATCGTTTGTTCCTGTCGCTCTTTTTTTGGATCGCAGAGCGGATCGAAAAAGACGTATTCGCGAAACTCGGGAAATGAAAACGCGGTCGGCGTGAGCTCAATTCGTGAGACCACGCGTCGATCGGTCGCGGGCTTTCCATAAAGATTGGCCAGCGAAACCGAGGCGCGCATTTCTTTCGGGCTGATCCATCCGTGGCGCGAGGTCTCCGATAAGTGCGTGTCGATTTTCATCCGGTCCGGCAAAAATTCCTTCACGTTTGCCATGGTTGAACCGAGGAGCGTCGAACGCTTGCTATTCTTAACGAGATAAACGTTGAAGATGTAAAGGCCGGTCGGCGATTCGTTCGCGGTCTGATAGGTCAGCTCGATAAAGGCCGCGTCCGGCAGATTGATTTTTCTCGTTTGCACGCCGTGCCCGCGCGCGTCCACTACTTCGGTCTCGAGCGGCAATCCTTTCAGCCGGCCCTGCCAGTTTCGTTGCTTCACGACGACGCCGATGTGAATCTCGTCGCCCGGCCGGTAGATCCCGCGTTCGGTAAAGACGAACGCGTCGAGATTTTCCGGCAGAACATTGTCCACGCCGTCGATGTCGAAGCGCGAAAAGTTCAGTTGTCGATCTTCGCGCGCATAGGGAATGAACGACACGTCGTCGCCGTTGCGCGCCACGAAGGCGACCGGTGTTTTCTCGCGGATCGATTTCTCGACCGACGTGAAAGCGCAATGACCATTCGCATCGCTCTTCGCGCTCTGGATCGGGATGCCGTTTTTCCCTAGAAGATCGACAATTACGTTCGGCAATGGATTGCCTTCTTTGATCGACATCAGAAAGACGTCGTGGCTGCCGTCTGCGTTTTTCTTGGTGAGAATTCCGATGTCGGTAACAAGAACGAAACGCGAATCCCGAACCTCAATCGGCTTTTTCTTGGCCGGGTCCCATCCTTGCGCGGTTAGAAAAAACAGACCGCGCTCGCTTCCGCTGTCGGCCGGCTTGCGCAAATGCTCGGTAAAATCGAATGCCGAATAGTTCGCTTTCCATTTGTTCTCGAGCGCGATGCCTTGCCGCTCGGTCGCGATCCGCGAGATGTTGTCCTTGTTGAAGTAATCCGGAGCTTCAAAGAGCGGATGCTCGAATTTCCCTTCGGTTTGACTGACCAAATGATTGATCTGGGTGGTGGCGACGCGAGCGATTTCGAATTCAATCGCGCTCAGCCCGCGGGAGCTGATCGATAATTTCTTTTCGCCGTTCAAGGCGAGCAATCCGCCCTGGCCTTCAATTTGCACTTCGCGAGGCAACGACGGCACGTCGACGACCGCATTGTAATTGTCGCTGAGCGGATAATCACCGAACGCGCGGACACCTTTCTTTACCCGAACGTAAAGCTCGCCATCGGTTTCGACCCGGATACGAAACGCATGTTGTCGGCCCTGGGCCTTTTCCGACGGCAGCGGCACGTGGGTGATTGGCCGCGCGTTATCCAGGATATCGTCCGGAACGTCAGTCTCGCTCTTCCAACGTTCGCTCTCTTTTAACTCCGAAGTTGCCGGTGCCTCGCTCGAATCGTTTTCGTTATCCGATCCGGCGGATTCATCTCGCGTTTGTTCGGCGTCTTCTGTTTCCTCGGCTGCTTTGTCTGCGTCCGGGATTTTGCGTTTCGGCAACAATCGGATCTCAAGCGCCTTTGCCAGTTCACGCGTGCCGATCTCGGCCGTGGTGGTGAGGACGATGAGTTGTTCGGGCTCGCCGTTCTTGTTTCGCGCGATCGTGGTTTGGATCGAATCGATCTGAAACATCGACGCGATCGACGGGAGACGGAGTTTTTGTTCGACGCCGTTCTTCGTTTGCGCGCCGCCTTGGGCTGTGCGCACCCCTTTGCTCAAGATCAGTTTCACGAAATCGTCGCGCTCGGGCAGAGTGATCGGCGAGCTGTGCACGAAGGCGACGCGACGATGCAGTCCAAATATGATCGAGAAGTGCGGAGCGGGATCGCTGAAAATGTTAGATCCGCCGACCATTGTGAACTGGAGATGTCGATCTAATTCGCCGGGGTCAACGGCGTGGGTGAGTTCCAGCGTCGCGGTGACCGCACGTTGCGTTGGATTGGTCGGGTCTTGATAAAATTCGAGTTGTTTGATCGCGATCCCGAATGGCGGCGTTTGCATTTCGTAAACGAACCGCTCCATCAGCACATGATTCGGGAAAAATTTCTCGTCGAAGACGACACGGAATTTCAGGTCGGCCGGCCAATCTTCGGTCGGCTCGAAAACAAGGATGTCGGCCTGGAGCCAGCGCCAGGCACCGTTGAGTTTCGGCTGAAGGTGCACGCCTTGGACCGACGGCCTTTTTAAATCTTCCAGGCGAGCAGCCGATTCGCTGAAATAAACAACTAGCCGCGGGAACTTCAGATCTTTCTCGAGCTTGGTGACTTCGATCGGCGCAATCTTTACCGATACGCGACGCGGCTTTGGCAAATGCGAATACCAGTTCCAAGTCCAGGCACCTGCGCACGAGACCAGAAAAATCGTGACGATTGCCGGAGCGATCTGACGCGGATAAGCGTGTTCGAGACGGATCCAATTTTCTCCGCATCGACTCAGCCAACGAGGCGGGCGCCAGGAAATATCTCCGAAGATTTGCTCGGGAAAACGTCGGGCACGACCAGCGGCACTGGCAACCCATTTGATCGCATTCGAGAGAGGCGCGGGAGTTTTCATGAGAGCAATACGCCGGCTCCGCACCAATCTTTCAGACAATTGTCGCCGCGATCGCTGATCGCGGTTGGCCGGGGTCAACGACCCCAGCTACAGTAGATTGTGATGAAGAGTGCCGGTTTAGCCGCGACGCGTCGAAGTCTGGTCGATCGGCTGGCGAATTGGGACGACCAGAAGCGCTGGCAGGAATTCTTCGATACGTACTGGAAGCTGATTTATTCGACCGCGCGCAAATCCGGTCTGACCGATGCGGAAGCGCAGGAAGTCGTGCAGGAAACCGTCATCACCGTGGCGAAGAAGATCGACAAACTGAAATACGATCCGGCGATTGGTTCTTTTAAAGGATGGCTTTTGCAAATCACGCGCTGGCGGATCGTCGATCAATTTCGGAAACGCGAGCCGGGCGGAGCGAAACGTCCGCACGTTGCGGATGATCGTCTCACCGCAACGATCGAACGCGTGCCGGACGCGCACGTCGTCGATCTTGATGCGGTCTGGGAAGCGGAATGGAAGGACAATTTGTTTGAGGCAGCGATTGCGCGCGCCAAAAAGAAGGTCGATCCAAAACAGTTTCAGATTTTCGATTGCTACGTGCGCAAAGAATGGCCGGCGCAAAAAGTCGCCGACCAATTGCGAGTAAACATCGGGCAGGTCTATCTGGCGCGGCATCGCGTCTCGGCGGTCTTGAAAAAGGAAATTAGAGCGCTGGAAAAACTCGGCCGCTAAGATTTGTGTTGTAGCGGCCGCCGCCTCGGCGGCTTAGGCGAGGGATTTGCCGCTGAGGACAGCGGCCACTACAGCTGCAATTGCCTCGCGCTCGCGGCTTGTGTAAAATCGCGACCATTCCCGAACAAGTTTCCGCTCAAGTCCCAATCATTCCCGATCACGAACTCCTACGCGTGATCGGGCGCGGCGCTTATGGCGAGATTTGGCTGGCGCGGACGGTCACCGGCGCATTCCGCGCGGTGAAAATTGTTTATCGGAGCACGTTTGAGAGCGAGCGGGCGTTCCTGCGTGAGTTCGAAGGAATGTCCGCCTTCGAGCCGATCTCGCGCGGGCATGCCGGGTTCATCGATATCCTGCACGTCGGCCGCACGAACGAATATCTCTATTACAGCATGGAGCTGGCGGACGATCACTTGGCGGGTCGCGAGATCGACATCCTCAGTTACGAGCCGCGGACGTTAAAGAGCGATCTTGGCCGCCAGAAACGGTTGTCGGCCGATGAATCGATACGCCTCGGTATTTCGTTAACTGAAGCGTTGGACGCGTTGCACACGCACGGACTTACACATCGTGACATCAAACCGTCGAACATCATTTTCACCGAGGGCGTGCCGAAGCTCGCCGACATCGGGTTGGTGGCGGTGAGTGGACAGCAATCGTTCGTCGGCACGGAAGGTTATGTTCCGCCGGAGGGACCGGGGACGCCGCAAGCCGACATCTACAGTCTTGGCAAACTTCTTTACGAGACCTGCACCGGAAAAGACCGGCTCGATTTTCCGGAGATCGATTCGCAGTTGAGCCAGCGACCCGATCGCGAGCAGCTGCTGCAACTCAACAACGTGCTGGTTAAAGCGTGCGCGAACGATCCGAAGAAACGTTACGAATCGGCCGCAGAAATGCATCGCGATCTTGCGGCTCTCGAGCGCGGCGAACGTCCGGGAAAATCGCGCACGAAAATTTTGTTGGCGACGATGTCGATTCTGGTGGTCGCGGTTGCTGGCGTTTGGTTTTGGCTGAACCATCCGCAACCAAATGTCGGTCTGCATTTGCAAATGACGGTTCGGACCGAACCGCCTGGCGCCCTCGTCGTCCTGGGCGATCATGCGCAGAAAAGTCCGGCGACGTTCGCGGATCTGGAGCCGCGTAAATATAACCTGCGGATCATGAGTCCTGGTTATGAGCCGGTAGAGTCGGCGGTGGATCTTAGCGGCAAGCGGTCGTTTGATCCGCCGCCGTTTCGTCTCGTCCGCAGCAAAGGCGCACTTGAAATCCAATCCGAGCCGACGGGCGCGCAATTCTCCATTCGAAGTCAAGACGGTCAGGTTTCGCGCGCGGGGACAACGCCCCAATCGATCGTCGATTTACCAACGGGAAAATACTTGGTCGTGGCGCATCGCGGAGATTGGGAAATGCGAGGCGAAGTCGAAGTTAGTCGCGGAGAAATCGCCCGGAAGGTTTTGGCGTTCGTCAGCGCGACAACGAACATCACGAGCGAGCCGAGTGGAGCTGAGATTTTTGCGGATGGAAAATCTCGAGGCCGTGCTCCGCTCCGGCTCGATTTACCGGTGCGGTCGCACGAACTGACGGCGCACCTTGACGGTTGGCCTAACGAGCAGCAAAAGATCGACATCGATCCACAGCACGAAAACGCCGTTCATTTTGTTTTTGCCAACGGCAGTGTGAAGATCACGAGTGCGCCCGGCGGCGCAGCGGTCATCGCTAATGGCAAGGAACTCGGCCAAACACCGCTCGTGATCGAGGAGGTAAAACCGGGCGACGTAATGTTTGAGCTGCGGCTCGGCGGTTATAAGTCGACTTCGGTCAGCGGCAAGGTTGAACCGCAGCAGCAGTCGTTTCTGGCGGCGCGCCTGGAAAAAAGCGTCGGTCCTGAGCCGGGCCAATCGTTCGCCAATTCGTTAGGGATGAAGTTCGTTCCGCTCGCCGACGTTCGCATATCGGTGTGGGAAACGCGGGTGCAGGATTACGAAGCGTTTTCCCGCGCGAGCGGACGGCATTATGAACCAGCCGACTTTCAGCAGGCGCCGACACATCCGGTGGTGAAAGTAAACTGGTTCGACGCAATGGCGTTCTGCAAATGGCTGACCGATAAAGAGCGCGATGAAAATCTCCTGGAAGATCGACAATCCTATCGGTTGCCGACTGATCGGGAATGGAGCCTGGCTGTTGGGTTGGCCAACGAGAGCGGCGCGACGCCGCAAGCGCGTGATGGCAAAATCAAAAACGAGTTTCCGTGGGGCAAACAATGGCCGCCGCCCGCCGGCGCGGGAAATTATCTCGTTGGCGCGGGGCAACGTCGCGGCACGACCATGCCAGTAGGAAGCTTCAAGGCGAATGCGTTAGGCCTCTACGATCTCGGGGGCAACGTTTGGGAATGGTGCGCCGACACCTACAAAGGCGGGAGCAGTGGAACCGGCCGCGATTGGGGAGTTCTCCGCGGCGGTTCCTGGGCGACAAGCAATCGTTTGGAAATGCAATCGTCGTATCGCAACGTCGTCGATCGGAACGAACGCGACGTGATTTACGGATTCCGATGTGTGCTGGCACCGGAAAGCAGCGACCGGATCGACAACCGATAGGTTTTTGTCAGTTCGGTGCCAGTGCCGCCCGCAAGCGATCGAGAAATGGAATCTGCGCAGGGTTTATTTTCCGCCGCGCAATTTCCTCCGGAAAAAACTCCGCGCGATCGATCTCCGGAAACTCTTTCAATTTTCCTGAGCGGGGCGGCCATTCCATCTCGAAGAGATTCGATTTCAGTTCGAACTGCTCTGGTAAATCGCCCTCGACGGCCCAGGCGTGAACGGTCTTGCCGCCTTTTTGTTTGATTGAGCCGAGCGGAATCCAATTTCCGGAAGGTTTGATTCCGATCTCTTCTTCGACCTCAATCCGAGCGCGTGTTAACAAGTCCTCGCCCGGGCCGGCTTCGCCTTTAGGAATTGTCCATACTCCGTCATCTTTTCTGGCGAAGAACGGCCCGCCGGGATGCGCAAGCAGAACTTGGATAATATTGTTTCGGCGAAAGATGAGCAGGCCGGCGCTGACGCGACTGCATCTTCGTTTTTGCGGTGACGGCGAATCTTCCACGCCATCTTTCAACGGCAGACTCGCCGCAGTTGCAAGTCAGCGAATAATGCCGAGTGATCCGAGTGTTGCCGGATCAATGCCTGAAGTGATCGGCAGAAGGCGATCTCGCTGGTAACGCGTGATCGCGGCGCGGGTCAGCGGGCCCATTCTACCGTCGATGGCGTAGGTGTAGTAACCGAGCTGCTGCAACTGAGCTTGAACACTGGCAACGATCTGGTCCGGTGAAAGTCCGTCGTAGCCATAAATCGGTTCGTTGTACTCATAATTAGAGTACGGATCGTAACCCCAGGCCGGATACCACCAGCCGTCATACCAACCCCACCAGCCCCAGTCGAAAAAGATGATGGCGGCGCAGCGGTTTCTCCACCAATTGGAGCCGTGGTGATGGTGACAGTTGTTCGCGTGGTTCAATCGCGCTTGCGAAACGCTGCTGACGTTTCCGCTCCAATTGCGGAGACGGGTGGAAATTTGCGGATCGAGCTTGTTTTTGGCCAGTGCGTTTAGCGCGGAAGGCTGATGCAAACTGCCCGTCTTATTCAGATTGCCGCCGCTGCGTTGAAGCGCGTAACCAGTATTGAGGCTGTTCGCGCTGGAATGGATCTGGTGACGTAACACGGAATTGCCGACCGGCGGGTAATTCAGCGTGCGATTGCCGTTTCCGTAATTAACGGTCGGTCGGTATGGCATTGCGCCGGAGTAATGCGGGACGCCGCCGTTAAAACGTGGAGCCACTGCTGTTGTTGTTGCTGGTGCTGGTGCCGAGCCGTGATGCGGAGCCGCGCCGCCAGAATTCGAGGATGTGTTCCCGCTGCCCTTGGCGGCTTCGTTACCAGCCAAGCCAAATGCCACCACCGCCACGACTGCAAAGGATGTCTTCATGAACACGCCCTCACCAAATGAAACCATTCTACGTTCTTTTGGTTGCGCTTTCCTACCCCGATTTTAAGTGACACTATTTCTTGAGGGTGCGGACGTAAGCTACCAGAGCTTTGATCTCGTCGTCGCTCAGTTTGCCGCCGAACGCGAACATCTTGGTGATACCATCTTTAGTCACGCCATCTTTGATCGCCGCCGCTGCTTCAGCGTCACTGAACGATGATTGAATCGCGGCGTTGGTGAGGTCCTTTGCGTTGAGGGCTTTTCCCATGCTGGTGTTCGCGCTCCCATCGGGCCCGTGACATTGCATGCAGTTGTTGGCCCAGTTAGTTTTTGGATCTGCGCCCTGCGCGGAGAACGGCCCGAAAAAACTCATTATCATGAGGACGATTATTTTCATCGTTCGCCCAGTTTGCGGGCCATCAAGCAATTATCCTTCCCGTTTCTGGCCGAGTTCTTCGAGTAATTCGATCTGGATCTGCTGAATCTCGAAGAGCCGATTGTATTGGCGACGCAGGAGGTGATCGATTTTTTCGTGCAAGTGCCGGATTTCGAGTTCAGCTTTGAGATTGATCTTGTAATCGTTTTCCGCGCGCAAGCGGTCGCGAGCCTCGGCCCGGTTCTGACTCATCATGATGACCGGCGCCTGGACGGCGGCCAAACATGAGAGAATCAAATTGAGAAGAATGAACGGATACGGATCGAAGGGTTTGGTGGCGAGCAAGACGATATTGGCGCCGATCCACACGAAGATGACAGCGCCAAAGCTGATAAGAAATTTCCAACTGCCGCCGAATTCGGCGATGCGATCGGAGAGACGTTCGCCAAAAGTAAGTTTCTTTTCGAATTGCTTCTCGATATCGCTGGAAACGATCTCGTGCTGGCGCAGACTCTCGACGACTTCTTCATCGAGCGCGGAGAGTTCTCCGATCTCCTCCTGCAGCACTTCCTTGACGTATTCTTTGCGGCAATCGCCAATGTCGTCGAAGCAAACGAATCCGGTGCCATCCCATTCCGGATGGTGCTTCTTGATGCAGTCGAGCAGTGATGGCCGGATTACTTCGGCAATTTGCCCGTCAGTCGGAGATTTCGGCTTCTGGCAGATCTGGCAAACGCAGGTTTCGCTCATGGTGATTCGAGGTTGAATAAAGGCGCACTCGCCCGACTTGTCGATCTTCAGAAGATGAACATTCCAATAGCCGCTCCAAACATAAGCAGCGTTGCCACGGACACGATGATTACACTCGGGATCGAGCTGGGCTGCTGCTTCATGAGCTTGCGATCGAGTGCGACGAAAATAATGCCGAGAAGAAGAAATGGCGCGAGCAATCCGTTGATTACCGCTGTCCAGTAAAGCGCGCGCACCGGGTTGACATGGAGGAAGTCCATCGCGATGCCGATCAGAGTTGACACAATGATGACTAGATAAAAAGGGCGCGCGCCGCGAAAACGTTGGTCGAGTCCTTCGCGCCACGCGAAAGTTTCGGCGAGCGCGTACGCGGCCGAGCCGGTGAGCGTGGGGATCGCGAGCAAACCGACGCCTACGATGCCGAGGGTGAAAAGCGTGCCGGCAAATTTCCCGGCAAGCGGAGAGAGCGCCTGCGCCGCGTCCGTCGAAGTCTCAACCTGGGTGATTCCGTGTTGGTGAAGCGTGAGCGCGGTTGTGAGAATGATGAAGAACAGGACCAGATTCGAAAAGAACGTGCCGACGTCGACATCGATCTTGCGCGTGATGATTTCGACCGGTGTAGCGCCGAAACGGCGATACAACATTCGGCGTCCTTTTGCTTTGTCTTCTTCGACCTCCTGCGACGGCTGCCAGAAAAACAAATAAGGGCTAATCGTGGTGCCGAGGATCGCGACCAGCATTCCCCATTGGTCGTGACTCTTCGGCCAGGTCGGAATGAAGGCGGCGTGCGCAACCATTCGCCAATCCGGATGAACGATGAACCCTGATGACGTAAGCGAACAAAACGAGCGCCAGCCATTTCAGAATGGTCGCGATCTGATGATAACGGAAAAATATTGTGGCGACAGAAATGCCAATGCCAAACACGATAACGAAAACATGAGAGTTAACGCGAGTGAGCATTTCAGCCGCATCCGACATTCCGGAAAGATCGGCGCCGACGTTGATCGAGTTTGCGGCAAAGAGCGCTACTGCCGCGACGAGGATCAGTGGCCGCGGATATTTGTGGTGCATGGCGCCGGCGAGGCCGCGGCCAGTTACCATTCCGATGCGCGCGCACATCATTTGCACGAAGGCCATCAGCGGCCAGGTGATCAGCGCCGTCCACAAAAGGGCGAGGCCGTGTTGCGTCCCGGCGATCGAATAAGTCGCGATGCCTGAGGGATCGTCGTCCGCCGCGCCAGTAATCACCCCGGGACCGAGCGAGCGGAAAAATCGCCTGCTGAAACCCGGATGGCGATCGTCCCCTTGCCGGCTCACAGTGCGTTACGTTTCGACCTTGAAGCTGTAGATGTCGATCTTAGAGTGAACCCGTGGAAGAAGCGGAAGTTCCACTTGAACATTTGCACGAAGAAATCCATCACAGCGCCGAGCATGGTGGCGAGAACTGGATTTCCTGGGTCGCGCTGAGCACGGCCATTCTCGCCGTTCTGGCTGCGATCGCCGGACTTCTTTCCGGAAAACACGCCAACGAAGCGATGATGAGCCAGATCGAAGCGTCCGATCAATGGGGTTATTATCAGGCCAAGAGCATCAAAGCTTCCGTGCTCGACGCGAAAATTGCGCTCTCGGCCGCGCCTAACGAATCCGACGCCGCCAAGCGGGATCGTTACGAAAAAGAGCAGGAAGAAATCAAAACCGAGGCCGAGCACAAGCAAGCGGAAGCGAAATCGAATTTTCATCAGCACGAAGTTTTTGCGCGCGGTGTAACCATGTTTCAAATCGCGATCGCGATTGCAGCCATTTCGGCGTTAACAAGAAAACGGCGCTTCTGGATAGTCAGTCTCCTCTTCGGCATTGCCGGTTGCGTTTTTCTCGCGCTTGGTTCCGGTCACTGACATGCGCGTTCTCGCCATCGACGCTTCCTTGCGCAATACCGGCGTCGCAGTTGTTGATGCAAACAACGGGAAAGCGCGCGCTCTTTACTTCGGCACGATTCACAACGCGCAGAAGCTCCGCTCGTCGTCGTGTCTGGTCGCGATTCGAGACCGGTTGATTGAATTAATTCGCGAGCACGATCCGGATTGTTGCGCGCTCGAATCCGTTATTTACGTCCAGAGTTACAAGACGGCGATTCTGCTCGGGGCCGCGCGCGGTGCGGCCATTCTTGCCGCCGCTGAAAATGGATTGCCGGTTTTCGAATATCCGCCCACACGAATCAAACAGGCCACGGTTGGTCGCGGCGGCGCTGGAAAAAACCAGGTCGCATTCATGGTGCGCGCGCTTCTTAGTTTGACCGAAACGCCGGATGCGGACGCAGCCGACGCACTCGCGATCGGTCTGACCCACGTGCGCGCGCAAGAAACCGCGCGGATGGGAATCCCCGGAGCGACGCAAATATGAACCTTCCTTCGCAAAGTTTCGGCGCGGCAGGCGATTCAATGCTTCGAATCAGCTGGCTCGGCCGAGTCAATTTTGCCGATGCGCTCGCGCTTCAGGAAGAGATCGTTGCCAGAAAGCGTGAAGATCGCGATGCCGCCGATGAAGTGCTCTTACTCGAGCACGAACCGGTTTACACCATCGGACGGACGCCGGACAAATCGAGTTTGTTAGGCGCAATGCATTTGCCGCATTCGCTTTTCGCAATCAATCGCGGCGGTCAGGCGACTTATCACGGCCCCGGCCAACTGATGGGCTATCCGATTGTCGATCTTCGCCGGTGCGGGCAGGATTTGCATCGCTACCTGCGCTGGCTCGAGCAAACGCTGATCGAATTTCTCGCCGGCTACGAAATCGAGGCGAAGCAGCGCGAAGGTCTCACCGGTGTTTGGATCGGCCATCGCAAGATCGTGTCGATCGGGGTCGGCGTTCGCCATTGGATCACGATGCATGGCTTCGCGCTTAACGTTTGCGACGATCTGACACCGTTCACTCACATTATTCCGTGCGGAATTTCGGATGTGAAAATGACTTCGATGGAGAAGGAAACAGGCAAATTGCTTTCGGTTGCTGATATTGCGAGCGCTTTCGAAAAATTCGTTCCGCAAAAGATTCGCAACCTGCGCTGCGATCGAGAAGCGCACGCGCTCACTGCCTGACGAAAGAAGGTTATGATTGAACTGGAAGACAACATCGGGGACATCGTCGGCAAAGCGCAACGCGGTTTGAGCATTTCCGATAGCGAACTTGCGAAGAAATCCGGCTTGAGAGCGGAAGCAATTCGTAAAGCGCGCGATGGGCAAGCGGACGAAGCGACTTTGCGCACGATCGCGCCGGTCCTGGATCTCGACGCGGACGCACTGGTCTATCTTGCGCAGCGTAAATGGAAACCGGACAAGCTCGAGAATTTCGAAGGGCTTGCCCAATCCAATACCAGTTACGGCGGGATGCTGGTCAATGCGTATCTCGTTTGGGACCCGGCAACGAAACACGCGGCCGCATTTGATACCGGCGCAGATTGCGCCGGAATGCTAAAACTGGCGACGAAAGAAAATCTCAGCATCAGCTTGATTTTGCTCACCCATGCCCATTCCGATCACGTCGCCGATTTGCCGCGACTGCGCGAAGAGACCGGCGCCGAAGTTTTTGCTCCGGCGCGCGAACCGGTGCCGGCAGCGGAAACAATCGATGACGGAAAAAAATTTCGCGTCGGCAAGATCCAGATCGAAGCACGGTTGACCTGGGGGCATTCGCCGGGAGGAATGACGTTCGTTGTGACCGGCCTCGCCCGACCGATTGCGATAGTCGGCGACTCGCTTTTTGCCGGCTCGATGGGTGGCGGGACCGTTTCCTACAAAGACGCGGTTCGAAACAATCTCGAGAAAATTCTGACCTTGCCGGATGAAACGATCATTTGTCCCGGTCACGGGCCGATGACGAGCGTCCGGGAAGAGAAGCGACACAATCCGTTCTTTGCCCATAAAGTTTGATGTTTGAGGCTGGTATCCGCTAAACACGCCAAATTACGCCAAAGGATTTGAAAATTGAATCCCGTGAATCTTTCGTGTCGTTGGCGTATTTAGCCGAAATCTGAAACATTATCGTCATGAACATTGGTGTTGTGGGCGTTGGGCGAATGGGCGCGAACATGGCGCGCCGGTTGAAAGATCGAAACTTTCACGTGACTGCGGTCTACGACACGAACCGAAAAGTGGCGACGGATCTGGCGGGAGAGCTTGGTTGCGCCGCGTGTCAGGATTTGGCGGAAGTGACGGCGCAATCGGACGTGACCTTCACTGTCGTGACCGACGACAAAGCGATGCGCAACATTTTCTCGGGAACCGGCGACAACCTTCTCGTCAACGCGCGCGGAAAACTTTTCATTAACTGCGCGACGATTTCGCCGCAGGTGCATGTCGATGTTGAGAAGCTGGCGGAGAAAGCCGGCGCGCAATCGCTCGAAGCCTGCATGGCGTCGAGCATCACCCAGGCACGCGAAGGGAAACTTTATTTGATGTGCGGCGGGGCCGAGGCGGCCTTCCGGAAAGCAGAACCGGTGCTTAGGGAGCTGGCGGCGACGGTGCGTTTCATTGGTAAAGCGGGCGAAGCCGCGAAAGTGAAAGCGCTCGTCAACATGGTGATGAACATCAACACCGCCGGCCTGGCCGAAGGGCTCGCGCTCGGCGACGCGCTTGGACTTGATCTGAAAACGCTCCGCGAAGTTTTTGCTCAGACCGGCGCGGCGTCGCGCGTCTTGGAAACTGATGGCGAAGATATGCAGAACCGCGACCACAGCTGCTTCTTTTCCGCCGCGCACGCGTCCAAAGACAGCGGCATCGCGCTCGAACTTGCACGTCAGCGCGGGCTCGATCTGCCGCTCGCGGGCGCGACCAAACAACAATACGAGCGCATGATCGCGGAAGGTTTGGGCGAGCTCGACAAATCCGGTATCGCCGAACTCACGTTCAAAGGTCGACATAAACATTCCGGCGACCGCCTTTGAGACGGCGGATCGAGCAGTCCCTTGCTCGATGTTAAACTCTTGGCGGCGGCGCCGTTCTTTTTTAACATCGTCCGCGGAGCGGCCGATCCACCCAGATGTTGCACAGCGCGAGCTGTGATAGCTTTGCTCTAGAATGAAAACGGTCTGGCGCGTGTTTGGTTACTTGAAGCGTTATCCGGCGCTCGCGCTCGGCACGCTCGGGTGCGCCGTCATCGGCACGTTGATGGTGATCGTTTTCCCGGGCGTGACCAAATGGATCATCGACGATGTCGTGCGCCAGCATCATCCGGAAAAATTGCTGCCGCTGGTGTTGTTCGCTCTCGTGGCGTTTCTGCTTCAGCACGGCTTCAACACGCTCCGGATCATTCTGAACAATACCTTCGAACAACGGGTGATTTTCGATCTGCGGAGCGATTTGTATTCGCACATTCAACTGCTGCCGCTGCGGTGGTTCGACAATCGTGCGACCGGCGATTTGATGACGCGGGTAATCGAAGACGTGAATTCGGTCGAACGGGTGCTAATCGATGGGATCGAGCAGGGCGTGGTCGCGATCCTTCAAGTGATGATCGTTCTCGGCGTGATGTTTTATTTCAATGCCGAGCTCGCGTTGCTCGCGCTGATTCCGTTCCCGTTTTTGATCACGGGCGCGTTGACTTACACCCTGACCGCGCATCGGCGTTATCGTCTCCAGCGTCGCGCGGCCTCGGCGATGAACGCGCTTTTGCACGATAACCTGTCCGGGATTCGCCAGATCAAGAGTTTTGCGCGCGAGAAAGAGGAGCACGCCCGGTTCAATCGCGTAAGCGATCAGTTGCGGCACGCCACTCTCGTGGTGATGCGGGTCTGGGCGATTTACTCGCCGTCGATGTCGATGTTCGAAGCGATCGGTGCGGTGGTCGTGCTCGGGTTTGGAAGTTACGCGGTGCTCAACGGCACGATGCAAATCGGCGACCTGGTCGCGTTCCTGATGTTGACCGCGTTTCTCTACGATCCAATCAGCCGGCTTCATCAATTGAATCAACTCGTCCAAGCCGGCCGCGCCGCGGGCGAGCGCGTGTTTGAGATTTTGGACGAGCCGATTGAAACTGGCTGGATCGACAGTTATGCGCCGTTGCGTGTCGCCGGCGACATTCGTTACGAAAACGTCAATTTTAGTTACGCCGAAGGTTTGCCGGCGCTAAAGAATATTTCACTGCATGCGCACCCGGGAGAAACGGTGGCCCTGGTCGGCGCGACTGGCGCTGGCAAATCGACCCTGGCGAGTTTGCTTCCGCGTTTTTACGAATTGAAAGAGGGCGATGGCCAGATTTTTGTCGATGGCAAAGAGATCCGCGAATACGGCATTCGCGCGCTGCGAGAGAATATCGGCCTGGTGACACAGGAAAGTTTTCTTTTCAACGGCTCGATCCGCGAGAATCTTTTGATGGGAAAACCGAGCGCGACCGACGCGGAGTTATGGCGCGCAGTGGAAGCCGCCAATGCGCGCGAGTTTATCGAACGACTCCCAGACAAATTGGAGAGTGTAGTGGGCGAGCGCGGTGTGAAGTTGAGTGTCGGGGAAAAGCAAAGGCTCTCGATCGCGCGCGCTCTGTTGAAGGATCCGCCGATTTTGATTCTCGATGAAGCGACCGCAAGTGTAGACACCGCGACCGAGCGTCTGATTCAGGAAGCGCTGGAACATTTGATGGCGAACCGAACGTCGATGGTCATCGCGCATCGGCTTTCGACGATTGTGCGTGCCGATCAGATTCTCGTGCTCGATCACGGGCGCATCATTGAGCGCGGCACGCACGAGGAGCTGATTGGGCACGGTGGCAAATATGCGGCGTTGTGCGAGCAAAGTTTGCTCGAATCGCCACGGGAGATCGTCGATGCGGCGACGAGCTTGGAGGAAGCGCCGGTCGCGCCGGCGGACGAACAGATGTCGGTCTAAGCGGTCGGGCCGCCACGCTGCAGCAGGGCGTTGTATTTTTCTTCCAGCTTTTCGTAACTCTGCTCGGCTTCAGCTAAGGCGCGTCGTTCTTCCCGCAAAGTTTGTTCGAGATCGCGGATGCGTTCCTGAAGGCGAATTGAAATACCGGCCGCGGCTGGCTCGACCGCAGCGTCGCCTGCGCTCGTCTTAGAGGCGGTGGCGTTTGTTTTGAAGAGCGCAGGCATTTCGCCGATCTGCCGGCGAGTTCCATCGCAGGAGTTGATAAGGAAGGCGTCCGCTTTGATATCGCCAAGCCGGATAAATTCCTGGATCGCACCGACAGTGGTTGGTCCGTAATAATGCTCGCTGGTCACTTCGACCAACCAATCCATTGCGAGCTGCGCAAGCATCGGCGCTTTTAACCACGTTTGTTGATCAGTCGAAACAAGATCGTGCGGCGCGACTTGAGCGGCCGAAGCCCAACCGGAAAGTTGATCGAACGAAATTGGGCCGAAGACAGAGCCGTCCTGATGTTTTCGTAAAAACCAGGGTTGGCTGAAAACTTCCTCCATCGCTTATTCGCCCGAAGAAGATGGCGACGGGATCGGCGATGGGGGAATCAAAAGGGTCTGGCCGGCCTGCAATTTCAAAGGATTATCGATGTGATTGAACTTTTGCAGCTCGCTCACGCTGATGTTGTGCATCCGCGCAATTGAGGTAAGCGTTTCGCCGCGCGCGACGATGTGGCTGTTGCCATCGCCTGCTTTCACGGACGGTTCGGCCGCTGCTGGAGTAGACGTCGATGCGGTCGATGTCGATGTTGGTGGGGCGCCTTCGCCGATCATGACGCCGGGACGTTGATTGGACAGCTGTGACTGAAGCTTAAGAATTTGCTGCGAAAGCATATCGATCTTCGCATTCTGCTCTTCGATCTTTTTGGTTAGCTCCTGAAGTTGCGCGGCCTGGCCTGCGGCGGCTTGAGTCGCAGTGGTGTGCGGCGTGGGCGCAGATGTCTGGGCGAAACCGTTCGAGCTCGCGAGAGCGATCAAAACCGATGCGGCAAGAGGATTCGCGACCAGGGATTTCATCAACCCTCGATTTTGGCATTAGCCGCTTCCGCTGGCAAGCAGGGCCGGCTGGAGGGCGCCAGCTTGCCTTCTTATCATTTCTCCTTAAATTTTTTGCCATGCCGGAGCGCGTGCAAAAGCCGTTTGATCCCGCTCCGTGGGGTCCGAAGCAGGGGGACGAAGGTGGTCCGCGCTCGCCCGACGTCTCGCGGCCGGACACGAAAGATTTATTGAAAAAAATGCGGAAGGTGGACCCGAACCAGTCGAAACGCTACCGCCAGCGCACCGGCCAATAATGGACAAGCCGCCTTTGGCATTGGACCAGAATTTTTCTGGCGCGAGTGAAGATTTCCCGGCGCTCTTGCGGCGCAAAGGTTTGCTCCAAATCGCGCCCGATCCAACCGGCGCGGCAGGAAATCATCCGTTCGTTCAGACGGAGTCGACCACTATCCTAGCTTTCAAATTTGCGGGCGGCGTGCTGGTAGCGGGCGATCGTCGCGCGACCGCAGGCAATACCGTCGTTTACGATCGCGCGGACAAGGTGCTCGAGATCGATCGCCATTCGATCATGGCCATCGCGGGTGTGCCGGCTACGGCCTGGGAAATGGCGCGTGTGCTCGAGCATTCGTTTCAATATTTTCGGCGGTCGCAGTTGCAAGAGATGAGCGTGGATGGCAAGGTGCGCGCCCTTTCCAAATTGTTGCGGGACAACTTTGGATTCGTCATGCAAGGCGTCGGCGTGGTGGTGCCGATCTTCGCGACCTACGATGGAAATTCAAAACCGGAAGCGCGACTCTATTTTTACGACGCGATGGGCGCGCAATTCGAAGTGACGGATTACGCCGCAACCGGCTCCGGTTCGCCGGCGGTGCGTGGTATCCTTTATTACGAAAACAACTGGGGCGACAAGAAGCTGCAGCAATTGAACGAGGACGAAGCGATTGCGATCGCATTGCGCGCGCTCGACACAGCCGCGGAAGCGGACACTTCCACCGGCGGAGTCGATCGGAGCGGAAAAATTTTTCCACTGATCAAAACTGTTTCGCGCGAAGGGATCACAACGTTGCCGGAGCAAAAGATAGCCAGCGTGTTCAAACAAAAGGTGGCATGATCGAAGAGCCGTATCGTTGGGTAGAGGCGATCGCGAACCGGCGCGAGTACATCGAAACGCAGCTGGCGGCGGGGAGTCCGATCGCGGCGGTCGGATATCGTGACGGAATTCTTTTCGTAACGCTCGGACGCGTGCGGCAAAAGATTTTTGAGATTTACGACCGGATCGCGATGGGCGCGATTGGTCATCCCGGAGATATCGAACGACTGCGGCTAGCGGCAATCGAATTGGCGAGCACGGAGGGTTTCACGCGTTCGGCTGCGGACGTTTCCCTGCGTCGTCTCGCGCATTACTCACTCAGCCCGGTAATGAAAAGTGCGTTCGAGCAAGTTTATGGTGCCCCCTACCTTGCGCGGTTGCTTTTTGCCGAGATCGGTTCGAGCTCGAAGGAAGATTTGTTTTTGCGCATCGATTACGACGGCGCAATCGCGGCTGACGGATTGACCGGGCAACCGCGGCAGCGGTTTGCAGTCTTGAGCGGAACGCGCCAGTCGGCAGAGCTGATGGAAAAGTTTTTGCAAAAAGAACACGTCACCGATGGGGCGTTGCCGGATGCGATCAATGTGGCATTCGATGCATGGAGCGTTGGCCGGATGGCGATGGGAGAAAACGCGAGCAAGGAATTGCCAGAGCGCGACGCTGTTCGCAAACACCGAGAAGAGGAGCTGGCCAAGGCTGGGATTGAAGCGGCCGTGCTCGAGCGCGACCGGAAGAGCGCGATTCGTTATCGAACTTTGGCGGACGAAGAACTGCGATCCAGTCTTGAAAGGTAGCGATGTTTCAAGGGCGATTCGGCTTCGGCGGGGCAATGAAAAACATTGTCGCCTGGCTGGGACTTTCGCTGATGGCGGCGTCGTTCGTCTGGTGGCAGGTCCTTTCCACTCCACGGCCGGAACCTTCGGTGCGCCATACTGCCGCGCCGGCGCCATTCACGCTGGTTGTTCTCGATCCTGGCCACGGCGGCCAGGATTCCGGCGCGATGTGCGGCGCAATTTATGAGAAGGATCTGACTTTCGACATCGCGCAGCGGGTCGATCGATTGCTTCAAGCCCAAGGTCTGGCGACGCTGATGACGCGAGTTGGCGACAGTTATGTTTCGCTCGCCGATCGCGCGGCAGTTACGAATCGCGCGCGGGATTGTATCTTTGTCAGCATCCATTTCAATGAAGGCAAAAAGGTGGTCGCCGGCGTAGAAACTTATTATGCCGAGCATCAGGCGGCTCCGGCCCCGCGGCTTGTTTCGTGGATTCCCTTTTTTCAGGGGCCGGCGGCCGAGTCGCCCACTTTGGCGAGCCAGAGTTTGGCCCGGTTCATTCAGGAAGCGATGGTGGCGCGAACGAAGGCGCCTGATCGCGGAACAAAAGCCGAGCAGTTCTTTGTGATTGCCAACGTTGGAGTCCCGGCGGTGCTGGTGGAAGCTGGGTTTCTTAGCAACAAGGACGATATCACGAAGCTGGAAAGTAACGATTACCGCGAACAGATGGCGGCGGCCATTAGCGAAGGTATTCTGCGTTATCGCGACGTTTTAAAAGAACGGCAGCTGCCGCTGGCCGTGACCGGGGCGGGGACTGAATAGCGGACAGATTTCGGCGTCAAAGCAACATCGACATGAAACTTTTGATCGCAGTTGTGGTTCTGGTGGCCGCACTCGTGGCAGGAGCAAGGGCAGATCAAGTCGTCCAAAATGTGCAGCAAGCGCTGAAGGACCAGGGTTTTTATTACGGCGAAGTTACTGGCGAAAAAGATGCGGACACGACGGCGGCGATTCGGCGCTACCAAATCCGCAACGGGCTTCAAATCAGTGGCGATCTCAATGATGAAACGCTCAAATCTCTTGGGGTCGATTCTTCCGGCGCTCGCGCGATCGTAAAAGCGTCCCCAACTCCAGCGCCGGCTGCGCCGGAAACTTCGGACTTGCGCGCCCAACCGCGAGAAAGTTCGGCTCCGACAAACCCTTTAACTGGCCAGCCGTTTCCGGAACCGCCGCAAGATCGATCCGCCGACGGACGGATTCGCGGTGGCGAACAATTACCGGTCCGACCGGATTACGACACAGGTCCGGCGCATCCGGCGGAGGATTTTGCTGGCACACCGTATGAAGCAGCGCCGCCGCAAGTTCGGAGGGATGTCATCATTTCAGCACAAAATCTTCTGGCGCGGCGCGGGCTTTATCGCGGTGCGATCGACGGGTACCCCAGTCCTGGTTTGGAATTTTCCTTACGGGCCTATCAGGCTCGGGTCCGCCTTCCGGTCACCGGGCGACTCGACTTGGAAACTCTTGCCGCTCTCGAGCTCTTACCAGGTGCGAACGCTCCGATTCGCGTTCCGCGCCGCCGCCCGTTCCGCGAAGCGCCAGTGCGCGGTGAATGGATACCTGAACGCTGATTGGCCGCCGCGGCGAATCCGTCCTTGCCGGATGGATCTTGTCAGCGGATCGACATTAGAGCATTAACTTTTTTCCTGATCAAAGTGCACCGCCTGGAGCTCGGCAAAGACAGTGCCGACGAAAATCTGTGCTTCAATGCGCAGCGGAATTCGGTTTGCATCGTCCGAGATCCAAATAGTCGCGCGCCGGAATTTCCGATGTGGCTCCAATTCAAGTTTCTTGCCCAAGCGCTGAAGCTGAAGATCGATCTTGATCGCGTTGTAGGCGCCCGCTCGGACGGCCACGTGTTCGCGGCCGAGAACGGTCACAGTTGTCAGATAAGCGGAGGTGGCTGGATAAACGACAACGCGATAAACGCCGTGATCGCTTAACGGTTGGCTGCGCAGATAAAGCAGGGCGCTGTGCAGATCGAACAAGTTGGGGAAATTGAACGGTTTGGTTGCTTTGGCACCGGTCCCTTCCGTTCGCGCTCGCATAACGCCGGAATCGGTGAAACTGAGATCAGTAACGAGCTTTTTCTTTCGGTAGATTTCGGTCTGTTTGCTTTCGATCGGACGAAGCGTTTCCGGGTTGGCCAATCCGCGGTAGCTCGCGTCCAATCTCCACAGAGCGCGAACGAGACCAATCGTTCGACCGGTCGCCTCAAGCTGAAAACGCTTATCAGCCGTCTTGGCAAAGTGGATGTCGCCGGTGCCGGCGGTAAACCCGGACCAGCCGAAATGATAAGTGGTACGGACCGGTCGAAGCTCGGGAAAGCTACCGGGCGGATCTTTGGTCAGAGTGGATTCCCAACTTGGGGCCGCTTGTCCGAGTCGAACCAGGGTGAGTGAAACGAAGACGATCCACCAGAGCGCTGGAAGTCCGCATTTTGGCGATCGAGTTTGCTGGTCTTGGTTTGAACTCACCTTCGCTCCGAATCCAACCGAAACGTAATCGCGAATCTTCAACCTGTACGCAAAAAACACACGCGAGTTTGTCCCGCGTGTGTTCTTTAATTCTTCAGCTGCCGTTAAGGCTTCTTTGGAGTCGCGGAAGCGCTCGGAGTCGTCGCCGTGGTCGGGGTTCCAGTTGTTATCGAGCTGGCCCGGCCTGGCTTGTTCAAGACCGTGATCACGTCGTTCGTGAAATCGACGCTGTCGCGAGAATACATCAGCACCGGAACGCCATTGAGGCTGTTGCCGGATTTATCGAAGACGAGGTCGAGGTTGCTTGTTTTCACCTTGTCCATGACAACGTCGCTAATTTCTTTGACGATGCCTTCGCGCATGCGCAACGCCTGCTCTTGAAGCTGGCGTTCGCGCGTCTGCCGAAACTCGGTGATTTCGCGCTCCATGTTCTTGATGTTTGAAATCTTGTCGTCGCGTTCCTTGGCTTTCTGAGCCTTGGCATCGGCGCTCAGGGCCGGCGCTTCAAGCTGTTTGTTAAGGTTGTTGATATCGTCGAGCGCTTTTTTATAGGCATCCGCACGTTCGTCGTATTCTTTTTTCGCCTGATTCTTGGCGTCGTTAATCTTCGCCTCAGCGTCCTTGGTCTTATTGTATTCCCGGAACGTGCGGTTCATATCGACCGTCCCGATCTTCAAGGTTCCCTGCGCCCGCGCCGCGATCGGCAGAACGAGCAAGGAAACAACCGTCAAACAAAGCAATTTTTTCATAAGAGGGCTAAATAAGTCGTCGGAAACCGTCCCGACCGCAAGTGTCAATATTCGATTAAAATTGGTAGCCGACGCTGAAGTTCAAGTGGCCGTGACCGGTATTTCCAGCCCGGTCTATCGGATAACCGTAATCGAGCCGTAACGGGCCGATCGGCAGATCCAGGCGCAGACCAACGCCGAAATCAGACCCGAAGCTGTCGAACGTGGCTTTGGGCGTCAAATTGTAAGGCAAATGGTTTATTCTTGCGTACTTGGCGCTAGCCCGGGCGTTGGGGCCGCGCTGAACTATCAGTGTTTCATCCCCGAAATCCCATGGATCCGGATTGACTAAACCAGCGTCGTAAAATATCGCGCCCCGGGCCTTTTCAATGATGGGAAAGGTCAGTTCCACCGTCCCGCGGGCCATCGATTGACCACCGAGTGGCTGACCTTGGAAATCCTTCGGGCTGATGTCGCGGAAACGGAAACCGCGCAGGTTGTTCGACCCGCCCAGATAAAGTCGGTCGAAAATCGGGACGGTGGGGACGAGTTCATTAATTGGTAAACTAAGTTGCTTAGGTGGGTTTAATGGATCGATAACCGGCTTACCGTTGATATCAAAGACCTCACCAAAAAAGCCGCTGAGTCTGGTTTGCTCGGGCTTGTTCCATACGTCCACCGTGGCTGCCTCGACATCGAACAAAAGGATCAGATCTCCGGGGAACCGGATATATTTGGTTGCTTCGATATCAAATCCGTAAATTTGCTCGTCTCCACCCAACGGGCCTCCGGCAACGTAAGACGTGATGGAAATTCGCTCGCCCTTTCGGGTCAAAAACGGATTGTCCCTCCGGTCCCAAACTAAACTGGTGGTGACCGAGCTCTTCGTCGTTGTCCCTTCTTCAGCAAGAAGTTCCGGCGAGACGCCATTGGCCACGTTAAAGATATCGTAATTTTGTATGCTGTAACCGAGGACTGCGTAGACCCATGAGAAGAGCGGCTTTCGCGCCTCCAGTGAAAAGCCGTAGTTACGCTGGTCGTAGGCCGAACTTAGATAGTTCGCTTCGGAATAAAATAGCTGCCCGCCGAGCGAAAGCCGCTGATCGAGAAAATAAGGCTCGGTCAAGCCAACCACAAAATCTTTCCGCTCACTACCAATCTGTGCTTTTGCCCGGAATTTTTGACCGGCGCCGGTTAATCCGGGCCAGTTTGTAATGTCGAAATTGCCCTGAGTCAGCTCCACGAAACCAATCAATTTGTCGACCGTGCTATAACCGGCGCCGAAATTGAGCGAACCGGTTCGTTTTTCTTCCACCTGAATCACCAAATCTTTGCGGCCCTCCACCCCGGTTTCCTCCGGATAGGCTTCGACTTTGGTAAAGTAGCCTAGGTTTTCGAGGCGTTTCTTAGTCGTGTCCATTCGCACCGTGTCGAACACATCGCCCGGCCTGACCAAGATTTCGCGGCGGATCACTTTGTCCTTGGTCCGCGTGTTCCCAATGATGTTGATCCGTTCCACAAACGAGCGATTGCCCTCTTCGATCTTGTAATGAACGTCG
Source organism: Verrucomicrobiota bacterium (assembly GCA_003220055.1). Taxonomy (GTDB): domain Bacteria; phylum Verrucomicrobiota; class Verrucomicrobiia; order Chthoniobacterales; family UBA10450; genus AV40. Next base: position 40,155 of record QHRF01000083.1, on the reverse strand, counting down.
ATCAAACCGGCGCCAGCGGGGGTCCCTTGCGGCAGAATGATAAGATCGACATATCCGCCGCGGCCATAGTTATCGGCGATTGCTTTCGCGTCGTCGTGTAAGTCCTTGGGCGAATAGACGGAGCCCTCCTTCATTTTGATGACCTTACGAATTTTCTCCTCGGTCGTTTCCTTGTAACCGGCGAAGGACAATTTGTTGACGTGATAGAGCGTTCCCTCCTTGATTCCAATAGTGATAAGAAGCGGCCCGTTCTTTCGTTCCCGGCCGGTCTCCTGCACCTCCACGTCGATGTAGCCGTGGTTTTGGTAATACTCTTTGATCGCGTCGAGGTCCTGTTGCAGTTGGACCTCGTCCAATCGCCCTGATTTGTCGATGAATGCGATCATCGTCTTGCCGCGAGTTTTCATCTGCTTGCGCAGAATCTTTTCGCTGAAATGCTCGTTGCCTTCAAAACGGATTCTTTTGACCGCGCCCCTCACGCCTTCGTTGACCGTGTAAATGACGCGCGCCGTCCCGCGTCTCTCGTCGATCGGCTCGACCCGGAAATCCACGGTAATGTCGGTGAAACCTTTGCTTTGATACCTGTCGATGATCTTTTGGCGCGCTTTCTGAAGATCATCTTCATTGACCGGCGAGTTCAGTTTCACTCCGATTTCCTTGCGAAGCTTCTTCGCACTTACCCGTTGGGCGCCGTCAATAACTAGTTCGCGCAGCACCTGTCGCGTTTGGACTGCGACAATCACCTTGACGCCGTCCTCTTCAGGCTGCGCAAAAATGCGCACATTCTGGATGGTGCCGGTCTTGTAGAGACTACGAATGTCGTCTTCGACCGTCGAATCGGAATAGGGCTGACCGACCGCCGTCCTGATTTGCGCCAGAATCACGTCCTTCGACACGGTCGCAGGACCGGAGTATTGCACATCGATCGAACGGATGATCGGCGCCTGCTGTCCGCGCGCAATCGCCGGCGCGAACAATCCTAACGCGGTCACGAAAAGCATTACTGCCGTCCAGCCCCGTACCGATCCCGGAAATTCTCTCATAAATCAAGATGCCGAATCCCGCGCAGCATAAAAAACTGGCGCGGGACAGGCGCAATTAGAGGAGAAGCGGGCTATCGTCAAGGCGTGATTTTCTTCGAGTGGCGAGGCGCCTGTCATAGACAACGCCGTGGGCCGTTCAGTTCAACAGTTCGTAAGAATTATTTCGGCGGCGCGGTTCGTAACCCGCATCGCGAATCAATGATTCGATTTGGACTGCGTTCAAACAGAAAGTAGTTCCCGCCGCACTCACGACATTTTCCTCCATCATTACCGAACCGAAGTCGTTGGCGCCATATTTCAATGCCACTTGGCCGATCTCCGGCCCTTGTGTGACCCAGGAACTCTGGATGTTGTCGATGTTGTCCAAAAAAATCCGGGAGAGCGCCTGCGTCCGCAAATACTCGGCCACGCCGGTTGGCTGTTCGACCTTCAATACCGTGTGTTGCGGCTGGAACGTCCAGCAGATGAAAGCGGTGAACCCGCCGCTCCGGTCCTGCTGATCGCGAATGCGTTGCAAATGTTCGATCCGTTCTTCGGTCGTTTCGACGTGACCGAACATCATCGTGGCGCTCGATTTCAAACCGAGCTCATGCGCGACCTGCATCACCTCCAGCCATTGGTCGCTGTTAATTTTCAACGGCGAAATTTTCTTGCGCACCCGATCGACCAGAATTTCGCCGCCGCCGCCGGGGATGGATCCCAGCCCGGCTTTTTTGAATTCTGCAATCACTTCCCGTAGCGGCATTCGGAATGTTTCCGCGAAATGCTGAAACTCCGGCGGGCTGAATCCGTGGATATTGATGTGCGGATATTTTGTTCGGATGTGCTGCAAAAGATCGAGATACCACGCGAACGGCAATTTCGGATGGTGCCCGCCCTGCATTAGGATTTGAACTCCGCCGGCCGCCGAGAGTTCGTCGAGTTTCTGGTCGATTTGTTCCAGCGAAAGAACGTAATGGTCTTCATCGCGCTCCGTCCGGTAAAACGCGCAGAACTTGCAATACACGTTGCAAACATTGGTGTAATTGATGTTGCGGTCCGCAATGTAGGTCACGATCTCGCGCCCGCGTCCGCCGTAACTTTTTTCCTTGGCCAGGTTTCGCCGCACATTTGCCAACGCGCCCAATTCTTCCAGCGGCAGCGAATAAAGCTGAAGCGCTTCCTCTGGCGAGATTCGTCCGCCTTCGAGCACTTTGTCGGTCAGCGCGTCGCGATTTAGTGAAACCATCACCCTAATTTAACCGATTCGCGCAGCGCTTACGAGCGTTTTGAGTTGGCAGGCGGTGCGCCTGCCCTACAACTTTCTTCATGGCTAAATCAATCGCCATCGTGGGCGGCGGCGTTTCCGGACTGACCTGCGGCGTTCTTTTTGCCGAGCGCGGATTTCGCGCCGCGATCTTTGCCGAACAGATTGGCCAGCAAACCACTTCCGGCGCAGCGGCTGCGCTTTGGTTTCCCTACGACGCCGAGCCGGCGGACAAAGTGATCCCGTGGGCGCTTGCGACTTACAAAGTGCTTGTCGATCTTTGCAGAGATCCGCGCAGCGGCGTCTCGATAATCGAGCTCCATCAATATTGCCGCACCGGCGAAATCCAAATCCCCGATTGGGCTCAATCTTTTGTCATTCCGACCGAAGTGGAGAAATCTTTTACTGTTTTCTCCTCCGGCTTGTCTCTCAACGTCCCTCTCATGGACACGACCATTTATCTCGATTACCTCGTGAACCGCTTTCAAAAAGCCGGCGGCTCAATCAATGCCAACGTTCGGTTTGAAAAGCTTGAAGATGTCGATCCAAAATTCAATCTCGTGATCAATTGCGCTGGAATCGGAGCGCGCGGACTCGTGCACGATATTGATCTGGAGCCGCACCGCGGACAGGTCGCGATCGTTCCGAAGATCGACAATCTGAAGTGCGCGATCGTTTGCGATGACGCGCCGCTCATGTACGCGATCCCGCGGACGAACGATTGCGTTTTCGGCGGCACGAATGACGTCAGCAATGATCTTGCAGCGAATCCAGCGACAACGACCGCGATCGTCGATGAATGCAGCCGCGTGTTGAAGATTGATAATCCGCGCGTGCTTAACGAACGCGTCGGTCTCCGCCCGTTTCGAAAATCAGGCGTTCGCCTCGAGTGCGGAAAACGTCGCGACGGTCGCACTGTCATTCATAACTACGGACACGGCGGCTCTGGTTTCACTCTTTCCTGGGGCTGCGCCGAGACCGTCTTCAGCTTTTCTTCGTCGGCGGAGTGAAAGGAGCGAGTGATTCTTACTCGAGCTGTGTCCAGCCCTTGTTCTCTTTGCCGATGTGAAGCACCCCAAAAAGAACTGCCACACCAACGAGACCGAGGATAGCCGATACGATATTAAGACCGATAGCGAGATTTACCGCGAACACGATAAGGCTCGATAGCGCAAATCCCCAGAACCCCCATTTCTTCCACCTAAACAGGGCAAAGGCGCAGATCAGATTGATTATCGCGATAGCGATGAGAACCGGAAAGGCCCAGTTCGGCATATTAGGAAGCCTCTGTTTGATCGCATCGGCGCCAAAAAGGTAGAGCAGGCCCGTTAACGAGTTCGCAATGATCATGACGATCAGGTAGGCCGTCAGACATCCGTGACGGTTCTTTCCAGAAGCGACTACTTCTTCTGTCATACTTCGCCGTTAGACTGTCCCGGACGAAACTACGTCAGCGCGACGCACTGGAAGGAGCTGACCACGTCGTCAGGGCCTTTGGCGGCGAAAAAACTTTCGTAATAGCCGGGGCCGAGGTCCCAGTGCGGGCCTTTGTAATATTCGTCCCGATAAAATCGCCAGACACCGCTGACCACGATCAGACAACTGATCCGGTCGTTCCAGAAATCGCCGATATAATGAAAGCTCAAGTTCGTCCGCGCGTAGGCACCTTTGAAACCAATGTGATCATAAAGGACGAGCTCGGGCAGTCGGATGGCTTCCTTGGAAGCGGGCGCAGCTTCTTTGCCGGCCGCGCTGGCGTGATATCCGAGCGACCCCAGTTTCCACTTCATGTCGATAATACAGCCGTTATCCGGCGACAATTCGGTTTTCGGTATTTGTCTCATAAGCGGCGGAGGTTCAAGGTTGATCTTGCAATAGCTTCTGCACGTCTGTCGAGTCGAGAAAGATGCCCGCGAATGACGCGAATCACACGAAAAATCGAAGGCAAAAGCTTTCTCTCTTAAGAATTCGTCTCATTCGCGTAATTCGCGGGTGGGAAACTCAAATCAAATGTTCTCGGTTGTCGGAGCGTAGCCGGATCGTTTTGTTCTGCAAATTGTGCATCGCGCGGATGAGCCGGACGGTTTTGCTTTTGGCCCGCATCAAAATGGAATGGGTGATCGCAGTCGTGCCTTTTGATTTCACCCCGCGCAAAAGGGCGCTGTCGCTGATCCCGGTCGCGCAAAAAACGATATTCTCGCCCTGGGCGAGATCGTCCGCCGTGTAAACGCGCTCGAGGTCCTTTTCATTGCCGTCGTCGACGAGTTGTTTGCGCTCCTTATCATCGCGCGGCCACATTTTGCATTGCATCTCGCCGCCGAGACATTTGATCCCCGCCGCCGCCAGCACCGCTTCGGGTGAGCCGCCGATGCCCATGTAAAGATCGACATCGGATTCGGGAAGTGACGGCGCCATGGCCGCGGCAATGTCGCCATCGCCGATCATCCGGAGCGTCGCGCCGCACGCCCGGATTTGTTCCACGATTTCCTTATGCCGCGGGCGGTCGAGCATCATCACGGCGAGGTCCTGGACGCGTTTCTCGGTTGCCCGCGCAACGATGGCGAGCACTTCGGAAATAGGCATGTCGATGTTGAGCGAATCCCCCCGCTTCTGCATGTACTGAATCACGCGCGGTCCATACGCCAGCTTGGACATGTAAAACGAGGGCACATCGCGGAGCGCGACTTTGACGCCTTCCTCCGGACTCGCGGCCGCAATGCAACTGATCGAGTTCGGCGCGCCCTTGGAAATGTTCGTCGTTCCGTCAATCGGATCGATCGCGATGTCGAACTGGGGCGCGCCCGGGACCCAGGTGCCGAGTTGTTCGCCTTTAAAAATTCCGGGGGCGTCGTCCTTGATTCCTTCGCCGATCACAACTTCGCCGCAGATATTCATCAGATCGAACATGCCGCGCATGGCATCGCACGCGGCCGCATCGGCCGCTTCCTTGTCGCCTCGCCCCAGCCAGCGGAGCGAATTGAGGGCGGCCGCTTCCGTCGCGCGCACGAAATCGAACTCAATGATGCGCTCGATGTCGTAATAATTTATTTTCGGCAACCGATGCATGACGGGCGATCATTTTCACGCAGGTCATGCGAGATGACAACCGCGTAAAAGGCTTCGCCTCACGCGGTCCTTTATTTAGGCATTGAGTGCGAAGGTTTCTCCATCTGCATTCCGCTGTGATCGTGGCGCGACGGGCGAATGCGCAGAAAAACTTGAAATCCGTAACCTGGCCCGCTGCCATAATAACGATCAAGTTCCTCCGGCCAAACGTCGATGGTGAATTGGCCGCCGAGACCGATGTCGATGTTGTTTCCGTGCGAAAGATCGCGGACGTAACCGATTGAAACCGCGTTGACCGGGAAGATTTCATTGAGATCGCCGGGTGCAAGAACGAGTTCGTGTCCCGACTTTTCCACGCGCTCCCATCGCGCGTAAACAGTGTCGCGCTCGCGCTGGTAATTTGTCTCGATCAGAACCGATTCAGTTTTTCCTTCATGAGTATCGTCGTTCTGTCCCCACACCAGCGAGGTCGCCCAGTTCGAGTCGGGGCCGAGCGCTCTATTATATATGAGCGAGGCTGTGGTGCGGTGGCGGTTCACGTCGGGTTCGAGCCCTTCCGGGCTTTCGATGTAGGCGTGCGAAACTTGCAGTGCCAGATCAGGCGTTGGGTTCCAGGAGATGCGTCCGCTGAATGAATCAAACCGTGGGCGATCGAAGTCGTAACGGTGCTCGTCCGGTTCGCGACCGGTGAAAACGCTGCCTTCAACTTTCAGGTTGCGCCATTGCACTCCTGCGGTCGCAACTCCGAACGTCACATGCGTTGAGTCCTGCCAATGATGGCCGATCGGCGCGTCCGGATCGTCCATCGCTGAAGGCCGATGCATGAACGTCGGCGGACCAATCGCCGGTTCGCCCGGATAACCAAAATATAAATAGCCGCTCAAATCGTCGGTGAGCTTTTGCGAAAGCGAAAAGGACAATTCGTCGAACAAGTCATGTGGATGCTGTCGATCGTGCAGTGGCTGGTCGTGCCACGATTCGCCGCTTTGCAACAAAAGCGGATAACCGCGGCCGCCTTCGGTCAGCGGATCCAGACTCATCATGAGTCTCCCGCCAATTTGCGTTGTGTCGCTAAACGGATGCGAATACATCGCCATGATCCAATTGGGGGCGTCGATCCGATCGTCGCCTCGGCGCGTAGTCACGTTGGTGTATCGCGGAAAAATTGCGCCGTGCAGCATCAACATGTCGTCACCGAACATGAACATCCGGCCGTACATCGGTGACGAATCCGGAATCCAACTCGTGCCTGAACTTTCGCGGTTCATCGGGTCGGCCACGTTGACCGACGATTGCATTTTCATTTCGCCTGCCGCGCCGGAGCTGTGCGAAGGCGGGTGTTCATGATCTGGCATCGCCATGCCGTTTGCGTCATGTGACATGTGTTGATGCGTCGTGTGTTCTGACTTCGGCATCGGACGTTTTCCGTTTTCTTTTATCGGCACCAATGTCATTCCGCATTTTGGGCATTGGCCTGGCTCAGCTCGCACGATTTCACGATGCATCGGGCAGGTGTATCGTTGTTTCTTCTCCTGCTCTTGCTCGTGATCTTGGCTCCGACTTGGGCGATTGGGGTCAATCGCCCCTACCTGGGCGACCGCGCCAATCGGACCGAGGGCGATTGTCGCGATCAAAACTAAAATTCGTTTTGTCATTTCTGTTTGTAGGGCAGGCGCCTCGCCTGCCGGCTGGAAAAGCGACAAGTCCGACGCCGGACTGGCAGAAGCGGTTGCCCTACAAGCAGAACGCAGTGGTCGCGCGATTACGCGAACGATGGTGGAGCGTGCGCGCGCAAGCTCCCGATCAATTCAACGAATGACGTTCGGCCAGGCGGTCCGGTATCGAGCGATAGCCGAGTGAACGAAATTTTTGGCGGCGCGAAAGCCGCAAACTTCACCAAGGGAAGATCGACATGAATAAGATCGACGATTGCCGGCGCAAGGATCTTTGCCGGCGTTGTCGAGACAGCGCGAAGAATTTTACAACACTCGGTTCCGGCAGGTGGCGGTTGAGGTTTCGCTGGTTTGGAATGAAAGGGGCAACCGCTCTCGGCCCTATCGGTTTTTGTGGCAATCGCGCGAAACGCGCAGTGATTGGAGATCGCGATCCAGGAGCAGATCGTCAACGCGACGATCACGCCACGCGCGCTTGCTTTCACATTGCTTCAATCGCTGACTCGGACCAAATGCTCAAATGTTTTCTTTGGGCTCGATCATTGGCGCGACGGTGCCTGAAGTCAGGCCTTCCGGAGGCACGACGTCGGGAACGCCGGGGGACACCGTCGATGCCGCGGCAAATTGCGGTTGTTTGATACGCGTCGCCATGAACATCGCGGTGAACAGCAATGCGGCTGCGAGATAATACCCGGCGGCGGGCAATTGAAACGAATGTTTCGGATCGATGAACCAGGCAAACGTCCATGAAAATAGAAATGGTCCGATGACGAACGCGATCGAGCGCAAACTGCCGATGGCGCCTTGCAACTCGCCTTGTTCGCGCTCGCTCACATGGTGCGTCATGATTCCCTGGGCGGCGGGAAAGGAAATGTTCCACATCGAAATGACCGGGATTGACGCCACGTAAACGGCGCCGCTTCGGGCGAGACCGGCGATGAGCATGCCGACGGCGCCAAAAAACTGGCCGATGTAAAGAGTGCGCTTCTCGCCCAACCAGGCCACAACTCGTCCCGTCAATCCGCCGGAGATCACCGCAGTGCAGACGCCGACGACAAAGAGCGACTTGGCGATGCTCCACGCATCCCAGCCAAAACGATAAATGGCGTAGAGCGCCCAGATGGCGAAAATTTCATGTGAGACGTAGGCGAGAAATTGAATCGTAGCGAGTTTCCACAAATCCGGATGTGAGCGCAGTAAAACGAGCGAGCCGACTGGATTGGCGCGGCCTAACGAGAATTCCTTTCGCTTCTCGGGCGCGAGTGATTCCGGGACGAAGAGAAACCCGTAGAGCCAGTTGGTCAGACTGAAACCTGCGGCCACCCAAAATGCCAGCCGCGGATTCGTGTTTCCCACCAATCCACCGATTGCCGGCCCCAGCGTGAAACCGATACCAAACGCTGCGCCAATCATGCCAAAGGCGCCGGCGCGCTTTTCTTTTGGAGTTACGTCGGCGATGTAAGCGAAGGCAGTGGGAATGCTGGAAGCGGTAATCCCGGAGATGATGCGACCGAGAAACAACCACCCAATGGTGGGGGCGACTGCCATGACGATGTAGTCGAGACCGAGGCCAAGGCTGGAAAGGAGAAGGACCGGCCGTCGGCCAAATCGATCGGACAAAACGCCGATCACCGGTGAAAAGAGAAACTGCATCGCGGCGAATACAGTCAGAAAAATGCCATTCCAATTCGCCGCGCGTGTCATGTCGTTGTTCAGGAAACTCAGGACCAGCTTCGGCAACACTGGAGCGATCAAACCGAGCGCGAGCATGTCGAGCATCACGGTGATGAAAATAAAAACGACCGCGGCCGGGCGTGACTTCATTTGATAGTGACCAGTGACATGCGATGAGTGACGAGTAAGAAGAGCAGCAATTTTTTCTCTTGTCACTCGCCAGTTGTCGCTCGTCACTTCTCTAATGACACCGCTGTCTTATCGCTCACTGAAAACGGAAGTGCGCGAGAGCAAAATCCATGGGCGCGGTTTATTTGCCAAAGCAGACATCGCCCAAGACGAGGTCGTCCTCGTGAAAGGTGGGCACATTGTCGACCGCGAAACTTTGCGTCGCGAAATCACGCCGACCCTCGGGCCGGTCGAAATCCAGATCGACGACAATTTGTTCATCGCGCCGGTGAATGCCGTCGAAAGAGAATTGTCGATGTTGTATAGCAATCATTCCTGCGATCCGAACCTTGGTCTCCGCGGTGAGATCACGTTCGTCGCCATGTGTGAGATTCGCGCGGGCGAAGAACTGACCCACGATTGGGCGATGACCGATGACGATGATTACTCGGTCGAATGCAATTGCGGCGCCAATAGCTGCCGGAAAGTCCTGACGGGCAAGGATTGGCAAAAGCCGGAATTGCAAAGGAAATACGCCGGCTATTTCTCGGCTTATCTCGCACGCAAGATCTCGAAGCAGTCTTGACCGGTTCGGTGCGACGGCGTTATCAAGGTGGCAACACCTCTGCCACGTATGAGCAAATCCTATTTTCCTGCTGATCGAGCCGGTCGCATCGACTGGTATAGCAATTTCGCCAAAGAGTTTCCGAAAGCCGGAAAGGATCTCGGATTCAGCGAAACCGAGATCACGAACGCGGTCAACGATTCGAACTACGCCGTGCACATTTTAACCACGCTCGGTCCCGACCTCGATGCCGATCCCGGTCATGCCGCAAATGCGGTTCTAAGCGGACAATCTTCCGGCGATTATGTCGATCTTCCCGCGGGCGCGAGCGCGCCGACTCCGGTGCGGCCCGGAATCGACACGCGCCGGCAGGCGCGCGTCGAACGGATCAAAGCCCACGCGAAGTTCACGACAGACATCGGCAACAAACTCAAAATCGACATCGGAAAATTTGAGGCCGCGAATTACAAGGCCGAGCTCGGTCGCGCGCGCCAGACCGGAAATTTTGTCACGATCCCGTTCCGTAAAGCCGGTGGCGGCGTTTCCGGGATCAATCTGTATCGCCAAGGCAAAGGCGACAAATCTCCGCAAAAAGTCGGTTTCTTTTTCCGGACACCCGCGATCGACACGTCGCCCGGCAAAAGCGAACTCAAATACACCGCCCGCGCCGTGATGAACGGCAAAGAAATCGGCCAGCCGAGCGACGCCGTGAGCGTGACAGTGAGTTGATAAGTTCAGCCACGGTCCGCGGCTGAGATGAAACGACTGTCGATCTTTGTTGTCCTGGCGCTCGGTCTTTGTCTCCCGTTCGCGCTCGGCGCCGCGGACGAAAAGAAAATGACGGTGGTGGATTATTTTCTGTTGCTGCCAGACAAGACTTTGGAAGCTCCGCCGCGCGCCTGGCTAGGCAACGCGCAAGTGATCGACAGGCAAAATGGCTACATCAGCATCGCCGGCGATGGAGCTCAGCCATCGTTTCAGGTCGCGCTGTTTCGTTATCGAGACGGACGTTCGCTCCTCGCGCTTTGCTCCGGTGAACTTGAAGGGGATGATTCGGTCACCCTGGACTTTTTCGAGCTCGGAGCGGACGGCAAGATGCACAAAGCATCTCGAAGAGTTTTTCCGATCGGCGACAGGTGGAGTTCTGGCGAATACGAATCAAAATATGAAGACTTGCAATTTGAGCTGCCGCGACAAGGCCGCACGATTCTCGTCCGCAGTCATAAGAGCGGAAAAGTTCTCCACAAGTTTACCTGGAACGGTGAAAAGTTTGTCGAGCAGCGTGACGCTGCATCCAATTAACAAAATGAAGTCGTTTTGGGCTTCGGCGTGGTTGCTTGCGATCGCATCTGTGTTGACCAGTTGCGGCGAACCGGAAAAACCAAGGCCGGCGACGACCAACGTCAGCGCGGCATCAGTTGGTGCGTCGTTCGATCAGATCGGGAAAGTGAGTTTATATCCGGGCGAATCCTGCGCCTCGCAAATCATGTTTGTTTTTCACTCTGGAAGATCGACATCGATCTCGCTCGCCGCGCCGATACGGCAATCGAAAATTCTTACGGATGCCGTCCATGACCGCCGCAGCGTTCGAGTCTTGGGCAGATGGCGGCGCGGCAAGGCGCCGGGCTGTTACTACGTGGAGGCCACCCAAGTCGAAGCGCAGGAAGCGCGTTGGTAAGGCGAAAAGTCTGTCGAACAACACTGTAGCCGCGGTCGTTGACCGCGGGCCGACGACAGCGTCGTCGGCTACAAGTCAATAACGGTAGTGCTCGGATTTAAACGGACCGTCGATTGGCACGCCGAGATAATCGGCTTGTGCTTTGCTGAGCTTGGTCAGTTTGACCCCGATTTTTTTCAAATGCAGGCGCGCGACTTCTTCGTCGAACTTCTTCGACAAGACGTAAACGCCGACCTTGTAGGTGTCGCGATTTTTCCAGAGATCCAATTGAGCGAGCACTTGGTTCGAGAACGAATTCGACATGACGAAGCTCGGATGACCCGTCGCGTTGCCGAGGTTCACCAGCCGGCCCTCGGAGAGTAGGAAAATTTCGTGGCCGTCCGGGAACGTGTACTTATCGACCTGCGGTTTGATATTGGTCCGCTTCACGCCTTTGCCGGCGTTGAGCGCGTCGACCTGAATTTCGTTGTCGAAGTGACCAATGTTTGCGACGACAGCTTGATCTTTCATCCGCTGCATATGCTCGAACGTGATCACGTCGGTGTTGCCGGTTGCGCTGATGTAAATGTCGCCGCGGCCGAGCGTGTCTTCGATGGTGGTGACCTCGTAACCTTCCATCGCGGCCTGGAGCGCGTTGATCGGATCGATCTCGGTGATGACCACACGCGCGCCCTGACCGCGGAGTGATTGGGCGCAGCCTTTGCCGACATCGCCATAACCGCAGACGACCGCGACTTTGCCCGCGACCATGACATCGAGCGCGCGATTTAACCCATCAATTAGCGAATGCCGGCAGCCGTAGAGATTGTCGAACTTCGATTTCGTAACGGAATCGTTGACGTTGATCGCCGGAACGAGGAGCCGGTTTTCCTGATGCATTTTGTAAAGGCGATGCACGCCAGTGGTCGTTTCCTCCGAAACGCCGCGCCAATCTTTCGCGATCTCGTGCCAGCGATACGGGTTATCTCGTTGGATCTCGAGCAGCAGATCCTTAATAACCTGTTCTTCCCTGTTCTCCGATTTTGTTTTCGCCCAATCGCTGCCCTCTTCAAGCTCGTAACCTTTGTGGATTAGCAACGTCGCGTCACCGCCGTCATCCACGATGAGCTGCGGACCTTTCCCGTCCGGATGCGAGATCGCCTGATACGTCGACCACCAATATTCCTCGAGTGATTCGCCTTTCCACGCGAACACCGACACGCCAGCCTTGGCGATCGCCGCGGCGGCGTGATCTTGCGTTGAAAAAATATTACACGAAGCCCAGCGCACACTCGCGCCAAGATCGACCAGTGTTTCGATCAATACCGCCGTCTGAATCGTCATGTGGAGCGAACCCGTGATACGCACACCGGCGAGCGGTTTTTGGGGTGCGTACTTTTCGCGGATCGCCATCAATCCGGGCATTTCCTTTTCCGCGATCGAAATTTCCTTCCGGCCAAAGTCGGCCAACGAGATGTCTTTAACTTTGAAATGCTGTTTCGTGTTTGTCTTCGTGCTGATCATAAATTTATTTCGCCGCCTTTTTCAGCGCGGCGGCCTTGTCAGTTTTTTCCCAAGTGATCTCAGGGTCGTCGACTTTGCCGAAGTGACCGTAGTTCGTCGTCTTTGAGTAAATCGGGCGGAGCAGATCGAGCTGATCGATAATGTCGGCCGGTTTAAAGCTGAATGTCTGCAGCACCGCCTGCTCGATCGCTTCTTCGTCGACGCTGCCGGTGCAGAACGTGTCAACATGGACGCTGAGCGGTTTGGGATGACCGATTGCGTAGGCGAACTGTACTTCGCATTTCGATGCCAGTCCGGCCGCGACCACGTTCTTCGCGACCCAACGTCCCATGTAAGCCGCGCTGCGATCGACTTTGCTCGGATCTTTTCCGGAAAATGCGCCGCCGCCGTGGCGTCCCATTCCGCCGTAACTATCGACAATAATCTTGCGGCCGGTCAGACCAGTGTCGCCTTGCGGTCCGCCAACCACGAAATTGCCGGTGGGATTGACCAGAAATTGCGTGCTCTCGCTTAACATTTCCTTCGGCAAAACTTTTTTGATCACTTCTTCGATCACGAAGCTCCGGATTTCGGAATGTTTGACGTCGCGGGAGTGTTGCGTTGAAACAACAACGCAGGAAATGCCGATCGGTCGGCCATTTTCGTAAATAACTGAGACCTGCGATTTCGCGTCCGGTCGGAGCCAGCCGACTTTTCCGCTCTTGCGAATGCGAGTGAGCTCGCGTCCGAGCCGATGCGCAAACATGATCGGCGCCGGCATGAGCTCCGGCGTTTCGTCGCAGGCGTAACCAAACATCAACCCCTGATCGCCCGCGCCCTGTTCGGCCGTTTCTTTGCCATCGGCTGCGCGCGCATCGACGCCCTGGGCGATGTCAGGCGATTGTTTGGTGATGATGTTCTGGATGTCGATCTTATCCGCGTGAAAGACGTCATCGTCGTTTACGTAACCGATCTCGCGCACGGTCTCACGGACGATTTTGTTGATTGGAAGAACCGCGCCGAGCGGTTTGTCGTCAGCCAGATTCGGAATCGTGATCTCCCCGCCAACGACAACGATATTGCTCTTGGCGTAGGTCTCGCAGGCAACACGACTGCGTCGATCTTGTTTAATGCAGGCGTCGAGAACGGCATCCGAAATCGTGTCGCAAACTTTGTCGGGGTGACCTTCACCAACGGATTCGGAAGAGAAAACGTAGCGACGTGACATAACAGGAAGTGACGAGTGACTAGTGACGAGTGGCAAAAACAGTCAAGCTGACAGCAACATATTGACCGATCATGATATGTAGATATATCGTCTCAGACCGCTGATGACGTCAACCATTAATTTATTGCGGCTACTGGCTGATCCGACCCGGCTGCGACTGCTGCTCTTGCTGGAAGAGGAAGAGCTTTCCGTGGCCGAGCTGCAGCAGATTCTGAACATGGGCCAATCGCGGATCTCCAGTCATCTCGCACAATTGAAGCGCGCCGGGGTAGTGGCAGGCCGCCGGGCGGGCAAGAATGTTTACTACGGCGCGACTAAAACCGCAGGACGCAATGGCGCGCGCGGCCGCGTCCAACAAGTGATCGAGACACTCGCGCGTGAAATTCCCGAAACCGGCCGCGACCGGACGGCGCTGAAACTCGCGTTGCGCAAGCGTCAGGACAAAGCGCGCGAATATTTCGATGAACTGGCAGGGAAGTTCGGTCGCAGTTACGTCCCGGGACGATCGTGGAAAGCGCTCTCGCACGCATTGATCTCGCTCGTTCCACGGCTGACGATTGTCGATCTTGGCGCGGGCGAAGGAACACTCTCCCAGTTGCTGGCGAAGAGCGCGCGTAAAGTTATCGCGATCGACAACTCGCCAAAGATGGTCGAGTTCGGTTCGAAGCTGGCGAAGAAACATGGTTTCAAAAATCTCGAGTATCGGCTGGGTGATCTGGAAGATCCGCCGGTTACAAAGGGCAGTGTCGATCTTGTCCTGTTGAGTCAGGCGTTGCATCACGCAATCAAGCCCGAGCGAGCGGTCCAGGCGGCCCACCGCATTTTGAAAAGGAACGGCCGGGTCGTTGTCCTCGACTTGTTGAGTCATCGCTTCGAAAGAGCGCGCGAACTTTATGCCGACCGCTGGTTAGGCTTTAGCGAAGTGAAATTGCATGAGCTTTTGGAAAAAGGCGGCTTTCGCGACATCGAAGTGAGCGTGGTCTCGCGCGAAAAGGAGAACCCTCAGTTCCAGACCGTCTTCGCCACCGGTGTTAAGTGAACGGGGCGTTGAATTGGTCTGTCTAATCGTTGCCGTTGAACGATAATCAACCGAAATTTGTTCTATGAGCGGTTTCTTCGAGGAAGTGAAGCGACGGAAGGTTTACCGTGTGGCGGTCGCCTACGTTATCGCCGCTGGTGGCATCATTCAGCTCGCCTCGGCCGCGTTTCCGGCCTGGGAATTGCCGAGTTGGTCGCTGCGTTTGGTCATCGTGTTGCTGCTGATCGGCTTCCCGATCGCGCTGATTCTGGCTTGGGCTTTCGACGTCACGTCTCAAGGCATAAAAACAACGCCAGCGGTGGTAACGGCGGGCTCTCATCGCCGTCGCAACGTGATCATGCTGGTTGCCACTGGCATTATTATTTCCGCCGCCGCCGGATTTTTCCTGCTCCCGCGCGCAGCCGCGCGCAAGATCGACAAATCGATCGCAGTGCTGCCGTTTGAAAGTCTAAGCGACGAAAAAGAGAACGCCTATTTCGCGGATGGCGTTCAGGACGATATCCTGACCAATCTCTCGAAGATCGGCGATTTGAAAGTGATCTCACGGACATCGGTGATGTCCTATCGCGGGCACACGCCGAACGTGCGCGAAATCGGAAAAGCGCTGGGCGTTTCGACCATTTTGGAAGGCAGCGTCCGTCGTGCCGGCAATCGTGTCCGCGTTAATGTGCAGTTGATCGACGCAACGACGGACGAGCATCTCTGGGCCAGCGACTACGACCGCGATTTGACCGACGTCTTTGCCATTCAAACCGATCTTGCCCAAAAGATCGCGAACGAACTTCAGGCAAAGCTTTCGCCGAGCGAAAAGGCGCAGATCGAGAGCAAACCGACCCAAAATGCCGAGGCTTATCTCGCATTTGTCCGGGCGCACGATCTTCAGAGCAGCTCCTATGAGGATTTGGGAAAATTAAAGCAGGGCGAGGAGGCGTACGAGCGGGCGATCACGCTCGATCCTAACTTTGCCCTGGCGTTTGCTCGGTATTCCCAATTGGAAAGCTGGATCGTTCACTCGTTTGAGCGCGCGTCGCCCCGACGGGAGAAAGCGCGTTCCCTGGCCGTGCGCGCGGTCCAATTGCAGCCGCAGTTGCCGGAGGCGCATCTGGCCCTCGGGTTTGTTTATTATTATGTCGACAACAACTTCCAGGCTGCGGCGAGCGAATTTGAGATCGCCGAGAAAGGATTGCCTAACGAATCGGAAGGCTATCTCGCGCTCGGCGCTATTCAAAGGCGCCAAGGCAAGTGGACGGAATCCAACGCCAGCCTTGAAAAAGCCGTCAGTCTCAATCCGAACGACACATGGTCGATGCAAAACCTCGCGATCAATTACGAGATGCAACGGAAGTGGGATGCGGCGAGCAAGATTTTGGAACGGGCGCTGGCGATCACTCCCACCGCATTCGGTCTCATGGAGATCAAGTGCAAGGTTGCCATTGAAGAGAGGGGCGATCTCTCTCTCGGTGAAAAATTCCTGAACAATGTCGATTCAAGCCAACTGAGTCCGGAGATCCAGGGCCAAATCACGGCCGGGCGCGCGCAGATGTTCATTTTGCAGCGTAAGTTTGGCGAGGCCGTGGGTGTAGCGGAAAAGCTCCCGGACGCGATGCTTACAACGCGTCACGGCTCTTTGTGCGGCAAATACACCATCATTGGAGCGGCGAAGAAGGCAATGGGCGATCGAGCCGGCGCGCGAGAAGCCCTCGAGAAAGCGAAGCGTTTCGCGGAAGACGACATCAAGCAAACGCCCGATGATGCGTCTGCCCACGCCGGGCTGGCCGAAGCGCTTGCGTGGCTCGGACAAAAGGACGCGGCGCTCGGTGAAATCAAACGCGCCCAGGAGTTGTTACCCGAAAGCAAAGATGCTTTTGAAGGTCCGGCGATCACGGAAGCCGTGGCGAGGATTCACGCTATCTTCGAAGACGCGGCCGGCGCCGTTCCCGTGCTCGATGGATTATTGCAGCGGCCGAGCACCGTCACGGTTGCCCTCCTGAAGTTGAATCCAATTTGGGATCCGATTCGCAAAGATCCGCGCTTCCAGGCTTTGATCGACAAGTACGGTGCGAAAGCTTAGCGCCGCGATTTTTGTTCTTCTTCTTTTTTCCACCGCCAAAGCGCAGTGGACGCAAATCTCGTCTCAGTCCGAGCCGTCGCCACTGCGCGGACTCGAACATCGCTACATCGTGGTCGAAGATTCCGCGGCTGGCGATCGCGCTTCGCTCGAGCTCGCGGTTTTTTCGACGAAATCGTGTCGCCTTCGGGTAATCGATCAACCAAGCGAACCGCATGTCGATTTGGAAGAAATCATGGGCCGCGGAAATTTTCTGGCCGCGGTCAACGGCGGCTATTTCGATCCCGACTACAAGCCAATCGGATTACTCGTGGTCGATGGAACGATCATTGCGCCGTTGCAAAAGGCGCGTCTGCTTAGTGGCGTCCTGAGCGCGTCATCAAAAAAAGTGCAAATTTCGCGCGTCGCTGAATTTTCGATGGCGCAAAAACCGGACGCCGCGGTCGAGTCCGGCCCGATGGTTGTCGATCTTGGCAAACCGGTCCGGGGCCTAGAATCGAGGCGCCCGGCTCGCCGCACATTTGCCGCCACCGGAGCGGGGGACAGGGGGGTTTTGGGGTTTTGTTCCGATGTAACCCTCGCCGATCTTTCCAGCATTCTCGCAACCGTTTTGGCTCCCGACTTTAAGGTCCAACGGGCGCTCAATCTCGATGGCGGCTCGTCCAGCGCTTTTTGGTTTAAACGCGCGAACGGAACGGCATTTTCCATCGCCGAACAAAAACCGGTGCGCGACTTTGTGGCAATTGTGCCGCGGTGACGATCATGCGCACATTCGGTGGATTCAAATCGGGCACCGAATTCTTTTACGGTGAAGTCCGTGGCGAGGATGTCCATCTCCTGGCAAAGCCGTATTGGATCGCCCTCGAGCGAACGGGTGAGCTTCGCAAGCTGGGGCAATTAGATGTCGATCTTCCGGTCGCGCCTTCAAAGCTGATCGCGGTCGGCTTGAATTACGCCGATCACATCGCGGAGATGAAACGGACACCGCTGGAGACGCCTTTGATTTGGTTCAAAGCGCCAAGCTCGCTCTTGCCGCACAATGGCAAAATCGAAATCGCGTTTCCGGTGCATCAAACGGATTTCGAAACTGAGCTGGCGATTGTTATCGGACGGCGGGCAAAGAATGTTTCGGCCGAACAAGCGCGGGATTTTGTTTGCGGTTACACCATCGCTCTCGATATCAGCGACCGCGACTTGCAGAAATCGGAGAAACAATTCGGGCGCTGCAAATCGTTCGACACCTACACGCCGATCGGACCGTTTGTTTATGCCGATATCGATGTTGGCGACCTGCCGGTGGAATTGCGCCAGAACGGTGAAGTGCGGCAGAAAGCGCGCACGAGTCAGATGATCTACTCCGTTTCCGAAATTGTTTCCTTCGCGAGCCAATCACTCACATTGATGCCGGGCGATGTGATTTTGACCGGAACCCCGTCGGGCGTCGGACCGATTCGGGCCGGTGATAAATTGGAAGCGCGAATCGGTGATTGGCCGCCCCTGCGGAATCCCGTGATCAACGCGAACTGATTGTTGGTCTTATCCTACATCCTCGGACGACGTCTGATGCGAAGTATAAGTGACGTTCGCCGAAGCGGAACGTCGCTGAAGAAAAGTGAAAACTTTTGTCTCGACTCGTGTCCAACCGTTTTGGAATAAAGGAGATGTGCCGAGCAGTTAATCCAACTCCGCCGAAATTATGAAAACATTGCTTACTCTCTGTCTCAGCTTCATCGCATTGAGCGCGTTTGCTCAGCCGCCGCAGCGGCCAGCACAACAACCGCCGCCATCGCCGAACGCACCGCCGGCTGCAGGTGCACCGGCTCAGCCCGGGGCCCCGGCACAACCGGCACAACAGCCCCCCGGCGGAGCAGCCCAACCAGGTGCGCCAATGCCTGGGGCGCCCGCTCAACAACCACCTGCCGGCATGTCGCCAGGGGCGCCGGGAATGTCTCCAGTCGGTCCGGCTGGCGCTCCTCCGGTGGGAGCAGCTGCTCCCGGAGCAGCTGTTACGGCGACATTGACTCCAGCAGCAAGCGCGGCACCCACTCCGGAAGTGAGCGGTTGGAGTAGCAACTTCATCATCGACAACTTTCGCAAGGGCGGTCCCATTATGTGGCCGATTCTCCTTGTCTCGATCGTCGCTTTGACGGTCGTGATCGAACGAATTTTCTGGTGGGGCGGCCGTTGGTTCCGGCGCGACCCGAAGCGAATTGAAAAAGTCTTTACCGCGATCGAAGTGGCGGATGTCGCGGAAGCGTCGCGGCTTTCGCGCGATTCGCGCGATCCGGTTCTGCGCATGATGTGGAACGGCTTGAACCATCAGCATGCGTCGTTGCAGGGCGCGCTCCAGGTTGCAGCCGGCATCGAGATCAAGCGCGCCGGCCGGTTCCTAGTGGTGATGGACACGTTGGTCACGCTGGCCCCGTTGCTCGGTTTATTGGGAACGGTCACCGGATTGATCCGTTCCTTCCGATTCTTGGGCAACGAAGAATTGGCCATTCAGGCTGTCACCGGCGGTATCGCGGAAGCGCTCATCGCGACTGCCTGCGGTCTGGGTATCGCCATCTTCTCGCTGATTCCGTTTAACTTTTTCACGTCGCGCGTGTCTAACTTAGAGTTCGAATTGCAAACCGCGGCCACGAACTTGGAAGTTATGTTGGAAGCCCAGAGTAAGGAACGCCCTGAGATGGCCATCGGCGGTCATACGCCGAGCTCAGCCAAGGGTTCCTCAATCTAGGAGTTGTTATGCGCGTTAGCTCGCCTGTTCCTAAGCACAAAGCGAGGATCGAGATCATCCCGTTGATCGACATCATGTTCTTTCTGCTGGCGAGCTTCATGATGGTCAGCTTGAGCCAGGTGCACATGAAGGGCATCAAGGTGAACCTGCCCACCGGGCAACGCGGCGAAACGCAGTCGAAAAAGGATTACATCAGCGTCTCCGTTGACGCCAATGGCAACCCTTATTTCGACAAGGAAGAGATGAATTACGACACGTTGACGGCGAGGCTGAAAAAAGTGCACGATGAGAATCCCGAGGCGAAGGTGTTTGTTCGGGGCGACGCTGACACCGTCCATTTCAACATTATTCGCGTGCTCGACATCTTGAGATCGGTTGGCTTTTACAAAGTCGCCTTCGAAATCAAGAGCGAATCCGCCAGAGGGATTCCCGGACCTCGAGGATAACGGCAATGCCTGGACCGCTTCTCTATCGACCACCTCCCCGATGGCAATTCTGGGCCGCTTTGGGTGGCGCAATTGCGATCCATCTGGCCTCGGTCGGTATCGCGGCAATTAAACACGAGCCGCCCCCGGTCGATCTGACGAATATTCCAACGGCGACAGTCGAAGCGACTCTGCAACCGGAAGATCAGCCAACGCCGCCACCGGAAGACATTCCCATTCCCGAGCCGCCG
This sequence comes from Verrucomicrobiota bacterium, assembly GCA_003220055.1. Classification (GTDB taxonomy): domain Bacteria; phylum Verrucomicrobiota; class Verrucomicrobiia; order Chthoniobacterales; family UBA10450; genus AV40. Next base: position 19,812 of record QHRF01000083.1, on the reverse strand, counting down.
CCTATTCCGGAAGTGGCGCCGGAGTTTCACGAAGAAAAACCGCCGCCACCTAAAAACGCGGCCAAGCCGGCCGGTCCAATTAAGGCGCCGCAAGCAGGCGTACCGGGAACGATGTCGATCACCGGTGCAAAGGCGGTGGCAATTTATGCACCGAAACCCGAATATCCATATGAAGCAAAGAGCCGTCATGTTACCGGCAGCGGCGTTGCCGTCTTGAGTGTTGACACGGCCAGCGGCACCGTCACAGACGCAACGATGGCGCAAAGCATCGGCAGTCCGATTCTGGATAACGCTACAACCTCCACATTCCGCCGCTGGCGATTTCAAGCGGGTAAGGTTGCGCCGAAAGTGAAAGTTCCAATCACCTACACTCTGACTGGAGCCTCCTACTAATTTTATGCGTCTTGCTTCGCCCATTCCGCACAAACGCGCCCGGATTGAGATCATTCCATTGATCGACATCATGTTCTTTCTCCTGGCCAGCTTTATGATGGTGAGCTTGAGCCAAACGCACATGAAAGGTATCAAAGTCGCGTTGCCGTCGGCAACAGCGGTACCGCCGAACACGGTGAAGGATTATGTGTCAATTCGGGTTGGCGCGGGCAACGCGGTGAGTTTCGATGGGCAACTGGTGAACGACGACGACATCTTGCCGCGATTGTTCCGATTGCACGAAGCAAATCCTGGAATCAAGGTTTCAATTAGTGGCGAAGGTATGGCGCGTCATGGCGACGTCATTACCGTGCTCGATAAAGCCCGACGCGCCGGAATTGAGAAAGTCGGCTATCAAATTCGCGCGGCCCAAGGTGGGCCCGCTGCTGCTCCCGGCACTCCCGGGGCGCCTCCTCCTCCCCCACCGCACTAATTTTCAATCTCGCGGAGAGCTTTCCGCAGGGCTGCGATTGCTTGTCCGCGGTGACTGATTTTGTTTTTCGATTCAGGCGTGATCTCGGCAAAGGTCTGGTCGAATCCCTTTGGTTCGAAAATCGGATCGTAACCAAAGCCGGCGCTTCCACGCGGTGGATCGACAATCTTTCCTTCCACAAAACCTTCAAACACGCCCAGCAACTTTCCGTTTTGCGCCAGCGCGATAACGCACCGGAATCGCGCCGATCGTTTTTCGGTCGCGATGTTTTGCTTTCGTAACTCGCGAAGCAATTTATCGACGTTCGAAACGTCACCAGCATTTTCGCCAGCGTAACGGGCTGAAAAAACACCCGGCGCCCCCCCGAGCGCGTCGACCTCGAGACCGGAATCATCGGCGATGACGAGGCTCGGCAATTGTTTCGACGCGGCGATCGCTTTCAAAATTGCGTTTTCTTCCGATGTCCGGCCCGCTTCTTCCGGGGTCGCGATTTCCGGAAACGAGCTGAGATCGATCACGCCGAATGCTTGTCCAAGTAATTCGCGAAATTCGCGCGTCTTGTTCGGATTGCGAGTGGCTAAGAGCAAATCCATTTTCTTTTCCTGCTTTCCTGCTTTCCTAAGAGATATTCAATGAGCAGCGAGCGCCGCAAACCATATCCGTTCGACCAGATTGAGCCCAAGTGGCAGGCGATCTGGGACGAGCGCCAGATTTTTCACGCGCCGAATCCGGGCGCGAAGAATTTCGACGCGGCCAAACCGAAATTCTACGTGCTCGACATGTTTCCGTATCCAAGCGGCGCCGGTTTGCACGTCGGACATCCGGAAGGTTATACGGCCACCGACATTATCGCGCGTTACAAACGGATGCGCGGGTTCAATGTTCTCCATCCGATGGGCTGGGACGCCTTTGGCCTGCCTGCAGAACAGTACGCGATCAAGAGCGGCCAGCATCCCGCTGTCACCACCCGCGAGAACGTTACCAAATTCAAATCGCAGCTGAAGCGGATCGGTTTCTCCTATGATTGGCAGCGTGAAATCAACACCACCGATCCGCGTTACTTCAAATGGACGCAGTGGATTTTTCTCCAGATTTATAATTCGTGGTTCAATCCGAAAACGAACAAGGCCGAGCCGATCAAGACTTATCGCGGCAAGAATCCGGATGAAGTTCGCCTCGCTTACGTTGCCGATGTGCTGGTGAACTGGTGTCCTGAGCTTGGCACCGTTTTGGCGAACGAAGAAGTGGTTGATGGCAAAAGCGAGGTCGGTGGATTTCCCGTCGTCAGACGGCCGATGCGGCAGTGGATGTTGCGCATTACCGCTTACGCGGAGCGATTGATTGATGAACTCGAAGGCCTCGATTGGCCGCAAGGAATCAAATTGTTCCAGCGAAACTGGATCGGCCGAAGCGAAGGCGCGGAAGTCGATTTCAAGATCGACGACAAAAAAATCCGGGTATTCACCACGCGACCGGACACGCTTTACGGCGCCACCTACATGGTGCTGGCGCCGGAACATTCGCTGATCGATTTGATCGTGACCGAAGAGCAATGGCCGGCCGTCCGCGATTATCGGGAAAAGACTGCCCGCAAAAGCGATCTTGAACGGACTGAGCTGGCGAAGGAAAAGACCGGCGTTTTTACCGGCACTTACGCAATCAATCCGGTCAACGAGGAGAAAATTCCAATTTGGATCGCCGATTACGTTCTGCTCGGCTATGGCACCGGCGCGATCATGGCCGTGCCAGCGCATGACGAGCGCGATCTTGAGTTCGCCCGCAAATTCAATTTACCGATTCGCCGGGTTGTTCAGCCGCCGGGAGATGAAGAACCGATCGGTTTCGTGGGCGACGGCATCGCGATCAATTCCCCGATCATCGACGGTCTCCGGTCCCGCGAAGCCATTCGCAAAATCACCGCCTGGCTGGAAGAACGCGGGCTCGGCAAACGCGCGATCAACTACAAACTGCACGACTGGCTTTTCTCACGGCAACGCTATTGGGGCGAGCCGTTCCCGATCGTGTGGGAGTCCGAGCCGGACGGGCCTAAACATCGCGCGCTTGGTGAAAGCGAGCTGCCGGTGGTTCCGCCGGCATTGGAAGATTACAAACCGACCGGCACCGGGGAGCCGCCACTGGCGAAAGCGAAGGATTGGATTCGTTACTCAAAGAAAGCCGTGCGCGAAACAAACGTGATGCCGCAGTGGGCCGGCTCGTGTTGGTACTATCTGCGCTTTTGCGATCCGCAAAACGATCAACGGTTCGTGGGCGAGAAGACCGAGAAATATTGGATGGGCGGCGACAAACCGGGCGGCGTCGATCTTTACGTGGGCGGAACTGAACATGCCGTGCTCCATCTGCTCTACGCGCGTTTCTGGCACAAAGTGCTCTTCGATCTTCGCTACGTTTCGAAACCGGAGCCGTTTCAGCGCTTGGTCAATCAGGGAATCATTCTCGGCGAAGACAATCAGAAAATGTCGAAGTCGCGCGGCAACATCGTCAACCCGGATGATGTGATCGAGCAATACGGCGCGGACGCGTTTCGTTGCTACGAAATGTTCATGGGCCCGCTCGAGCAAATGAAACCGTGGAGCATGCGCGGCGTGGAAGGGATTGCCCGGTTCCTTGCCCGAGTCTGGCGGTTGATGATGTCGGAGAACCAGGCGGGCCAATGGGGATTATCGCCCGCGGTGCAAGATGTCGATCTTACCAAGGCGCAGCGGAAAATCCTGCATGCGACGATCAAGAAGGTGACCGACGACATCGAGTCTCTCTCATTTAATACCGCCATCTCACAGATGATGATTTTCGTGAACGCGTTTACCACTGCCCAAACGATACCGATCTCGGCAATGCAACCCTTTCTTGTCTTGCTCAATCCTTTCGCGCCCCATTTGAGTTCCGAGCTCTGGGAAAAGTTGAAGTTGCCTGGTCAAATCACGGAACAGCCATGGCCGGGTTACGACGAAAGATTCCTGGTCGAAGACGAAGTCGAAATCGTGATTCAGGTGAATGGGAAAGTGCGAGACCGAATGAAGATGTCGATCCAGGCGAGCGAAGAGGAAATCAAGAACGCCGCGCTTGCCCTCCCAAAAATTCAGGGGCTCACTGCGGGTAAGCAAATTCGTAAAGTCGTCGTGATTCCGAAGAAGCTGGTAAACATCGTCCTATGAAAAAAGCTTGGAAAGAATTCAAAGAGTTCGCGATCAAGGGAAACGCGGTTGATCTTGCGGTCGGCGTGATCATCGGCGCTGCCTTCGGCGGGATCATCAATTCGCTGGTTAAAGACGTTGTCATGCCGCCGGTCAGTTTGCTCACGGGCGGCCTCGATTTTTCAAACAAGTTCATCGTGCTGCGCGCGGCGAAAGACGGCTCAATCGCGTTTAACACGCCGGCGGACGCGGCCAAAGCGGGAGCTGTTACCTGGAATTACGGCAATTTTATCACGTTGATCATCAATTTTCTGATTGTCGCGGGTGCAGTTTTCTTCCTTATCCGGGCCATGAATCGCTTGAAGCAACCCAAACACGCCGAACCGGTGACAAAGGAGTGCCCCGCTTGTGCGATGACGATCCCGGTAAAGGCGAGCCGCTGTCCGCATTGCACGACGGAATTTTCCCGACAATCGCCCGTGTAACTGGCCTGTAGTCTGCTGCTAAATGGGGTGTGCCTCGGGTCGGCTGTTTCCTCTCACCAAATAAGTACTTGCCGGGTGGACCTTCGATGCTGTCTGACGCCGCGGTGTTGCAAGTGTCGAGAAGCCTTAGCCTTACAATAGTTCTTGGTGTTGGTTGTATTCTCGTTGGTTGCGCAGAACAAGCTGTAGTGCAGAAGCCCTTGGCTGCTGTCGAAGCCGCGAATTCGCACCTTGGTCGCATGCCCGATGTCCGTACCACCGCTTACACGCGGATCGAAAAAGGCGGACGTCGAAACGCGCTCGGCAAATATCTCTCGGGTCATCACGTCATGAGCGCCGCCTCTGATTGGTCGCGCTTCCCGCTCGGGACTCGCTTTCGAATCTGTAGTACGCAGGAGGAATTTATCATCGACGATTACGGAACGGCGCTAGTCGGTACCAGTACGATCGATCTTTACAAGCCGACCAAGCTGGAGATGAAACGCTGGGGTGTGCGCAATGTCGACATCGACATTCTGCAATGGGGTTCTGAGGAGCAGAGCCTCAAAGTGCTCGGCCCGCGCGCGAAACATCAAACCGCTCGACGCATGATTGCTTCGCTTCGGAAAAAGAACGTCGTTCCTGCCTCGAAGGTGGCCAGCGCTTCTAAGGAAGCTTCGGCTCGGCCCTCATCCAGTCGCACTTTGGATTGATTAACGGCCCAGGCCGCCGATTTTCCCGAGAATGAAAATTCTCGTTGTCGGCGGCGCCGGTTACATCGGGAGCGTTTGCGCCGAGCTATTGCTCGACCAGGGCCACGGCGTCACGATTTTCGATAACCTGAGCGAAGGTCATCGTCGCGCGCTCGATCCGCGGGCTGAATTCGTCGAAGGCGATTTGGTAGATCAGCAATTGATCGAGAAGATACTGGCGAAGCAACAGCCGGATGCGGTCATGCATTTCGCGGCCAACGCCCTCGTTGGCGAATCGATGCAGAATCCGTCGAAATATTTTCGCAACAACATCGCCAACGGCCTCAATCTGCTCGACGCGATGATCACCGCAGGTGTTGAGAAGATCATTTTCTCTTCCACTTGCGCGATCTTTGGTCCGCCCGAGCGCGTGCCGATTGATGAAGCGATGACACCCCGGCCGATCAATCCCTACGGCGAATCAAAATTGGCCTTCGAGAAAATTCTCCGCTGGTATGGCGAGATCCACGGATTGAAATTCGTTTCCCTTCGCTACTTCAATGCGGCCGGCGCTTCGGCGAAATTTGGAGAAGACCATCGCGTCGAAACGCATTTGATCCCGAATATTCTGAAGGTTGCGCTCGGACAGAAACCAAACGTCGAGATTTTTGGGACCGATTATGAGACACCGGATGGGACCTGCATCCGTGATTACATTCACATTGTCGATCTTGCCCGCGCTCACATCCTCGCGCTCAGCGCGACCAGGGGTGATTTTTACAATCTCGGCACCGGTGGCGGTGCGAGTGTCCGAGACGTAATCGATTCCTGTAGCAAAATTACCGGACGTAACATCGACATCGTGGAAAAACCACGCCGTCCGGGTGATCCGCCGCGCTTAATCGCGTCTTCGGAAAAAATTAAAAGAGAGCTTGGCTGGCAGCCGCAGTTTCAATCCCTCGACGCCATTATCGAGAGCGCCTGGAAATGGCACCAAAAATTTCCGCGCGGCTATGAAGATTAAAAAAGCGCCCGCGAATTTCTTCGCGAGCGCGTTTGAGTCCTAATTAACTACCAACCGCTTCGATTACGGTTTTTGCGTGGTCGTTGTGGTCGTTGTTTCTTTCTCGGTCACAGTAGGCTTGCTCAGCACGATTTTGCGGACAACCATGCGTTCGCCGTCCCGCGTATAATAGACCGTTGCGGGCAGATCTGGACGCACCGCTGACCAGGTGACGGTATGGCCTTCCGGATCAAGAATCGTCGTGTCCTTACTGTAGTAATACCGCACCGGTGCCGCGTCCGTGCTGGTGCGGAACGTGATGTAATCCGTTCCCGGGGTGTAGGTGCTGATTGTTCCTGTGCTGGTGGCCGTACTCGTCTCTGTAGTGGTCGTTCCGGCCGCAGCATCTTTCGTTGTGACTGTGGTCGAGGTTTGAGCCATCGCTGTTACGACGCCCAGACTGCAGGCCACCGCCAATATTTTCGCTAATGTAGTTTGTTTCATAGTTGTCCTCTGCTTTGGTTAACCAAATGCTCGTTGTTGTAGATGGGTTGGACTTCTCGGAGCGGCCGTTTATTCGACCGCAATCTTGTTTCGCGCCCTGCCGCACGATCGGTCTTTGAAAATTATGCAAGCGCTTCCCGGATTTCGTGATTTCCTACCCGACCACTGCGCTGCCCGGAATTACATCTTTGCGCGCTGGCGTGAAGTCGCGCGCCGCTACAGTTTCGTCGAATGGGACGGTCCAGTGCTCGAGCCGACCGATCTCTACCGCAAGAAAAGTGGCGCGGAAATTGTCGATCAACTTTTCAATTTCACCGACAAAGGCGATCGCGAAGTGTCGATGCGGCCAGAGCTGACACCAACGCTGGCGCGCGTCGTTGCCGCGCACGAGCGCGCATTCAAAAAACCGCTCAAGTGGTTTTCGATCGGTCAATTCTTTCGTTACGAAAAACAACAGCGCGGCCGGTTGCGCGAACATTACCAACTCAACTGTGACATCATGGGCGAAAACGATTTCGTCGCTGACATCGAGCTGATTGCGCTCTGCATCGACATCTTGCGTGCCTTCGGGCTGACGGAAAAAGATTTCGTTGTTCGCATCAGTGACCGGGAGTTCTGGACTGATTTTTTGCGGCAACAAGAACTTCCGACCGAAAAATGGGAAGACGTTTTGCAGACGATCGACAAATCCGGCCGCGAACCGCGCGAGAAAACAGAGGAGAAACTTGGCAAGTTGGCCGAGCCAGTCTTCTCGATCTTCGACAAAGGTGGTCGAAGCGGAAAACTCGACCGACTGGTGGATGGACTTGGCGCGCGCGGACTTGCTGGCTTTGTCGATGTTGATGTTCGGATTGTGCGCGGTCTGGCTTATTACACCGGCACCGTTTTCGAAGTCTTCGATCGCGCTGGAAAACTGCGAGCGATTGCCGGTGGCGGACGCTACGACAATCTGATCGGCCAACTCAGCGAAGGCGCGGTTTCGATGCCAGCCCTCGGTTTCGCCATGGGCGACGTTGTGCTCGGTGAATTGCTTCGTGATCGGGCCGCGGCCCGCGAGAAATTGGAAGCGGGCGTAAAAGAGCAAAACAAGATCGACATCTATGTTGTCATTGCCAAGGAGCAACGCCGTCCTGACGCGCTCGAGGAAATTCAGGAGCTCCGCGATCGCGGTTATCGCGTCGATTACCCGCTCACGGCCGACAAGGTGCCCAAACAATTCCAAACCGCCGAAAACCTCGGCGCGCGGATCACACTCCTTTACGGCGACGAATGGCCGCAGGTGAAAGTGAAGAATCTCGCCACCCGCGAGGAATCGTTGATCGCCGGCGACGCGCTGCTGGACAGCGTCGCAAAATTCTTCAACATCTCCGGTTCCGCTTGAGCATGTACCGGACGCACAACTGCAATTCACTTCGCAAGACAGACATCGGCAAGGACGCCACCCTTGCCGGATGGGTCCACGTTTCGCGCGATCATGGCGGTGTCATTTTTATCGACCTGCGCGACCGTGAAGGGATCACTCAAGTTGTTTTTCGACCAGAAGAGAACGCGCAGCTTGCGAAGGAAGCGCACGGTTTGCGGAGCGAAGACGTGATTCAAGTTTCGGGGAAAGTCGCGGCGCGCGTGCCGGGGACCGAAAACTCAAAACTCGCCACCGGCGAAATCGAATTAATTCCAAGTCAGTTGCGAATTCTCAATCGCGCGGCCGATTTGCCGTTTCCGATCGATGCCGAGATCCACAACGAAGATCTGCGGCTGACCTATCGTTATTACGATCTGCGCCGGCCGGAGCTCTCGCGCAATCTGCGCCTCCGTCATCGCGCCGCTAAGGCCACGCGCGATTATCTCGATTCGCAGGGCTACATCGAAATCGAGACGCCGATTTTGTCGAAGAGCACGCCGGAAGGTGCGCGCGATTTCTTGGTGCCGAGCCGATTGATGCCGGGAAAGTTCTACGCCCTGCCACAGGCGCCGCAGCAATACAAACAATTGCTTCAAGTCGCTGGTGTCGAAAAATATTTTCAAATCGCGAAATGTTTTCGCGACGAAGACCTTCGTGCCGATCGGCAGCCCGAATTTACTCAAATCGATATCGAAGCCTCGTTCGTAACTCCGGACGATATTTTCGCGCTGACCGAAGGAATGCTCGGGGCGATTTTCAAAGTTGCCCGCAACATCGACATCAAAACGCCGTTCGATCGGCTGACGTATCGCGAAGCCGTTGGCCGGTTCGGCAGTGATAAGCCCGATCGCCGTTTCGGGGTTGAACTGGTGGACGTGAGCGACGATTTCCGTGCAAGCGGTTTCAAAGTTTTTCGCGGCGCGCTCGACGCGGGCGGCGTGGTCAAGGCGATCAACTCGAAAGGTTTTGCCGGAATCACGACCGGACAGATCGAAGAGCTGACGGAAACGGCGAAGGTTTTCGGCGCGAAAGGGCTTGCTTTCATCAAGGTCGAGAACGGCGAATGGAAATCGCCGATCGTGAAATTCTTCAACGACGCCGAGAAAGCTGCGCTGAAGTCGAAATTAAAAATCGAAGAAGGCGATCTCATTTTGTTCGGCGCCGATAAATGGGAGATCGCCTGCGAAGTGCTTGGGCGGATCCGGTTACGCGTTGCCGAGATCCAGGACTTGCTTGGCACCTCTGTTAAAGGCTCGTCCGGCTCGGACATCTGGGACTTCCTCTGGGTAACGGATTTCCCGCTGCTGCAATGGAGCGCCGAAGAAAATAAATGGAACGCGGTCCATCATCCGTTCACCCGACCCAAATCTGAGGATGTTTCGCTCCTGGACGATGGGAACAAGTTTTCCGAGATCCGTGCGGAAGCTTACGACGTCGTCCTCGACGGTGTGGAGATTGGAGGCGGCAGCATGCGAATCCATGAGCCGCAGTTGCAGGAGAAAATGTTCGAAGCACTTGGGATCAGTGCGCAAGATCGACAATCGATGTTCGGTCATTTGCTCCGCGCGCTGCGCCTGGGCGCGCCGCCGCACGGCGGGATTGCACTCGGACTTGATCGGCTCGTCATGCTTCTCTGCGGTGCGGAATCGATCCGCGACGTGATGGCGTTCCCGAAAAATAATCGCGGGATGGATCTGATGACGCAGTCACCAGCCGACGTCGATCCGCGGCAACTGCGTGATCTCGCGATCAAGCTGGCGGGGGATGCTCGCGGCCAGTCCGGAAAAGAATCGCCACCGAAAAAGTGACGATTGTTCCAAAGCAAATCCACCACGGAAATTCCATGGTTGGAAGCCAGGCTGGCTTGACGTAAGCAACTTTGCCGAACAATCGCGCGACCGTATTCAGCAGGTCGCTCAGAATCGTGACGACGATAAAGCCGGTAATCATGGCGATGATGTTCCCGCGATTATTGCCGCGCGATTTTGTAAGCATGCCGGCCAGGAAAATGCCGAGCACAGAACCGTAAGTGTAGCCATAAATTCCGAGCACAATCGGAATGATGCGGACGTTCGGCAGCACGATCACGAAATAGGATGTGGTCGATGCGACCACGATCATTAAGAACGAGAATCCGACCGTTGCCCAACGCACGGTGCGCAAGCTCTGTTCGCCGGTTGCGCCAGGATTAATGTAAGGTTCGTACCAATCGCGGGTGAAACTGGTGGCCAGTGCATTGATCGCGGTGCTAAGCGAGCCCATGGCAGTGGCGAAGATTCCCGCGATCAACAAACCGCGCAGACCGATCGGCATTTCGTAGAGAATAAAATGGCAGAAAGTCTCGTTCGGCGATTTCGGAAGGTTGGGGTCGAAGTGTGTTTGGTAATAAACCCAAAGGAGCAAGCCGATGCTGAGAAATGTAAGTGCGATCGGGATGTCGGCGATTCCAGAAAGAACGAGCGAGCGCCGGCTCCGCCGAATGTCCACAGCCGTCAACATTCGCTGCACCATGTCCTGGTCGGTTCCGTGCGTAGCCATGGTAATGAACGTCGAACCAATGAGTCCGGCAAAAATCGTGTACTCGATTTCGAACATGCCTTTCCATTTGTCCCAACCACTTTTCGCGGGGTCGAGCCCGGTCGTGATGATATCGGACATATGAAACCCGCCGTGGAGCTCGGCGATTTTGTGCCAGCCTCCGGGAATCGCGCTGTAAAGCAGACCAAGCGCAACCAGTGCGCTGCCCATCATGATGGAAGCTTGAATGAAATCGGTCCAAACAACCGCCTTGATTCCGCCGATGGTAGTGTAGATCGCAGTCAGGATCACGATCACGACCGTCGCGCCGATGTAGATGAGGAGGGTTTCAGTTTGTCCCGGCCGCGTGCCGCGAATCATTTCGTAAGCGAGCACGAGTGCAATCGCGGCGACGTAAAGCCGTGCGCCCGAAGCGAGCAAGCGGGTGAACATGAAAACGGCGGAGGCGGCGTTTTTGGTCGCGACGCCAAACCGCGCGGTCAGATATTCGTAGATCGAGAAAACTTTGTAATCGTAGTAGGGCTTGATGAAAATGTAGCTGACGAGAATGCGGGCCAGGATCGTGCCAAAGGCCAGCTGGATGTAGGTGTAATTCCGCAGCGCAAAACCTTCGCCGGGCGTTCCGAAGAAAGTGCCGGCGCTCGTTTCGGCGGCGATGATCGAGGCGAGGACTGCCCACCAGGGAATTTGCCGGCGACCGAGAGCGAAGTCTTCCAGGTCACGCTCCTTGCGGCCCATGCGCAGGCCGATGAAAATGATGATGAAAAAATAAAGCAGGAGAACCGCGCTATCGATGGCGAGCCGTCCATCCATGTCGATCTTAGGTGACAGAATTTCGCGAACGTGCAAGGTGGATCGCGTGCTCCGTCGCGCGATGTTAGTTAATGGCGGCAGAGCCGCTAATATTTAGCATCGAGCAAGGGACTGCTCGACCCACCATGAAGCTCGCAAAAATTCCCGCGCCGGATTTCGATCTGGCAATGACGCTCGGTTCCGGCCAGGTCTTTCATTGGGAGAATGTCGATGGCGGATTTGTTGGAGCGATCGGAGATCGACCGGTCTATGTCGAGCAACGTGGAGATTCGTTATTGACGAGCTGCGAAGATGAAAAACTGATCCGCAATTATTTTGCGCTCGATCATCCGCTTGCCGAAATTTGTGCGTCCTTCCCAGTCGATCCGGCGATGGGCGCGGCCAAAGAATTTTGCCGCGGATTACGAATCGTTCGCCAACCAAAATGGGAATGTCTCGCCACGTTCATTTGCTCATCGATGAAGCAAGTCGCCCATATCCGGCAGATCTCTCGAAGCTTGCGCGAACGGTTTGGGGAGCGGCGGAAGATCACTCTCGAACGTTCAATCGAAAATACGGATGGTGGATCGGCCGCTCCGCGGGCGATGGTAATCGACTCGGCTTCGCCGACATTTGTTGGCATCGAGCAAGGGACTGCTCGATCCACCCAAACTTATACTACGTTTAGATTTCCGAGTGCTGACCGGATTGCGGACAGCTCGGAGAAAGAATTGCGAAAATGTGCACTTGGTTATCGTGCGAAAAATTTACGGGCAAGCGCAGGCCTGATTGCGAGTGGAGATGTCGATCTTGAGAAGCTGGCTGCGCTCATCGATCTCGATCTTCGGGCGCGGTTATGCGAGCTGCCCGGCGTAGGCGCGAAGGTTGCTAATTGTGTGATGCTCTTTGCCTACGAGCGGCTGCGCGCGTTCCCGATCGACGTCTGGATCGAGCGCGTTTTGCGTGAAAAGTATTTTCCGCGGACGCGAAGATTGAACGCCGCGCGGCTCCAAGCGTTCACAGAGGGATACTTTGGCGACCATGGCGGTTACGCACAGCAGTATCTCTTTCATCATGCGAGGAAAACCGCGAGGCGAAGCCGCACAATCGGCTCGACGCAGTCGAAACGGCGTCGTTTGTCACAATCCCGCGTGTAAGATAATGTTTTGGTTCTGAATTCAATGACCACGGCGGAGTTCATCATTGGCCATTCGGCGGACGATGCGGCCGAAAGAAAGAAGGAGGCGCGCAAGATTCTTTGGGCGCTTCTGGCGGCGCTCGGTATTCATTTGCTCATCGGCTATTCGCTCGCGGTTTTTGGAGGGTTACTTTATTCGCCATTTTCGGTGATCGAAGAAGACAAACCGGTTGAGCTGACGTTTGTCGATCTGGCCACGCCCGCGCCGGTCAAGAACGCGATGTTCATCCCGAACGACGAATCGAAACAAACCGAGCAGCCAAAAGAAAAAACGTTCGAATCGAATGCGAACTCGATCGCGGCGAGCGAAATTCTGCCGACTGGTAGCATGCCGCTGCCGTCGCAGCAGGGAGTCGATCGCAATACGATCGATTTGGATTCGCATCGGGAATCGTTGCCGAATGAAGGCGCCCAACCCCAGCCGAGCGTGGCGGAGCAATCGGCGACGCCGCAACCGAGCGCGCAGCCGACGCCGATTTCAAAATCGGAAGAGTTTGCGATGTTGACTTCCACACCGACGCCGCGTCCCAGCGCTGCGAGCACCCCGCAGCAGCCAAAATCAAGTTATCAACCCTTTAAACAAAAGACGCGTCTGGCCGGATCGATCACGAATCGTGGCACCTCCGCAGTCAATGCAATTGGGACACCGCTTGGCCGGTATCAAAAAATGCTTTTCGATGCGATTGGTTCGCGTTGGTACGCCTACGTCGAAGCAAAGACCGATCTGATCAGCCTCGGGACGGCGCGCATCAGCTTTGCGATTGACCGCAGCGGACGAGTAAGGAATCTCAAGGTAATGGCAAATGACGCCAATGAAGCCTTCGCGAATGTGTGTCTGCAATCGATCCTAGAGGTGCAATTACCGCCGATCCCAGAAGATGTAGCGAACGCCTTGCCGCCAGAAGGTTTGGAAACGGAAATTTCATTCACCACATTTAGCAATCGATGACGGCCGTTGAATCATGCTCGACGTTTTCCAAACCATAGGCGGATTTTTTACCAAGGGCGGCATTTTCATGTGGCCTTTGCTGGTGTGCTCAATCGTTTCGCTCACCGTGATTATCTTGCGGACGCTGGCATTGCGGGAAAAAAATGTGCTGCCGCTCACGATCGAGAGTGAAATGGAACGCCTCGCTCCTGGCGCAAATCCGGAACGGCTCTTTCGCATCGTGCAACATGACGCCTCTTCGCTCGCTCGGATCGTGCGCGTCGCACTGGCGCATTTACGCTGGCCGCGCTCGGAAAACGTGGAGACGGTGCAAACGCGCGCGCGTCACGAGATGGTCCGCTTGGAAAAAGGGCTCGTCGTCCTGGAAGTGATCATCGGTATTGCGCCGTTGATCGGACTGATCGGCACCGTGTCCGGTTTAGTCCACGTTTTCGCCAGTCTCGGCGTCAGCGCCAGCTCAGCCGACCCGAAACTGATCGCGCGAGGAATTTCTGAAGCGCTGAACTGCACCGTATTCGGCCTCGGAATCGCCGTCCCAAGTTTGGTCGCGTTCGTTTATTTTTCGAAGAAAGTGGAAGTCCTTTCAGTGGAAATGGAATCGCTCGTGACGGATCTGCTTTCAAAGTGTTACCACGGCCGGCTCGCCGGTGGGCGAGCCAAGACGCAGGTCCCCGCGCAGACGGTGACGCCGGCGGAGCCCGCGACGCCGGAAATCGCGCCGATGGCGTGACACAAGATCGACACCTGTGAAATTTGCAGTTCGCAAGCGGCGCGCGCCCTCGATCATCATTGTCTCGCTGGTCGACATCCTGACTATCCTGCTGATTTTCTTCGTCGTCTCGACGACGTTCAAAAGGGATCAGCCCCAAGTGCAGATCAATTTGCCGGAATCAAAAACGGCGACGAGCGCGCCGGCCGAGCTCGAGCACGCGATCGTGACCGTCGACCAAAACGACGAAATCAAATTGGATGGGAAAACCGTGGCGGTGGAAGAACTGGAAGGAGCAGTGAAAAATTTATCGGAAACGCGCCGGAGCACGCTCGCCCTTCAAGCCGACAAGAAAGCGTCGTTCGGGACAATTGTTAAAGTCATGGACGCGTTGAAGCTCGCCGGCGTGAAAAATTTACCGGCATTTACACGCGGCGAATAATGAGATTGTCGATCTTGCAATACGGCGATCCGATTCTGAGGGCGAAAGGCAAACCCATCGACAAGATCGACGCTCACATTCGCGAATTAGCGCAAAACATGATCGAAACGATGCACGCCGCGAATGGCGTCGGTTTAGCCGCACAGCAGATCGGCGAGGCGCTTCAACTCACGGTGCTCGACGTTTCGGAGGTCGAGGATCGGCCGAGTACGATGAAATTGAACGGCGAGAGCATCGATCCAAAAACCGCGATGCCACTGCTCTTGATCAATCCACAAATTGATTTGAGCGCTGAAACCGAAAAGGGAACCGAAGGTTGTTTGAGCTTTCCGGAAATCACAGGCGAAATTGGACGGGCAAAATCGATCACGGTGCAGGCCCAGAATTTAGATGGTGAACCGATCGAGATCGAAACGACCGGGTTTCTGGCGCGGGCGGTTCAACATGAGGTCGATCATCTCAACGGGATTCTTTTCATTGATCGAATGAGCACAGCGGCCAAAATAAGTTTGTCGAGCAAGCTCAAGCGTCTGCAGAAAGAAACCCGGAGCGGCGCAAAACATCGACAGACAGCGGCCGCGGAGACGACGCTATAACGTTGTAGCCGCGGCCGATGTCAGCGACATCGGCTATAGCATCAGAGCGCTTTGTAATCCACTGAGATAGTGCGGAAGACGAGCGCGTCGTGTTGCGCGGAGAAATAAAACAGTTCGAGCATGGTCGCGCCGATGGTCCATTGATACCCGACAAGCGTCTGGATGACATCGGAATCGGTGTCGCGAGTCCGGGAGACTAATTTTCCGGTGCCGTACTTGGCGTCAAAGTAGCGACGGATCTCGCCCATACGCTCGTTGTAACGTTCAATCGACCAATCGGGATATTCGTATTGCAATTCGACGCCGAATAAGGCGCCGCTTTTAAAAGTAAAGAGTGTTCGCTTCAATCCGGGATGGACCAAGCCCTCCACCGTCCAGAGTTCGCGGTTTTCTTTTTTCTCGCGCGAAATAATCGTCGCTTTCGCGCCCTTGAGCACAGCATCGACGCGCGACATCGGATCGTTCCAGCGAAATCCAAAAGGGGGCAACAGTTCTTCAGCCCCGCGCGTTGTTGAAACGACGAAGAGCAGCAGAACGGATGCAATCAGAACGCGCGACATGTTGAATCAAAGGCGCAAGCAGACATTAACAACGTGCTGAAGCAAAGAAAATGTCCGCGCTCGAGAATGCGATCAGGTGTGTGCGCTTCGTGAGATTTTCGTTGCCTAGGGACACGCTCGTTTTGGTTTTTCAGTCAAGATTTTTTTGACCGAAAAAGAAAAATAAAGTTCAGATTTTTTCTTGTCGCTATCGGAACTGATTTCTAATCTCAAGCCAGCGGCAGGGAGGAAAGGAAGGCACGTGTGAATAAGATGTGAACATGTCTGAGAAAGATTAATTCCCGAGAATGAGTAAGCCCTTAACCCTGTTAAATCGAGAACATAAAGGAGATGTTGACCCTGGTTCGCAACGTTTCATTGCCCGGAAGCTGAGTGCCCCTTTCCCCTCGTATTTTAGTGATTTTTCCCCGTTTTTGCAGTTTTTAATGCTTCAGATGCCGGCGGGGTTCTGGAAGCCTCGCCTTCATCGGAAGCACGAAGTTCCTCGTGCAGCCGCCTGTATGGCGATTGTGTAACACTGTTAACAAGTCCCCTATGGACGAGAAATGTAACCAGCTTTGGCAAAAGTTATCGGCCGCGCTAAAACCCCAGGTTAGCCCGGACACTTTCAAGCGTTGGTTCTCGGCGGTCGAATTAGTCGGCGCCACCGACAAGACGCTGAGTTTTCGCGTACCGAACAACATCTACCAATATTGGATTGAGAGTAACCACATGACGGCGCTTCAGGCGGCCGTGCTGACGGCATTGGGCGAACCGCGCGGAATTAAATTCATTTCCTCCGAATCGCCGGTTGAAGAAATCGAAGCCATCAGTCTCGCAAAACAAACCGAATCCGGCCGCGAAACCAAACCGGCGAGCGGCAGTTCGCTTGGACTCAATCCGCGCAACACATTTGAATCGTTTGTGATCGGACCGAACAATGAAATCGCGCACGCGGCCAGTCTCGCGGTCGCGCAGTCGCCCGCGCGCACTTATAACCCGCTTTTTATTTACGGCGGCGTCGGCCTGGGCAAAACGCACCTGATGCAGGCGATAGGCCAGTACGTGCTCGCGAAAAAGAAAAACGTGAAGGTGATTTATCTTTCGAGCGAGCTTTTCATCAACGAATTCATCGACGCGATTCAGCACAACAACCTGGTCAAATTCCGTAAACGCTACCGCCAGGCCGATCTGCTGTGCATTGACGACATTCAATTTCTGGGCGGCAAGGAACGTTCGCAGGAGGAATTTTTTCACACGTTCAATACGCTTTTCGACGGACATAAACAGATCGTGCTTTCGAGTGACCGGCCGGCATCGGAGATCGCCAATCTCGAGCATCGGCTCGTCTCGCGTTTTGAATGGGGCCTGACCGCCGAGCTGCAGCCCCCTGCGATTGAGACGCGACTTGCGATTCTTCGCAAAAAAGCGCGTGGCATGCAGATCAAGCTGCCGGATGAGACCTTCGAGTTTTTAGCGAATCGAATTCGGAGCAATGTGCGTCGATTGGAGGGCGCGCTAATGCGTGTCGCCTCGTTCGCGTCGCTCAGCGGCAAACAACTCACCGGTGAAGTGATCGAGCACCTGCTCAAAGACATTTTGCAGGAGGAGGCGCGCACTTCGATCACGATCGAGCAAATTCAGCGGCGCGTGGCCGAGCATTTTGATGTGCGATTGGCGGACATGACGAGCAAACGCCGGCCGGCCAGCATCGCGTTCCCGCGGCAGGTGGCGATGTATCTGGCTCGCGAATTAACCAAATCTTCGCTCAACGAAATCGGCGATGCGTTCGGCGGGCGCGATCACGGCACCGTCCTGCACGCGTGTAAGTTGGTGAAAAGGCGGATGAAAGAACAGGACAGCATTCGGCAGACGATTTCGTTTATCGACAGTGCGTTGCAACGCTAATTGCGCTGTGAGATTACGGTTGCTGAATAAGATCGCACGCCTAACATCTTAGGCAGAATCGCCCTCATGAAGTTTAGCGTCACCAAAGAAAAGCTGCTCGAAGGTCTGCAACAGGTCCAAAATGTCGTCAGCACGCGCACGACGCTGCCGATTCTTTCCAACGTCTTGCTCCAAGCCACCGACGGCGAAGTGCATCTCACGACCACGGATCTCGATGTCGGCGTTCGCGGAAGTTTTGAAGCAGAAGTGGAAAAGGAGGGCGCTACCACCCTGCCGGCACGTCGGCTTTTCAACATCGTCCGTGAGCTGCCTTCGAGTGAAATCCAGATCGATGTCGATGGAAAAAATGCCGCTTCGATTCGGAGCGGACAAAGTTTCTTCAAGATTCTCGGATTGCCGGAAGAAGAATTTCCACCGCTTCCGAAGTTCGAAGATGCCAAAGTGGTCACGATCCGTCAGAAAGATTTGCGTGATGGTTTGCGAAAAACGTCCTACGCGATCTCGAGCGACGAAACTCGCTACGTGCTGAACGGACTCCTGTTCAGCATGAAGGAGAACAAGCTCACACTCGTGGCCACGGATGGGCGGCGGCTGGCCATGGTCGATATCGAATTGGAAATTCCGCGGAGCCAGGAAGCCGACATCATTGTTCCGACCAAAGCCGTGACCGAATTGCAGCGGTTACTGACCGATGATGACGATGTCAAGGTAAGCGTGTCCAATGGCCAGATCGCTTTCGATTTAAACAAGACGCTGTTGGTCTCAAAGCTGATCGAAGGCAATTACCCGAATTACAAACAGGTCATTCCGGCTGAAGCCAAGGAGCGTATCACCCTCGAGCGCGAGACCTTTTTGAATTCGCTGCGGCGCGTGTCGCTTTTGGCGAGCGAAAAATCGAATTCGATCAAGCTCAATTTTGCCAAGAACAACATCGACATCACGGCCAACACTCCGGAAGTCGGCGAAGCTAAGGAATCACTCCCGGTGCAATACAAGGGCCGCGATTTTTCGATCGCCTTCAATCCGGAATTCTTAATGGCGCCATTGCGCAATCTGACCGAGGACGAAGTTTTTCTCGATCTGATCGACGAGATGAGTCCGGGGGTTTTGAAAATCCAGACACCGTTTCTTTATGTGCTGATGCCAATGCGCATCAGTTCCTGATCGAGCGCGGCGCGCACAAGATCGACATCGAGACGGCATAGATCTCTGTCCGGCGCGCGGATGACTCGCGCGTTTTCATTCAGCGGAGCCCAGACGGACGGGTCGGTCGGGCCGAACAGCAAAATGCATTTTGCGCCAGTGGCCGCGGCCAAATGGGAGATGCCGCTGTCGTGCCCGACAAAGATCGTTCTCTGCAGCAAAGCCGGCAGATCGGGCAACGGCAAATGTTTCGCGAACCGAACCCTTGGATTTTGCCAGATCGATTCGAGCTGCCGAGTTTGATCTTCGTCGGCTTCACCGGAAACGATCAGAAGCGAACCATCGAAATTTCCGAGTAAATGATTTCCAAGCTCAATCCAGTTTTGCAGCGACCAGTTCTTCTTCTCGCTGCCGCTTCCGGGATGAAACGCCACGACCGGAGCCGCCAATCCGGCGAAAAGTTCCCGGGCACGATGTCGATCTTCGCTGGAAGGATAAAGTTTCGGGGCAAAGTTGGAAATTGACAGACCGAGCTGTTCGACCGGCTGCGCCAATTGCCGCGCCGCGTGTGAAGAATTTCCGATCTTCGCCGGGCCGCAGACAACTTCCTGGGCGCCGCTGCGCCGCAGATTCGTTTCGAAAATTTGGTCGGGGTCGTAGAGGTAGCTGACGATAAGATCGAACTCGGCGAAATATCTCATGAGTTCAGCCGGAAAGTCTGCATCTTTGGCAAAGAATCTCGAGAGCAGCCCCGATTCAATCGAGCAGACGCGTTGGGCATAAAAGCGGTTCTCAGCCAGCGCCGCGATGTGTTTGTAGCCAAGAATTTCGATCTGCGCATTCGGATACGCTTCGCGCAACGCTGCGAGCGCAGGGAGAGTGAGAATGAAGTCGCCAATCGCGCCGCCGCGGATAA
>QHRF01000127.1 GCA_003220055.1 Verrucomicrobiota bacterium | reverse complement strand
CAAACCGCACTTGCTGTGATTCGTGACAATTCGTGTAATTAGTGTCTCTCTTTGGGAGCGACAGAGGCGACGATATTTTCGAAGCGGCGGGATTCATGCGCAAGCGATCCCATAGCTTGCCGGCGTTTCTGCGATCCTGCTATCATCGCGAGGATTCACCGGCATCGGTCACTCGATCGAGGATTGTCTTTACAGGGCGCGTTCGGGGATGGCAGATCACGTGCGGATGCTGCGCGATCAGGGCTTGGCGGTTCCCGCGCAGAATTCGAATCCGACCATCGTGATTCAGAACGAGTCGAAATTGCAGCCAGCCTAACCGCGGAAGAGCGGGCTTTGTTGTCTTCCTTGCCTTCTGTTAAAACCCTTCTGGCAGTCGCGCCCTAGCGTCCGTGTTATCTGTGCGATCCGTGGTACACTTTACTTCGGCGCGAGGGAGGTGACGATTTTTTCGAAACGCGGATCGCTCCGAAGCGAGTCAAAGATAGGATTGACCGTTATTTCGAACGCGAAACGATTTCGCTCCGCGAAAGCCTTTGCGAGCCAGGCGAATGCTTGTTCCTTGTCGTCCAGCCGCATGTAGGCTACGACGTACTCGTGAGCTGGAACGTATTCGCCGCGCCCAGTTTTCTCCTTGAACGTTTCCAGCCGCTTTTGCGCCAGGGCACGCAAGGCGGCATCGAACCCGGACTCGGTGTAGGTTCGTTCGAGTAGCGATGCATCTTCATCTGCTCCGATTAAACGCAAACCTTTACTCCATTCTGCGATGGCTTCCTTGTGCATCTGTTTCTTTTCATAGGTATACCCGAGGTACTCATGAAGGATGGGTAAATTCGAATCGAGCTCGAGTGTCTTTCCAAATTGCTTGAGGGCAGCGTCGTATTGGCGCGTAAAAAAGTGGAGCCATCCTAACCAGAACCCGAACCGTGGTGAAAGTGGATCGGGGTTAAGCGCCCGCTGCATCTCGGCGAAAGCTTCCTGGTTGCGACTGAAGAGAAGCAAACAGATTGAGTAGTGGGCATGCATTTCGGCAAAGTTTGGGCTCAATTCAAGACCGCGCCGGAAATCGCGTTCCGCGGCAGGCCAATCCCGGTGGTAATAGAGCTTGGCTGCCGCCAGCGGGTTGTAAGCTTCCCCAAGCGTTGGGTCCAACTCCAACGCCTTGTTGGCCATGTATTCTTCCATTTTCGCCCATTTCTCCTCTGGCGGTAGTAAGCCCACGGCGAACGCGAAGCCGTAGAAATCGGCCAAGCCCACGTAGGCCAACGCGTAGTTCGGATCCAATTCAACTGCCTGCTGATAATATTGGCGACTCTTGTCGAACTCGGGCCCAAGCCCTTTGTTCCAATAAAAGCGACCGCGCAAATACAGTTCGTGTGCCTCGCTGTTTTCAGTTGGGCGCGCGGCGATTGCTTGCTTCTCTGAACCGGTGAGTTTGGCTTGAAGCGTGTCGGCAATTTTAGTGGCGATCTCGGTTTCAACCGCAAAAAGATCCGTTAACTTGCGATCATAGGTGTCTGCCCAGAGGTGGGAATCGGTTTGCGCGTTAATCAACTGGACATTGACCCGCACCTGATCGGCGCGCGCTGCCGAGCTGCTGGGAGAATTTGGCGATTACGAGTTACTGGAAGAAATCGGTCGCGGCGGTCAGGGCGTGGTATTTCGAGCGCGGCAAAAGAGTCTCAATCGCACCGTCGCATTAAAAGTCATTAGCCTTGGCCAGTGGGCGAGCAAAGCGCACCTGAAACGTTTTCGCCGCGAAGCGGAAGCCGCTGCCAAAGCAACCAACGACGCAATCAACGCAGCAACAGCTGGCTTGCGTCGCACCCACTTGCGTCCTCGGGTAAAAATTCCGGTGCGGCGAGCCTGAATCGGTTCATGCCTTAGCCAGCGCTCGAGATCTTCGGCGAGCGCGAGCGCAGAAGGATAGCGACGCTTTGAATCTTTCTGGAGGCACTTCAGACAAATTGTCGAGAGGTCGCGGTCTATTTTCGGATTCAGCAGGCGCGGCTGCCGCGGCTCAGTGTCGAGCAGTAATTTGATTGTCTCGTAGGTTGTTCCACCGGCAAAAGGCGGCTGCCCAGTGAGCAATTTGTAAAGCACTGCGCCAAGTCCATAGATATCTGTGGCCTTGCTGACAGCCGCGTTCTCTCCCAACGCCTGCTCAGGGGCCATGTAACTGGGTGTGCCCAGCACTTCCAGCGTGCGCGTGACCGTGCTCTCTGATTCGAGCAATCGCGCAAGGCCGAAATCGGTCAGATGCGGTTCACCGTTTGCGTCGAGCAGAATGTTTCCCGGTTTGATGTCTCGATGCAGGATGCCGTGTTCATGCGCGTAATGCACGGTGCGCGCCACCTTTGCCATCAGTTCGGCCGCCTGTCGCATCGGCATCGGTGTACGTCTGACGGCTTCGTCGAGCTGACCGCCTTCGACAAATTTCATGCTGAAATAACAGCAGCCATCACGCTCGCCCACCTCGTAGATGGGGACGATGCATGGATGGTCGAGCCTCGCGGCAGCTTCCGCTTCCAAACGAAAACGCTTGACGTGCGCTTTGCTCGCCCACTGGCCAAGACCAATGATCTTTAACGCGACTGTGCGGTTGAGACTTTTTTGCCGGGCACGAAATACGACGCCCTGACCGCCGCGCCCGATTTCNNNCGCATTATTGGTTTGAACGTTTTCAGCAGAGCCGCCGCCATCCGCCTTCGCCGAGGCTACGGCGGACAAGTCGCCAGCGGCTACAGAATCCGCAAAGATCCCGAGCGCTGTTTCCAGCGCGCACGCCGTGCAAAGCCCTCTCGGCGCATCGGAAAAGATTTTCGCGCCGCACTTTCGACAGACTCTAATGACTTTGATCATAGCCGCAGATTCACTCGAGCAGTCTCCCTTTTGTACTGCGTAAAATTTTGGCAGATATTACGCCCGGAGCACCGCGATCAGTTGGCGCAGCTCGTCGTCGACGTCACCGGGAGTAGCGACCGTGTGAGCAATTTCCTGCCGCAATAACTTTTGATAGCGCTGCCGAAATCGGTGAAACGCTTGCGCGATGGCATTTTCGGTCATGCCAAATTGCGCGGCAATTTCCGCGCGCGACGGCGCTCCCGGTTCATCTGTTAGCAATTGCGTTAGCGAATCAAACAACGCGGCGTTAGCTGCTGCTGCGTATTCATCCTTCAAGAGGTTGAGAGCGTGGTCCAGCACTGTCGCAGCCCAGCGGCGTTCGTAAATCCGCTCTGCGGTAAGCGGGTCGGCTGGCTCCATATCCATCCACTCGTCGGAACGTAGTGCTTCCAACGGAATGAGCCGCTCTCCTTTTCCGCGTTTGATCGCCATCGCGCGGCGCCGTTCGTCAGCAAGAAAGTGCTTCAGGGCCGAGAGCAGATAAGAACGCAGTCGCCCCTTTTCCTTGCGGACAGCACTGAGGTCTCTGCGCTCCAAGAATAGCGCAAAAAAACCCTGGGTCAGATCCTCGGCCTCTTGTTGCCCAAAACCTTGTCGCCGCAGAAAGCCATAAATCGGTCGCCAATAGGTGCGACAAAGTTTTTCGAGCGCTTCCTGTGCCGCAGGTGAGTCGCCTTGCGCCTCCAGCACGACGCTCCAGTGCGTCGTGGCGAAGGCGACTGCCCCATTTGGGGCCCTCAAGCCCGTCGCACCCAATGAAGTCCCTTCATCATCGGCAGACACACTGCAATCGAAGTAAAAACTCGCGACAAAATCAAGCCTGTAGTGTCCCGGGCGGTGTTCTCCTTGTCATCGCGCGAGAGATGCGTGAAAATTGACGCTCCGTGGCTCTGCGACTGCCAAAACAAGATTATCAGGACATCGAACGCATCGTTGAGTTCGATTTTGTGCGCGCGACCGAAGCGGCCGCGCTCAATTCGTTGCGCTGGCTCGGGCGCGGCGACAAGGAAGCTGCTGACGCAGCTGCCTCCGACGCCATACGCGGCATGTTCGATCTAATGAACATCTGCGGTGAGGTCGTGATCGGCGAAGGCATCAAGGACGAGGCGCCGGGCATTTTCAAAGGCGAACAACTCGGCACTTGGGTCCCCGGTTCGCCGCAGTTTGATATCGCCATCGATCCGATCGACGGGACGACCAACATTTCCAAGGGCGCGCCAAACTCCATCAGTTGCATCGCCGCGGCCAGTCCCGAGAAAGGCGTGAAGGTGGCGCTGCGCGATGTGCCTTCGTTTTACATGTCGAAGCTGGCTTATGGGCCGCGGGTAATCGAATACATGAAGAAACGCGGCGATTCGCTCCACCTCGAGATGCCGATCGCCGAGGTGCTGGGGATCGTGGCGCGCGCGGTGGACAAGCGCGTCCAGGATGTCGCGGTGATGATGCTCGACAGGCCGCGCCACAAGGAAATTGTCGAACAAATTCGCGCGGCTGGCGCGTCATTGCGCATGATCGGCGATGGCGACATCGCGGCAGCCATCGCACCGTCGTTGTCCGACTCGGACGTGGATCTTTACATGGGCATCGGCGGTTCGCCGGAAGCGGTGCTGGCAGCGGCGGGAATCAAATGTCTCGGCGGCGACATGCAGTGCAAAATGTGGCCGCGCGATGAGAAGGAGCGAAAAAAATTAATCGCCGACGGCTACGAAAAGGATCTCGACCGAGTCTATTCGGCGGACGATTTGGCAATCGGGCAAAACATTATTTTCTGCGCGACCGGGATCAGCGACAGCGCGCTGCTGCGCGGAATCCGCGCGCACGGTGGCGTCACAGCAGTAACGCATTCAATCCTGATGCGAGCGAAGAGCAAGACGGTCCGTTTCATTCGAGCCCGACATAATCTGCAGACGAAAACAATCCGGCTCCGCTCCGATAATCGCGAACATATCATTTGACGTACTTCTCCTTAATTACAGCAGTCGTTGCGCTCGGAACTGAAGTTCTGGTTTTCATGTCGCTCATGGAAATGCCTCCATTCGGTAAAGGTGGCAGCGATATTATTTGGGGGTTGCCGTTCTTTGGATTGATCGTTTTTGTGCTCGCGACTTCTGGGTTCTTCGCAGCACTCAGCGTCAGACGTAGACCAACATCAGCGGGGAAATTGGCTACGGCGGGGTTCTTGTTGAACGGTCTCAGTCTCGTAATTCCAATTTTAGTGTTCGTTTTAACAGTTGCTCGCCTCCTGATTTCGGCTGGCGGCGTAACGAATCGCTGAACCAGACGTTAGGCGTCTCTTGGCCGTATTCCGAATTTAGCGAGCGTGGTGATTGTTTTTTCCATCGGCAGGCCGACGACGTTTGTGAATGAGCCTTCGATTTTCGCGATGATTTCTGCGCCGTTTCCCTGCGCGGCGTAAGCACCTGCCTTGTCTAGCGGATCGATTTTCGCCAGGTACTTTTTGATCGTTGCGTCGCTCACGCGGTGAAAACGGACACGCGAAATGTCATGAAAAACTGCCATTTTCCCCGATGTCTGATGATAAATTAGAACGGCCGAAGAAACCTCGTGGGTTCGCCCGCTCAAACGCCGGAGCATCTGCGCGGCCTCGTTCAAATCCACCGGCTTGCCGATGATTTGATTCTCCAGCGCAACGAGCGTGTCGGCTGCGAGCACGACGGCATCGGGATGCGTTTGTGCGACTGACATTCCTTTGCGAATGGCATTCCAAAGCGTGAGCTCGCGTAGCGTCAGACCGACATCGAATAGTTCGGCGACGCGCGGCGAAACCGTTTCGAATTCAAATCCACTGTCGAACAGCAACGCAGCCCGCCTTGGTGAACTGGATGCCAGCACAAACGAAGGCATGGCTACAAACTCTAAAAGCAGCCGCGCCGGGTGC
>QHRF01000116.1 GCA_003220055.1 Verrucomicrobiota bacterium | reverse complement strand
GACCAACCATTTTTTCAAATCGAACGGCTGAAAGAGAATTTTCTTCATCAGCTCAAATGCTTCGTCGAGCGGCTGGAAAATCTCGATCTTGGCGGCGCTTCCGTTCACCGCGACGATTTGAACGGTTTGATAAAATTTGATCAAGCTCTCACTGCGCGTCCGGCGATTTTTGTGTAGGGTCCAGCCATGGAGCGCGCGACTTCCCGCCGATATCCGATCGGGGCCGAATTAATCGGCCCAACTCAAACGCATTTCCGTGTCTGGGCGCCGAAAGCTCAGGATGTCGATCTTGTCTTGGAAGAAAGCGCGAAAAAAGATGCGGAGCGGACGTTTCATCCGCTACTTCGCGAAGATGGCGGTTATTTTTCGGGCGCCGCAAATGCTGGCGCCGGAGCGCTCTACCGTTTTCGCGTAAACAAAGCCGAGCATTTTCACCCCGATCCGGCGTCGCGATTTCAACCACACGGCCCACACGGCTCCTCGTGCGTGGTCGATCCCACTCAGTTCAAGTGGACCGATTCAAAATGGCGCGGCGTGCAAATGAAAGCCGAGATTATTTACGAAATGCACGTCGGTACTTTTACGAAAGAGGGAACGTGGCGCGCGGCGTCGGAACAACTGGCCGAGCTGGCACGAATCGGCATCACTGTCGTTGAGATGATGCCGATCGCCGATTTCCCGGGAAATTTCGGATGGGGCTATGATGGAGTTGATCTTTTCGCGCCATTTCACCTCTACGGAACGCCGGACGATCTGCGCCAATTTGTCGACCGCGCGCACTCGTTAGGCTTGGCTGTTATTCTCGACGTCGTCTATAACCATTTCGGGCCGGATGGAAATTATCTCGCGGTTTATTCGGACGATTATCTCATCCGCGAACAGGAAACCGACTGGGGCGATTCAATTAATTTCGATGGCCCGAACTCGGCGCCGGTCCGGGAATTTTACATCACCAACGGCCGTTACTGGATCGAGGAATTCCACTTCGATGGCTTCCGCTTCGATGCCACCGACGCGGTCCATGATAAATCGGATGAATACATCATCGGCGCGGTTGGCCGGGCCGCCCGCAAAACTGCCGCTCCACGCTCGATCATTTTAATCGCCGAAAACGAGCGGCAGGTCGCCAAACTCGTACGGCCGCGCAGCGAAGGCGGCGACGATCTCGATGCGGTTTGGAACGACGATTTCCATCATAGCGCCGTCGTCGCCCTGACCGGAAGACGGGAAGCGTACTACAGCGATTTTCTCGGCACGCCGCAGGAATTTATTTCCGCAGCCAAGTACGGTTATTTGTTTCAAGGACAACCCTATTTCTGGCAGGAAGCACCGCGCGGCACCCCGGCTTTCGGTTCTCCCCCGCACGCATTTGTCGCCTTCATTGAGAACCACGATCAAGTTTCGAATACGGCGGCGGGTGAACGCCTGCGATTTCAAAGTTCACCCGGCCGTTATCGCGCGATGACTGCTCTGCTCCTGCTCGGGCCCTGGACGCCGCTACTGTTTCAAGGCCAGGAATTCGGCGCTTCCACCCCATTTATCTTTTTCACCGATGTGGGCGATGGTCCGATGCGCGAGGCAATTCGTAAAGGGCGTTTCGGATTTCTGGCGCAGTTCCCGTCCCTGGCCACGAAGGAAGTGCAGGAACGTTTACCAGTACCCTCCGATCCGACGTCGTTTGTCAGTTGCAAGCTTGATTTTAGCGAGCGCCAAAAAAACCAGGAGCTTTACGATTTGCATGTCGATCTTTTGCGGCTGCGCCGCGAGGACTCGCGTTTTCGCGAACAGAAACCGAATGGTGTGGACGGCGCGGTGCTTGGACCGGCAAGTTTCGTCCTGCGTTACTTCAGCGAGGACAACCGCGACGATCGACTTCTGGTGGTCAACTTTGGCGAACGCCGCGAACTAAAGCCGCTTCCCGAGCCGTTGCTCGCACCGCCGCTCGGTTTGGAATGGGAAACCATTTGGTCGAGCGAATCGGCGCGTTACGGCGGCTCCGGAACCGCGACCGTAGCAACGCAAGATAATTGGACCATACCGGCGGAAGCGACTGTGGCGTTACGATTAGTCCCAGAGAAAAAACCGAGGAAGCAACCGAAGCCACGAAAATGGGGCTGAGCGATTTTTCCATCGGCACCAAGATTGATGAACAAGCAATTTGAAACAATCCGGCCCGTCATTCGTTCGATGCCGTGGGACGGCGCGCAAATGTCGCGCGAACTCTTGCTTACCCGCGAATGGCTCGTGACCAACGGACTCGGCGGTTATGCCTCCGGCACGGTTTCCGGCGCCGTTACGCGTCGTTATCATGGATTGCTCATTGCGGCCTTGCCGGGACCTCTCGGACGCATCGTAATGTGGAGTCACGTATCGGAATTTCTTCGCTTCAGTAGCGATGATGTGGTTTCTCTCGGAGCGGAAGAGCGCGCCGGCGGACAGCTTGATCTAAAAGGCGCTGACTACTTAACTGAGTTCCGCCTCGAGGATGGACTTCCCGTCTGGACTTATCATGTCCGCGAGGTCGTGGTCGAGAAGCGGGTGTTGCTGCCTCATTTGCAGAACACAGTTCATGTGAGCTACCAGGTGATCTCGAAAGGAACGCCGCCACGACTCGAATTACGCCCTGCTTTTCATTTTCGACACCATGAAGCGCCAGTCGATTCGGAGTTGGGCGCGCCTTACAAACTCACGGCCGTTGATGGTCGTTACGAGATCACCGCGGCGCGCCGAAAGCTGCCACCGCTGCGGATGCAACTGCATGGCCGGGAAGCCGCGTTCACCATTGCTCCAGCGAAAATTCCTCAAGTTGTTTATCGCATTGAGCAGCAACGTGGTTACTCCTACGAAGGCGAGCTTTGGAGCCCGGGATACTTTCGCGTCGATCTGACCGAGCGAACCACGGCGACATTGGTTGGCTCAACCGAGTCGTGGGACATCATCAGCGTCTTAGGTCCGGGGGACGTTCTCGCGGCCGAACGCGAGCGCCGCGCCCGATTGCTTCATGGTGCGATTCCGAAAGCGCGCCAAAGGTTTCCGGCGGAGCTGGTTTTTGCCGCAGACCAATTTGTCATTACGCCGGCTGGGCGATTTGAAGAGGCCGCACGCGCGCACGCCGCGGGCGATGAAGTCCGCACCGTGATCGCCGGATATCACTGGTTCACGGATTGGGGACGCGACACGATGATCAGTCTGGAAGGCCTGACCTTGATCACAGGTCGATTGCTCGAGGCTGGTTACATCTTGCGCACCTTCGCCCATTACGTCCGCGACGGTTTGATTCCGAACATGTTTCCCGATGGCGCCAAGGAAGGCCGATACAATACCGCGGACGCAACACTTTGGTTCTTTCACGCTCTCGGCCGTTACCTTGAGCGCACTGCCGATCACACCACGCTGCAACTTCTTTTGCCTATCTTGGTCGACATCGCCGAACATCATTTGCGCGGCACGCGCTTCAACATTCACGCCGATCCAAGCGACGGCTTGCTCGTGCAAGGCGAGGAGGGCTACCAGCTCACCTGGATGGATGCCAAGATGGGGGATTGGGTCGTGACTCCCCGCCGCGGCAAAGCAGTCGAGATCAATGCGCTTTGGTACAATGCGCTCCGGTTACTGGCCAATTGGTTGCGCGAACATGGCGATGACGCTTCCGCGCAGCGATACGATGAGCACGCCGAACGCGCGCGCGTTTCGTTCAATAATCGCTTTTGGTTCGAAACGGGCGGTTATCTTTACGACGTTGTCGATGTTGACGGCAGTTCAAGCAACGATTCCTCATGCCGGCCGAATCAATTGTTCGCCGTCTCGCTCGATCATCCGGCGCTCGATCCAAAACATTGGCGTTCGGTGCTCGACGTCGTGGAAAAAAAATTGGTCACACCGGTCGGCCTGCGCACGCTCTCGCCCGACGATCCAAATTACAAACCAATTTACGGCGGCGATCTACGCTCGCGCGATGGCGCGTATCATCAAGGCACGGTTTGGGCCTGGCTAATCGGTCCATTCATCGACGCCTGGTTGAAAGTTCATCCGCACGACCGGGCCGCTGGCCGTAAATTTCTCGAGACTTTTCCGGTGCATTTAAGCGACAACGGCGTCGGAACGATCAGCGAAGTGTTTGACGCGAGCGAACCTCACATGGCTGGTGGCTGCATTGCACAAGCCTGGAGCGTTGCCGAAGTTCTGCGCGCCTGGCTGGAAACGGCCTAACGGTCCGAGCCGGACTGGCAGTAAAAATTCGCGATCACCGCCGCTTCTTCAGAGTCACGTTTGCTCGGCATCATCGTGGCGCTCAAACAGATGCGCGCCTGCGATTCAATAGTTGATGCCTGAAACGGAAACCGCCGAAGAAATTTCCAAGAAGCCGGAGGTTCGCAAGGAACTGGAACGAGCCGGAAAGAAGGAACCGGCCAAGAAAGTCAAAGCTGCAACGACCGACAAATTTTGGTTTGTCACTCACGGGTTGCTGCTGCTCGGTTGCGCCATCCTTTACTACCTTATCGGCACCAAATTGCTTCCGCTGATCCAATCGGAGGTCGATCTGGGCCGGCGCTTTCTCCGAGGCTTCGCGCTCGTCGTTATCGTTCTCGCGACCGCGAAAGCGGTGCGGGTTTACGCCATCGGACGGATCGAAGATACGGTCACACGTTTCACGCTGCGGCGGATTCTGCTTCTCGTCGCGGGACTGTTAATTGCAGTCATTGTCATCTCAGTCGTGTTCGTCAATTGGTACGGCGCTCTCACCGCGCTCGGCATCGGCTCGATCATTGTTGGCCTCGCCGTGCAAACACCGATGAAAAGCTTCATCGCCTGGATTTACATTCTGGTGCGCCGACCTTTCCGAGTCGGCGATCGAATTAAAATCGGCGATGCCACCGGTGACGTCATCGACGTCGGATATCTCGACACCACGCTCTGGGAATTTGGCGGTCAGTACATTTCCGGTGACCATCCGAGCGGCCGTGTTATCCGGTTCCCGAACGAAAAAGTGCTTAATGAGATCGTTTGGAATTATTCCTGGCCGCTTTTTCCCTACATTTGGAATGAAATTAAATTTCAAGTCGCGTATCAGAGCGATTTGAAATTCGTCGCCGAGACAATGCAGCGCATCGTCACCGAAGAAATCGGAAAGGAAATGATGGAGCGTGTTTCGGTCTACCGCGATTTGCTGGCCCGCACGCCAGTGGACGAACTCGAAGTGCGCGAACATCCGCGCGTAATCTTTCGGGTCGACGAAATGACCTGGATCGACGCAATCGTGCGCTATTTGGTGGCGCCCCGTGAGGCGGGACCCGTAAAAAGCCGGTTGATTCCAAAACTACTCGCTGGTCTCAACGCTGCGCCGGAGAAGGTCATGTTCCCCAAAGGGGACGCTCGCTAAGATCGGCATTGTAGCCGATGTTGTGGAGACCGCTGCCCTCAGCGGCAGTGGACTTGGTCTCCCGCCGGGGACAATGCCACTCCGGTCGAAGACTCGCCGCGGAGAGCTCGGACCGGCCACTACAACTTTGTCCGTCCCGACAATGCTTGCTGCAGTGTTAATTCGTCGGCCGATTCCAACCCCGCGCCCGCGGGAAGCCCGCGCGCAATGCGCGTGAGTGTGAGTAATTTGTCTTTTAGAAGATCGACCAGGTAATTGGTCGTCGCTTCGCCTTCGACATCGACGGCGAGCGCGAAAATGATTTCGCTAAATTTTTCTTTCTCGACCCGCTCGAGCAGCTCTTTGATCCGCAAATCTTCCGGACCGATATGATCCAACGGCGAGATGCGTCCGCCTAACGAATGATAGCGCCCGCGAAAAACGCCGGTTTTTTCGAGGGGCAAAATATCGGTCGGTTGCTCAACCACGCATAGTAACTCCGTAGCGCGCGAAGAATCGGAGCAGATATCGCAGAGTTCGTCAGTGGTGAAATAGCCGCAAAGCTTGCATGGGTGAATTCCGCGCCGGGTTTCGCAAATCGCGCGGGTAATTTGTTCGGGCTGATCGCCGCGCGCTTGCACAATCCAGAGAGCAATCCGTTCGGCCGAGCGCGGACCGACTCCGGGCATTTGCCGAAGTTGCGCGACCAAATCGCGGAGCGCGGGTGGATATTCCGTTTTTCTCATACCGCCAGTCCGGCTCGGACCCGCGCTCGGCTTACGCCTGCCTCGTCGGCATTTCGGCCAGATTCAGCGCCAGCGGCTCGAGGCGGCGGAGATATAACTGTAGCGGCGCGTCGTCTTCCTCGTTCGGCCCGCGCGCCTTTTGAAACTCCGAATACGCCTCGGCCCATCGCTTCTCGCGGTAAAACACGACGCCGTTCCAGAAACAATCGCGCCGCGCCAACTGTTCCGGCTTGGCCTCCGCCGCCGGCCAGAGCGGTTCGTAAATTTCGTGTCGCTCGCGCGAATTCACGCCGCTGAGAAAGTCAATTGGACGCGCGACCACGTATCTGCTTGCCAGCTCAAAAGTGCGCGGTCCGATCAAGACCCGCGAACCATAAAAGCGGTTTGCCACGCAAAAGCGCCGCGCCAATTCAACCGGTTCACCGCCCGTGATCAATCCCGCCCGCTCGCCATTCTGGACCGGCGCGACCACCATCGTGCCCGAGCTCACCCCGAGGTGCACGTCGCATTTCGCTTCGCCATTGGCCAGTTGGGATTGGCGGAATTGTTCGACCACGTTCAGCGCCACCCGC
Organism: Verrucomicrobiota bacterium; assembly: GCA_003220055.1. GTDB lineage: Bacteria > Verrucomicrobiota > Verrucomicrobiia > Chthoniobacterales > UBA10450 > AV40. The sequence goes on along the minus strand of QHRF01000116.1, from coordinate 5,458 downwards.
ACAGCTTTATCGCCATGGTGCGCATCTATTTCCGGAAAACCAAAGAGCGCGACCACGCCCTCGGCATCAGCGGTTTGAATATAAGCACCCGCTTGCATGAAAGCGTCGGTCGCCCGGCGGATAAACTCTTCCGTGATTTTTCCGAACACCGGCGGCTCAAAATCTTCCGCCAGATCGTATTTGTTCGCGACGTCGCAAACAACCACCGTCGTTTCGTAAGTTTTCGCTTCCGGATCAAAGGCAATGTCGCCGTTGATCACACGCTGGAACTGGTCTTTCGACAATCGATCGCTGAAAAATACACGCGCGGTCACGGCCCGACCGCGTTGCGAGATCGCGGTATAGCGATCGGCCACGATAAATGCGATTGCGACCGCGAACATGGACGGTAACGGTTGAAAGAAGACCCGGTAGAGCGAGCAAATCCACGAAACCGCGACCAGCTCGATCAGCAGCCCGATTGCGAGCAAACCTATCCGGCCGCGGCGCAAACTTGTGACCGTCAACGCCGCAACGCCGAAAGATAGGATCGACATGAACAAGTATTGCCATTGCTTCGGCACGACGTGCGTAGCAGCGTTGTAGGAAGAAATATAATCCGCGACCCGATCTTCAAACCGGACCACTTGCGAGCTGAGGTGCATCGCGCTGACTCCGACCACGACAAAAATTCCGATGATCAAAGTGATTAAAAGCGGGCGTTTCATGAAAGGAAATCAGGCTTTCGAAGTGGCTGTAGCCGGAGCTTCCTCCCCGAATGCTTTCGGGGTCGGGTAATACGACTGGACCACCAGCTCGCTTAAACATCTGTCCGGCGCGTCAACTGCCTCGGCCCCGAGGACAAATTTTGTCCGGCCGGTGTTCTTTTTCACCAAGCTCAGCCCAAATTGGTAATCTTTGAACAGATGGGCACAGAGATCGTTCATATTCATCCGCTCGCTTTGGGCGCGTTCCACCAAACGCCGCAAGGCCGAATCGTCAAAAACAATTTCAAGGCCGTGTTCCTTGCCAAAGGCCTCCGCAAACTGGCGGGCCGCGGCCTCCAGCATTTTGGCTTCCTGTTTCTCGCCCTCGGCCATGAGACGATCGAGGACGCGTTTTGGCTCGCGCACCAGCTCGGCCGTGACCCGCAACTGACTCAAACCCGAGCCCGCCAGATAATACTTGTAATCGCGGAAAAGTTTTTCGAACACGGTGAGCAACCCGCGTGCGCCAGTTTTCTCCGCGGCTGCGGCCTCGGCAATTAAGCGCAATGCGTCGTCATCGAAACTGATGTCGATCCCGTAAGCGCGGAACGCACGCTCGTACTGGCGTAGCAAACTGCCTTCCGAAAATTTCATGATCTTGAAAAGATCGTCCGCGTCGAGATCGAGACAGACGACGCGCACCGGCAAACGTCCGATAAATTCCGGCTCGAACCCGTACTCGACGAAATCTTTCGTAGTCACGTGCTGAAACAATTCGTTGTCCATTACCTGCACCGGATCGGCCCGGAAACCGATCTGTCCCTGACGCACCCGCCGGGCCACTTGTTCCTTCAATTTTTCAAACGCGCCGCTGACCACGAACAGAATGTGACGAGTGTTGATCGTCTCCCGTTTTGCTTTGCCTTTACGTTGAAACTCAAACGCGGCCTGTAATTGCGCCTGCAAATCGTTCATGCTCCGCACCGGCACTTCCGTTTCTTCCATCAACTTGAGCAACGTCGTCTGAACGCCGCGGCCGCTGACATCGCGTCCAATCAAATTTCCGGCGGACGCTATCTTGTCGATCTCGTCAATGTAAATGATCCCGAACTGCGCCAGGTTCACGTCGCCGTCGGCTTTGTGCACCAGCTCGCGCACCAAATCTTCCACATCGCCGCCAACGTAACCGGTCTCGCTGAACTTGGTCGCATCCGCTTTCACGAACGGGACCTTGATCAAATCGGCGATGTGTTTGATCAGGTAGGTCTTTCCGACGCCGGTCGGTCCGACCAAAATCACATTTTGTTTGGCGTACTCAAGCAGCTCCGCCTGCTTCGGATTTTCTTTCTCGAGCTGACGCAGATATTTGGCGTGGTTGTAATGATCACAAACCGCGATCGCGAGCACCTTCTTCGCTTCCTCCTGTTTGATCACGAACCGGTCCAGGTGCGCCTTGATATCGCGCGGCAGAAAATTGAACTCGAACTCCTGATTATCGATCTTCTCGGCTTTTTCCTCCGGTTCGGCTTCAGCCGGTTCCGGCGCGGGGAAGGCCGCGACCGAAACGCGATCGCCGAAGTTCTGTTTCATGAACTCGGTGATCTTCGCCTTCAGCTCATCGGGTGAAGGAAAAGTTGGTGGTGGCGGATTTTGCTCCATTTAATTAGCGACGCCGAAATTTCGTGCGAAAAGCCAGCATCGCAACCGTTAGTCTGCTTTGTCGCGCCGTAGCCTCTCGACACGCCGTAGCTGTATGCGAAGGCTGGTTGGCAAAGGTGGATTGACCGCCGACGCTGCCTCCGCGTTCAAAACACGCTTGCCACGCCGAAGCCTTGGCGAAGGCGGGGCCGCGCCGGAAAACCTACCATCGGAACGACCGCTGTAAACACACGTCCCACCTCAGCGTGCCGAGGGTAACGGTCTCTAATCGCCTAATCAGATCGGGGCAACGTTTTGTATCTCCGCAGCTCCCGCTGCGTTCGACCGCTACCCTCGCGGCTTCACCGGCCATGTCGCTCGCCCCAGTTGCTCCATTCACTTGCAATTTTGGGCTGACTTCAGCCACAGGTTTTAGACGGGCGGAATGCTTTCACGCCCGTGGCGGAGCACGCGCGACATCCAGATTAGCTCGTTCAGAAATGTGTCGACGCGGCGGACGAAGTTTTCGTCGAGCAAATTTCCGCGCTCATCGAAGAGAGAGCCGATTCGGCCGAAGTTGACGTCTTCGAAAATCGTCACCAGCCCCAGCTCGCGCATGACGGGCAGTAGGGTTTCGATTACCCGGGCGCCGCCCAAAGCGCCAGCTGAAACACCGCAAATCCCGACCGCTTTGTGGATGTATTCCTTCAAATTCATGTCGAGCGCGTGCTTCAGAAGTCCGGGAAAACTGTGATTGTACTCGGGTGTGACGATAATGAGACCGTCGCAGCGCTCGATCGTCGCCGAGAATTTCGGGTCCTTCATCTGTTCGCCGGCATCATCGAGTTTCATCGGGAGCGTGCGCACATCGATGAATTCCGTTTCTACGCCGGCGCGCTTTTTCGTTTGTTCGAAGACGAACTTCGCGGCGTGTTCGCTTTCCCGGCCCTTCCGCGCTGTGCCGAGGATCACTGGAATGAAAAGCGGGTGTTCCATCTTTGGGCAGAATTAACAGAATGTCACAAAATTGAATTCAGTTAGGTGATCCAGATCTTCTTTAGTTGAGTTAATTCTGTAAATTTTGTCTAGTTTTTGAGATTTGCCGATGGCCGGATTCGAACCGGCACGGGCCTTTTCGGCCCAACGGATTTTAAGTCCGTTGCGTCTGCCATTTCGCCACATCGGCATTTTTGGCCACTTTACCCTCGTAATTAGCCACACCAAGGCCTTTCCTCAGGCACCCTTCCTGTCGAGGACTTGGCAAATACTTGGCAAATGCCAAGCCGCTTTCGGACCGCCCACCCCATCCCCGCACACTGCCCCTTCCCCAGTGCGGCTGACCCGAACCGGATGTTTTCGGCCAATTCGGACACTTCCGCAACGGGTATGAGAACCACTGCGACAAAAATAAGGGAAATCACAATAGAGGGAAAAACGTTCTACGAAGTTCAATGGCCAAAATTTCCCAAAGGGCGCAATCGGCAGGCGTTCAGACAGAAAACCGAAGCTGAGACATTTTTAAAGCAAAAATTGGCCGAACAGCGGAATTACGGAATTGCCGGCAGTGGTTTCAACCTAAACCAACGTGTCGAGTATTTGGAATGCGCCGACAAACTCGCGCCATTTAATGCAACACTGCGGGATGCAAATAATGAACGGACGTTCGTCTGTAATGTCCATTCGTCAGTGCTAACAAAGGTGGGTGTAAGTGTTGCCCCGTCGTAAGTGGCCGAGAGACTCGAAGACGAGTTTTCGGTAAATATAAGTTGATGATCAAGATCAATAACACTGCCGAATACTGGTTGTGTCACGAATGCTGCGGTGATCGCTGCCATTAGCGCGGGCAATACTTTCAGAGCCGGATTTTCGCCGACCAGCAGCGGCCAATACTACGTGTCAGTCGGCTTGGTTGAGGGCGAAGAGAGTAGCCTTTGCCTCATTTACTCCTACAAATAAAATAGGGTAAGGGGCGAGGGAACGGGCTAAGCTTTACTAGCCTCGGCGAACATGAAACTGAATTGGAGAATCATCGGTCTATTCTCTGCGTCCGTCGCGCCATGGGTCCTCTATGAAGGGTGTGCCAATTCGAATCCAGCGGCACCAACTGCCGCGAATGGCGGAAAATTTTTCGCCATCACGGCCGATTCCGCGCCGTTTTACCAGTACGGACCCCAGCAAAATTATGGACCGGACAAAAAGCTGCCCAAAGATGCACTCGTCACGTTGATCCGCTCGTCCTTTGGGTATTGCAAAGTGAAGTTGGCCAGCGGCGAGCAAGGTTATGTCGCGAGCCAAGATATCCAGGTCGCCCCCCCAGCCCTGGTCGCAGCAGCGACGGCGCCGGCCGCGACATCGTCTGCCGCCAAGCGTGTTCGATTCGATCCCTCGAACCCGCGCTTCGCCCCGCCACCGGCCGAGCCGCTTCCCGACATTGAGCCAACCCCTATTCCGACTCCGTCGAATTCCCCTCACTAGACTTGCGCGCCGCGACCTTCTTTGAACATGGACGCTAAATAGAATTGCGCCTTGCTATTGCCTGCATCCGCTGCTCTCGGAAAGAGCTGCGCTGCTTTGTCATAGTCACAGTTAAAACCTTTGCAGCCGGTCAAATAACGAAATCCGAGCTCCGCCTCCGCGTTCACGTCGCCGCGAGCGGCGGCTCGTTCGAGAGATGGACCGTCCAACGCTTCTACTGAACCGCCTGCCGGCTGGTTCTTTCCCGCCGATGGGTAGAGAGTCTCTTACGTTCTGAGCGTCGCGCAAAATGCGCTGTTTTGGCAAAATTGTTGCTTTGCTGTTTTCGCGCAGAATTACGCAGTTCGGCTGTCCGAAATTGTCCGAAAAGCCTCGCGCGCGCGCGTACTTGTCCCTACCTAGCCTTCAAGAGCCTTCTGAATAGCCTTTACCAGAACCTCGTTCTCGAACGGTTTTGTAAAGAGCGCAAAAGCTCCCGCGTCGAGTGCGGTCTGGCGCATTGACGGATCGTCGCGCCCTGTGATGAAAATGATCCGCGTTTCCGGCGAGTCTCGCCGGAGGCGGGCCTGCACTTCCAAACCATTCATCTGGGGCATCCATACGTCGAGGACCGCTACACGACATCGGGCATGTTTGAGTCTGGCGAGAAAGGCGACCGG
>QHRF01000115.1 GCA_003220055.1 Verrucomicrobiota bacterium | reverse complement strand
AGAAAGAGTTCGCAAACTGGTTGAAGCAATTCATGACACAGATTCCCGTTGGTAGAGAAGGCAGCGAGAACGCCGATTGGTTGCGGGTCGCGATTTCACCCGATCCGAGCGACCCGAAGCTGGCGCATCTCGACGGCTTGAATTTGAGCCGGGCGTGGATGTTGGAAGGAATTCTTTCAGCGCTGCCTGATGACGATCCGCGCCGGCCGGCACTCCAAGCCGCGGCCGATGCGCATCGTCATGCCGGACTCGCTGCGGTAACAGGCGAACATTATGAAGGCGGACACTGGCTCGGCAGTTTCGCCGTTTACCTGACGACGCAACGCGGGATTGAGCCGGACAGGCATTAAACTGCAACCTGCAGTGTGCGAGGTACAGCTCTGACGGTAACGTTCCGTACTGGAGCTCGCACCTCGACGGCGCGAAGTCTTCGCGCACCCGCGGGGCTGATCAGGGTGAACGCGGCGCCAATTTTTCACGGAATTGAAGGCGCCACGTTTACAAAATCCCCGTAAAGTGGCCGCGGGCAAGTGTAAGTCTGGCGCATCTAATGTAGTTAACTGTCAATAATTCCTGTGCGGACGGAGATGCGGTTGTGCCGAATTCGGTCGCAGCCCAACGATTCATTCACGATAAACGCGCAATCCGCAGGTGCGCTTTTAAGCGAGCTTACTGCTGAGGGGTCTCTCCAAGCGTAAACTCTTGCCCCGGAGTATTGTTTTGGGGCGCCGCCGCCGCTGCTCTTTTTGCGGTCCATCTGGCTTTCATCGCAGCTGAGAGCTGCGCACGTCGTTCGGGTGTCATCTGGCGTTTTTTCTTCACTTCCTTCAAAGAAATCCGTTCGCTCGCGCCCGCAGGTTTGGGCGCGGTCTTTGCCGTCAGGCGTCGTTGATTCTTTTGAAGCGCAGCGACCCTAACAGGGATAAGAGCTTCCCGAGCCCCAGCTGCGCGTTTCCGCTTGGTCTTAGCCAATCTCGCCGCCTCCGCTGCTCTGAGGTTTTGTTTCAGGCTTGCAAGTTTCTTCGCACGTTTTTGCAAGCGCGCTTCAAGCCGTTGGATCTTTTTGGTGAGCCTTTTAGTCTTCATAGGCAAATGGTAACTCCGTCGGACCGCCGACGCGAGTGGGTATCGATTTAATAACGGAACCTGACGAATGTCACGTTATTGTTCTCCCGTACGACACCGGATGCCATTCGAGAGGAGGCTTTAAGCCACGAGACCATCCATGGGCGAATGTGTAAGTCTGGTGCGTCTGCATAGAAGCAGATCCTCTCAAATTTGACACAAAGTCGGATTTGCTGGCTAATCCTCGAGAACACGCAAGTAGCGCTTCGTGCGATGACAATTTGCTATCGCTTACCAGGTCCCTCGGCCACTCTGATCGCACAGCGCAGTTCGTGAAAATCGATCGGTTTGGTAAGATAAACATCAAAACCGGCACGCAAACCACGCTCACGTTCCTCTGCACTTGTTCTGCCGGTGACAGCGATCGCCTTTAAATTGTGACGCCCTTTGGCTTCGCGAACGAGATCGATTCCATCGCCGTCAGGCAGGTTGAGATCACTGACGAGAACATCGAAATCCATGTCGCCGAGACGCGCTCTCGCATCTTTCGCATTTTTGGCCGTAACGGTTTGGCATCCGCACCGCTTCAAAAGTAACTCGAGCACATTTCGGGTATCAGAGTGATCTTCAACAAGTAGCACCCTAATCCTCACTAGATCATCATCCTCACTCGCAAGAACCTTTCAAGCTCACTCGCAACGAACCTCGTAGAAGCCGATGTCCGCTGCACAATTAGCTACCGAAGTGTAAGTCTGGTGCGTATAACCCACTAAATACCTAAGACTTGAGTAATTTTAAAAACCCTTAAAACTAGGATTTGTGCTAGAACGAGTGAGTTTCTGACGCCAGGGTGGCGAAATTGGCAGACGCGCCAGACTTAGGATCTGGTGGAGCAATCCTTAGGGGTTCGAGTCCCCTCCCTGGCACATGGCCCGCGTTGAGATGTTGAGGTCCGAGCCGGACTGGCATTGTCGAGCCGTTGAGGCGTTCGATCAGAAGATCTGCCATTTCCTGTCGCCACCCGCTTTTGTTTCCCAAAGACGGACGCCACCGAGAAAAGCGTTTTCGTTTTTGCCCCGCTCAATGCCTTCCGGCAATTGGTCGAACCGATGCACATTGCCGCCACCCAGAACGACGTAATCGGCGACGAACGATTTTTTCAGCTGCGTGACGGCAAAGATCACTTCGCGTTTCCATTCTTCTTCTCCGAGTCGTTCGATTCCGGGAATGCCGAGAAAATTCTCAATGATGTCGCGATCGCGATAAGGAAGATCGCCGAGCTCGAGCGGAAAGAGCATGTTTTCAAAAGCAAGCGCAGAACCGAGACCGGTGCCAAGTCCGAGAAAAAGCATTCGCCCGTCGTGATAACTTCCCAGTGCCTGCATCGCGGCATCGTTGATGACGTGGACCGGTTTGCCTAACGACTTGCCAAAATCAAACCCGGCCCAGCCTGGGCCGAGATGTTTCGGGTCTCTGATTATTTGACCCCCGCGAACCGGTGATGGAAAACCGATCGAGATGTTTTCGAAGTTCCAATCACGAGTGTTTTCTTTCACTCGAGCGACAAAGTCGGCCGGCTGCATTCGCATGCCGGAATCGAACGCGCGCTGGTCTGCGCCTTCGATCATCAGCTTTACGTGGGTGCCGCCGATATCGACGACGAGAGTCTTGTTCATCGACTCGCGAATACTTCCGAGTTACTCGCCGAGACCGACCACCTGACCGAGGCGCTGGAAAATGCCCTTCTTTTCCTGTCCGGTTGCGCTGCTACCCGGCCAGCATTCAACAATTTCAAGGGCGAGGAACCGGAAAAGCGTCACGCTCGCGAATTTCAAATCGAGCCGCAGATTTTTTGCGATCTGTTGGACCGAACGCACGCCGTTGAACTGGGATGCGAACTGCGCCTCGGCGACGGTGAGCCGCAGGTTCTGCACTCTCTCAAATCCGTCGCGGGTGTAAGCCGGAACGGAGGTGGGATCATAATAAGCGCGGTCCCCAAGTTGCGGAAACTGAACGAAGCGCAGGGTCGCCAAAGCCCATTGATCGACATCGAGCTCTCCCGGGAGCGCAGCGGCGAAGTCCGGAAGCGCTCCTTGATAAAATGAAAAGCGAACGCATTGCGCGCTCCAAAGTTCGGCGAAAAGTTTCTGTCCGTGATGCTGCGTTAACTGCATTGCCGGCTCGTGCAAAATCAAATTCTCCTGTGCGAGCGTGACGAAGAGCGGGCACCCGGTCTCCTGCTGTTGGGCGCGCGCAGCCGCGATCCGGTCCGGATCGACATTGCTCAGAGTCACGGGCGCTTCGGGGCAATACAGGTCCGGATCATTCGACGTGGCAAAGAGGACCTGTCCGTTCTGAGTCAAAAGGTCGACCGGCTGCTTGTCCCAAAAGAATCGGAGCGTCCCGGTGAGTTTCTGGGTCGCAATAATCTGGAGCGCGCGATTTAACGAGAAGAAGCGCGTATCGCCGCAGAAATAAGCGCCGCCGGTGAGCGATTCGTCGGGAACGTAAGACTGCTCGGCCGCGGGCTCGAATGCCGCCGGTGTCGCTGCAGTTGGCATATCGTTCGCCGGGGCTGGGGTCCACCACGGAGTTTCCTGCGTTTGCGTAATTTCAGGGCCGACTTCGCTCGCTTCACGATAGGCCGGTTCCTGCTCGACCGGGAAGTCCGCTTCCGTCGCCGGTGTCGGCTCCACGACATTTGGCTGGGTTGGCTCCGGCTCTTCCGATTTTCGAGGCATATGGGTTTCTACCGTTTGAATAAGCAAATCCGAAGTGAACGGTTTATTCAAGAACCCAATCACATTTGAATTTTCGCTCCGGCTCGCCTGCAGCCCCGCGCCGTAGCCGGAAATGTAGACGACCGGAATCGCAGCCGTTCCGGGATTCTCCAGCAAACGGCGGCAAACTTCGTCGCCTTTCATGTCCGGCAAAATGAAATCCAAGAGAATGAGATCCGGCATACCAGTTTGCGCTGCGTGAACAGCCTCTTCGCCGGTCGATGCCGTCGTTACGTCGTAATTTGCGTCAATCAAAACTTCTTTCACGAAACTGAGCAGCATCAGGCTATCGTCGACCACCAGGATTTTTGGATTCTCCTGGCGCGATTCTCTCGCCGGCGTAGCCTCGGCTTCGTCGGTGCCCCGGACCGCTTCCATGAGCAAGTGCTGCCAATCCATGTCGATCGTGCGCGGGCTGGAAGGCGCGTCGGTAACTTCGGAAATCGTTCCGCCCTTCCAGCGAACAATCTCATTGAACGCCGCCATTCCTTGTCGACCGGGAGCAGTCGCGTGACGGACCTGCCCTTTCTCAAAGAAAACTCGCGCTTTTTCGCCGCTCGGCCCGATGAACTCCACTACTGCGGTCGTGCCACTCATGCATTTAAGCTGAATAATGTCGGTGAATTGGAGATCGCGGAGAGTGCCTTGAAATTTTTCCGCCGTCTTGTCCTTGGCGCGACGCAACAAATGCTCGACCAGATCGACAAAATCCCATTGCACCAGCGGCTTCTCGAGAAAATGAATCGCGCCGAGTCCGGCGACTTGTTCCCGTTGCTCGGGCAAATGAACGCCGGTCAAAATGATCGCGCGGGCATTCGGGTGGCTCGTCCGCAAATCGTAAAGAAAATCTTGGCCAAGATCCGGGGCTGCATCGACGTCGAGAACAAAAAGTTCGGGCTTCACTCCCAGAGCGAGCTGCTGCGCCTCCTCCAAACTACGCGTCATCTCTACCTGCGCGTCCGGAGCCGCCTCCTGTAAAGAAGACATGATTGCGGACGCCAATTCTTCATCCGGCTCCAAAACCAGAATCCGCGTTCTCTTTTTCGATTTTTTCTGCTTCATTAGGGGCGTCTCGAGGAATGTCTCGACGCTCAATTCGTTAGCAATGCCTGCTTCTTCGCAAATGCAAAGAATTTTTCGCTGGTAGGGACGCTGCGCTGTGGCCTCCGCGGACATCGCAGCGCGAGGTCGCTACCTGAATCGCTTCGCCAATTCCCGCCGGCTGATTTTCCCGCGTTCGTTGGTCGGAATCGAATCGACGATAAAAATCCGCTTTGGCACCTGCCACCCGCTCAACGCTGTTCGACAGAATTCCATCAGCTCGTTTTCGCGAAGATCTACATTCGCAACGACGCAGGCCGCGACCTCCTCGTTTCGCAATCCCGCGCCGGCGGGACGACCAAAGGCAACCGCCTGACGAACGCCGGGAAAGTGGAGTAAGCGTTCTTCAATCTCGGCCGGGTTCACTTTTTTTCCGGCGACATTAATGACGTCCGAGATGCGTCCAACGATTTTGAATCCGGAACCGTGGCGCGCGAGCAGATCGTCAGGAACGAAAACGCCATTGCCCAATTTTTCTTCGTCAACGTCGGGAAAGTAACCATCGCCTACGGCCGCGCTTCGGACCCGGACCTGACTCGTCTCCGCACCCGGCTCGATCATCTCAAGATCGACATCTTTCATCGGCGATCCGACGAAACCTTCGATCTCGTTTTTTGCCTCACGGTCGTAGCAAATTCCGCCGCATTCCGACGCGCCGTAAAACGAATGGATCGGCAGCGCGAACTTGTCTCGGAATTTTTTTGCCGTGGCAATTGGCAGTGGCGCGCCGGCGGAAATACACACACGCAACTTCGGGAGCGGCGGAATATTTTTCATTTCGCAAAACGCTTGATAGAAGAGCGGCATACCCGGGAAAACCGTCGCGTCTGTTTTTGCGATGTCCGCGAGAACAGCGCGCGGCGTTCGGTCTTGACTAAGAACAAGCGGCACGCCGCGGGCGATCAAGGGCGTGAGCAAATTGCTGAATCCGTAGGAATGCGAAATCGGAATGACGCCGAAGTTAAGATCGACATCGGAGACACCCATCGTATCGCAAATCTGCTCGCAATCAGCCAAGAGTTGTTCGCTCCCAAACCGAATTGCGCGCGGCGCGGCGGTGGTTCCCGAAGTTAATTTCAGCAGCGCCGGATTGTTTCCCTGCCAATTCGGCTGTTCGTGCTCAAGCACTCGAACTTTTCCGGCCCTTTCAATGATTCCGCTTGCGCGGCAAATCTTCGCCGCCGCATCGCGTTGCTGGTCACTGATCGATTGCTCGAGTGGCAGAACGATCATTCCGCGGCGCAAACACGCGATCAAGATCGAAGGCCAATCTTCGTGATTGCCGATCTGGACCGCGATGACACTGCCCGCTGCGAAGCTGTCGATTTTTGATTCGAATTTGCACGCGTATTCATCGATTGCGCGAAATGTCCGATTGATCTGGCCGCGGGTATTGAAAATGGCGGGCGCGTCGCCTTTTCGAGCGAGAATCGTTTCCCATCGTTCCAGCAATCCGTCCGTTGCTTTCATCGCTTGCGTAAAATGCCTAGGCGGTTACATTCGGCGCTCATTTTTGACGATGAAAGCAGGCATTCACCCAGAATATCACGAAACCGATATCGTTTGCGCGTGCGGAGCGGTCTATCACACGCGCTCGACGCGCCGTGACATTAGAATCGGTATTTGCGCTGCTTGTCATCCGTTTTTCACCGGTGAGCAGAAATTCGTCGACACGGCCGGTCGCGTCGAAAAATTCGCCAAGCGCTACGGCAGCACCAAAGCTGCGCGCTCGGGCAAAAAAGGTTAGCTGACTTCTGTAGCTGGGGTCGTCGACCCCTCGGCCGCGGTCAGCGACCGCGGCTATAATGACCATGGACTTTGATCCTTTCATTCAGCGCAAACGCGAGCGGTTCGAGCAACTCGAACGCGAGATCGCCGACCCGAAGCTTTTCGACAATCGCAAGCGCGCCGGCGAAATCATGCGCGAGCACGCGGGCATCAAAACTGTGCTGGCGAAATGGGAAGAATTGGAAAACGCGCGCAAGCAGCTGGATGACAATCGCGAGCTGGCCACGTCGCGCGACGTCGAGATCGCCGCGATGGCGGACGACGAGATTCCGGATTTGGAAAAACGCGTGGCCGAGCTCGAGCGCGAAATGCAAATCGCGCTGCTGCCGCCGGACGAAAATGAAAATCGCGACGCGATCGTCGAAATTCGCGCCGGGACCGGCGGAAGCGAAGCCGCGATTTTCGCGGCCGATCTTTACCGGATGTATCACCGCTACGCCGAGTCGGCCGGATTAAAAGCGGAAGATCTCGAATCGAGTGCGTCGGAAATGGGCGGGCTAAAAGAAGTGATCTTCAAAGTCTCGGGTGAATCGGTTTTTCGAAAATTGCGCTACGAAAGCGGCGTGCATCGGGTTCAGCGGGTGCCTGCGACCGAAGCGCAAGGCCGAATTCATACATCGACTGCAACGGTCGCGGTGCTGCCGGAAGCGGAAGATGTCGATGTTGAATTAAAGCCGGAAGATTTGCGGATTGAAGTTTCCCGGGCCGGCGGTCCGGGCGGACAAGGCGTGAACACCACCGACTCGGCAGTGCAAGTGATGCACATTCCAACCGGCACGATTGTTCGTTGCCAGGACGGCCGCAGTCAGCTTAAGAACAAGGAAAAGGCATTGTCGATTTTGCGGGCGCGATTGCTGGAACGGCAACAGCAGGAGGAAGCGGCGAAATACAGCGCGCAACGTCGCGGGCAGATCGGCACCGGCGGGCGCGAAGAAAAAATTAGGACTTACAATTTTCCTCAGAACCGCCTGACCGACCACCGCATCGGACTGACGCTCTATAACTTGGATCGCGTCATCGACGGGAATCTCGAGGAGATGATTCGCGCGCTCCAAGCCGCCGATGTGGCAGAGCGATTGAAGGAGTCTTCGATCGCGTGATTCAACCATTTCTGTCATTTCGACCGAGTGGAGAAACCTCTTAATATTTCCGGGCTGGAGGCGGCACAGACAACAGTAAGAGATGTCTCAGTCCGAGCCGGACTGGCATTTCGCTCGACATGACAAAAAAGATGACGCTGCTTGAAGTGCTGCAGTCGACCACTGCGTATTTCACGAATCATAAGATCGAGAACCCCCGCTTAAACGCAGAGCAGTTGCTCGCTCACACACTCCGACTATCGCGAATGGATCTTTATTTAGAGTTCGAGCGGAATCTTGCCGAAAACGAGCTTGGACCGTTGCGCGATCTGGTGAAGCGCCGAGGCCAAGGCGAACCACTCCAGCATTTGTTGGGCACGGTTGAGTTTTGCGGTCACACCTTCGCAATCGATAAACGCGCGATGGTGCCGCGGCCCGAGACCGAGGAGCTCGTTGAGCTGCTTTTGGCAGAAATCAGCGGTCAGAAGTCAGAGATCAGAATTCTGGATGTTGGGACCGGTTCGGGCGTTATTGGTCTCAGCCTTGCTGTAAAATTTCCACAGGCAAACGTGTGCGCGATCGACATATCCGAAGACGCGCTGTCGCTGGCGCGCGAAAACGCGGCCCAGCTCCGATTAAGTGAGCGGGTCCGATTTCAAAAAAGCGATCTGCTCGAAAATGTGTCTGAAAGATTCGACCTGATCGTGGCGAATCTTCCGTACATTTCCATGCAAGATCGACATTTGCTCGCCCGCGAAGTGCTGCATGATCCAGAAGTGGCACTTTTTGGCGGATCCAGCGGTGACGAGTTGGTGCGAGAATTAATCGAGCAAGCGCCCGCGCATCTCGAACCGGGCGGGCTGCTGGCCCTGGAAATTGGCCTTGGTCAGGCTGAAGGACTTTCGCACTTTCTTCGTCAAAAGAATTATCACGACATTGAGTTAAAAAAGGATTATTCAGGTATCTCACGTTTTCTCTTAGCCAGGTATGGATAAAATCCGGATTCACGGGGGACATCCGCTGAGCGGAACGATCAAAATCAGCGGCTCGAAGAATTCCGCCCTGCCGATTCTGGCGGCGACGCTGCTCACCCGCGAACCGTGCACGATTCACCGTGTGCCGGACCTGAGCGACACGCATTACATGCTGCAAATTTTGAAGCATCTCGGCGCGGAAGTGGAACGCGCCAGCGGCACGGTCACGGTCGCGGCCGCGAAAATCGATTCGGTTGCGCCCTATGATGTTGTCCGGAGGATGCGCGCTTCTGTTTGCGTCATCGGTCCGTTGCTCGGCCGCTGCAAGGAAGCGACGGTTTCGTTGCCGGGCGGCTGCGTCATCGGCGATCGCCCGATCGACCTGCACTTGAAGGGATTCGAAGCGCTCGGTTCTGCCGTTCGGGTGGAAGCCGGCAACATCAAAGTGTTTGCGCCGAAACTCACCGGTGCGGTGATCAATTTGCGCGGCAAATTTGGGCCGACCGTTCTCGGCACCGACAACATAATGATGGCGGCAGCGCTGGCAGAAGGGACGACCGTGATCGAAGGCGCCGCTCAAGAACCGGAAGTTGTCGATCTCGCGAATTTTCTGAACAAGATGGGCGCGAAGATTGAAGGCGCCGGCACTCGCCGCATTATCGTTGAAGGCGTCAAGGAATTGCACGGTGCTGAGCACGATATCATTCCTGACCGGATCGAGGCCGGAACTTTTCTGGTTGCGGGCGCGATTTGCGGCAACGGAGTCACGATCAAGCGGGTCGAGCCGGAGCACGTTCAAGCCGTGACCAAGGCGCTGAGCAATTGCGGATTTAAAATCGAATCGTCCGCTAATTCCATTACCGTTTTGCCCAACGGCGTGGCCGCACCGCTTGAGCTCGCGACTGAGCCATATCCCGGTTTTCCGACCGATATGCAGGCACAAATGTGTGCGCTTCTTTCCACCACTGGCGGAATCAGCGTCATCACAGAAAACATTTTTCCGCAGCGCTACATGCACGTGGCAGAGCTCAAACGCATGGGCGCACATGTCGATCTTGAGGGACCAACCGCCGTGATCCAAGGCGTTGATCGTCTCTTTGGCGCGCCGGTGATGGCGAGCGATTTGCGCGCGTCGGCCGCGCTCGTGCTGGCCGGCTTGAAAGCGGACGGAATCACCGAAGTCAGCCGCGTTTATCACATCGATCGCGGCTACGAACATTTGGATGAGAAACTGAGCGAGCTCGGCGCTCAAATCGAACGCGTGAAAGGATAACTATGGAGACAACGACAACATCGACATCTTCCAGTGTGCGAACGTGGTGCATCCTTGCGCACGCCACCGCTTTAGTCGGATTCTTAGTGCCGGTCGCGGGTCACATTGTTGGGCCGCTTATCGTTTGGCTGGCCAAGCGTCAGGATTCGCCCGAGATCGATGCCCACGGCAAAGAGTCGATGAACTTTCAGATTTCGATGCTGATCTGGAACGCGATCGCAGCCATTTTGATCATTGTTTTGATCGGCATTCCCATCCTGATTCTGCTGCACATTCTAAATATTATCTTTGTCATCGTCGCCTCGATTCAGGCCAGCGAAGGCAAGCTCTATCGATATCCGCTGGCGATCCGGTTAATTAGTTAGGTGGATCGCGCGCTCCGTCGCGCGACGCTATTCACGGCGCCGGAGGCGCTTAATTTATCATCGAGCGAGGGACTGCTCGATCCACCTAATCAGCAAGCAGTCCACGCAGCGTCTTCATGTTCGCGACGTCTTCACGCAGGTCTTTGCCTTTCGGCGTTTCGAGAACTTTCGGGATTTTTCGAAATCGCCGGCTGCGCATGATGAAGCGGAATGCGTCCAGGCCGATCTGGCCCTTTCCGATGTGCTGATGCCGGTCCACCCGCGAGCCGCGCGCGGTTTTGGAATCGTTCAAATGAATGGCAGCGAGACGATTGAATCCGATTACGCGATCGAATTCGCGAAACGTTTTCTTAGTCCCGGCTTCGCTGCCGATGTCGCAGCCGGCAGCGAAAACGTGCGCGGTGTCCAAACAAACACAAAGGCGCTCCGGTTCGCGTACACTCTGGATGATGTAAGCGATCTGCTCGAAGCGATGACCAAGACATGAGCCCTGGCCAGCCGTTGTTTCGAGCGCGATCCGCGTTTTGACTTTCGGAATTTTGCGAAACACGCGGTTGATCGAGGCGACGATTTTTTCGAGTCCGGCTTCTTCGCCTGTGCCGAGATGCGCGCCGGGATGAAGAACCAGAAATGGAAGCTCGAGCTGATCGGCCCGAGTAAGCTCTTCAGACAAAGCGCGGATGGAATTCGCGTGAAACTGCGGATTGGTGGTCGCGAGATTGATCAGATAATTGGCGTGGGCAAAGATCGATAATAACTGGCCGCGTTGGCGATGTTCGAGGAACGCGTGGATTTCTTCGCGCGCGAGCGGACGCGCGAACCATTGCATATTGTTCTTCACGAACATCTGGATCGCGGTGCAGTTGATCGAGTAGCCGCGCTCGATTGCCGTGTGCACGCCGCCACCGATTGACATGTGCGCGCCGAGCAGAAGAGGTTCTGTCATGTCGAGCGGAGTCGCCTGCCGCGCCGTAGCTTTATCGCGAAGGCGGGAGACATGTCTATTTCTCATATACAGAGATTGAACTCGTTCGTCTCCCGACTCTCTCGCCGCTACCCTCGCGGCATAACCGTCCATGTCGCTCGCCCCGCTCGCTCCATTCCTCGACTTCGCTCGGAATGACAATCAACCAAGCCGAAACGAGCTAAATCTTCGACAAATAATAC
>QHRF01000114.1 GCA_003220055.1 Verrucomicrobiota bacterium | reverse complement strand
ATATACGCGTTACAAATGAGCCGAAGTTTCCGAAATCGATGATCAAAAACGATCAAGATCCGCGGAATCATGAACATCATTTCCGGATTCTTCAGATCGTCCCGCAGATGGATTGGCACAGTAGGCTCGAAAAATCGAACGACGTCGTAGCCGATGTAACCAACCGCTCCGCCAACGAAATGGGGAACGTCGGGACGCGCGACAAACTGAAAACGCGACAGAATTTGTTGGAGCTTCGTCAGCGGATCGGCTTCGCAATCGGCGCTGTTAAAAAGCACGAGCGGATCGAAGCCGATGAACGAGAAGCGTCCCGACTCTTCGTTCCGCTCCGCCGATTCAAAAAGAAAGCACGGATTCCCGTTGTCGATCTTGGCAAAAGCGGAGACTGGCGTCTCGGCATCCGCGACCAGATCGACAATCAGCGGAATGAGATTGCCGCGCTTGGCGAGTTCGCGGAACTCCTCGCGTCTCGGAGAAATCGAATGTTGGACCGTTGACGTAATGGCAAAGAATCTTGCATTACTCTGGCGCTCTGCCACTCCGCTGAATTTACGGTTGCGGAATGAGCCTGCTGCGCCATTATTTCTACCCCTTCAAGACGCGGGTGTAGCTCAGTGGTAGAGCACCTCCTTGCCAAGGAGGACGTCGCGAGTTCAAGTCTCGTCACCCGCTCATTTTCTTTCGACGCCGGGGTGGGTGGTGGCTATTTTTTTGAATCCAAACCCACGTCGGCTGCATCTCACTACAAAAGGATCAATATGAAAACATTGCCTCTCTGCATTTGCTCAGTTGTGCTGGCTGTTACGGCCATGGCGCAACCTGCACCGCCGCCGCCTCCTCCGCCATCCCCGGCGGCTTCGGCGTCGATGACGGCCAGTGCCTCGCCCGCTCAGGATCTGGCGGATAGAATCCATCAACGGATCGAGAAAAAGCTTAAAGGTCATCACGGAATCGTGATTGACGGCGGCGATAAAGATCAGGATGTCGATCTTAAAGACATGGGAGATCTGGGCGAACGGCTCGCCATCCCGATCGTCGCGATTGTGTTTCTGACCATCTTCGGTGCGCCCGTCATGATTGTCGCGGTGATCATGTATTTCGGCTTTTCGAGAAATCGAATGATGCACCGCACCATTCGAATGATGGCCGAAAAAGGCCAGCCGATTCCGCCGGCGTTACTTGCTCCGCCGACACCAACGATTCGGCAAAGGTCCGACATGCGTCGCGGGGTGGTGCTTTGCATGGTTGGCTTGGGCCTCATGCTCTTCTTCGGCGCAGTGAACGAGTGGGAGGGTGGCTCATGGGCCATCGGCGTGATTCCCTTTGTGATTGGCCTCGGCTATCTCCTGGTGTGGAAGTTGGAGGGCAAGAAGGACATTTCGTCGCCACCACCGGCGCCCTAATATCGCGGCGTGGAGCTAACCGATGCCGGCCTTGTCGCCCGAGTTCTTGTTGATGAGGACCAGCACGCTTTTGGCGAGCTGGTTCGTCGTCATCAATCGAGCGTTCGCGGTTTGCTGCGACAACTCACGCGGGGCGACATCGCGCTGGCGGACGATTTGGCCCAGGAAGCTTTCGTTCGCGCTTATAAAAACATCCGCGGCTTCCGCGGCGAGGCGAAATTTTCCACCTGGCTTTACCGGATCGCCTACAATTGCTTTCGCGAGGACGCACGACGCCGGAAAGAGCTCGTTGGCATCAATGAGGAGCAATGGCAGGCGGAACAGGACCCCCAGACGGTCGATCCGGGTCTAAGACATGACCTTATGCATGCCCTTAGTTTACTGCCATTGCACGAGCGCTCGGCAGTTTTGCTTTGCTGCCAGAATGGATTATCACACGACGAAGCTGCGCGGGCGCTCGACATTCCGCTTGGCACGGTCAAAACAAACGTCTTGCGAGGGCGGGAGAAATTGAAGAAGACTTTGGCTGTCTGGGCGCAATAAATGAACGAACAGGTTGAACAAGATTGGTTGGATCGAAAGCTGCAAGAAGCTGCGCCTTATATCGAGGATGACGGCTTTACCGCGCGCGTTCTGCAACAGCTGCCCGCCCCGCGGCAGGCAGGTCAGTTTCTGCGTCCGTTTATTCTGGTCGGAATGAGCGCGCTGGCCAGTGCGCTCACATACGTCTTGTCCGATGGTGGCCGTTTTATCTTGGTTGAGATGTTCAGATTGACGACGATTCCAACGTTATGGGTGGTCGCGTTTGCATTGGCCAGCGGAATGTTAGTTATGGCCGGCGGCATCTTCGCCGCCATGTCTAAGTCGAGTCATATTCAATCTTAGGTGTGACTTAGATTTGCATTGTCGATTTTAGGCGTAGAGTAGGGGATGCTAAGAGACATCCCAAGTTCGGCCCTTAAGCAGCTTGTTCGTCTGACCGAGCGTAAAGAAGCGCTCATGGCGCAGATCCAGGAAATCGACCGCGAAATGATCCGTGTCCAAAACAAGTTCGGAATTCCGGCGCGTGAAGGCGAGCAGCGCGCGCCGGTCACGGTCTCACGCGCACCTGGTGGGCCCGTTCGCCGGCGAAGCAAACGCGGCGCGTTAAAAGAGAAGATCGTCCGGGCGTTGCAAGCGGCTGGTAAAAAAGGGACGACCGTCGGCGAGCTTTCAAAAAAACTGAAGGTGCCGAGTGCGAATCTTTACGTCTGGTTCAACGGCACGGGCAGGAGCGTGCGCGGAATCAGAAAGATCGGCGTCGCGAAATATCGACTTAGCTAATTTATCGAAGTTGCCGGGCTTGTTCCACGTCCTGCCGGATTTGTTGAACCAGCGTGTCCAGGTCCTGAAATTTCTTTTCCGAACGAAGAAATTTCAAGAAGCGAACTTCGACATCGTGGCCATAAATGTCGCGATTGAAATCGAACAAGTGGATTTCGAGCACGCGCTCGGATTTGCCGATGCTCACGGTCGGGCGAATGCCAAGGTTGATTACGCCTCGATATAACTCGCCGTCGATCCGCGCTTCCGCGACATAAACGCCGTTCGGTGGAAATTGCTCGCTATGCGCGCTTAGGTTGGCCGTCGGAAACCCAATCTTTTTACCAAGATTGTCACCGCGCGTCACCGTCCCGAGAATCGTGTATTCGCGGCCGAGCATTTCAGCAGCCTTTGCCAAATCGCCTTTTTCAATTGCCTCCCGGATCGCCGTGCTGCTCACGACCGCGCCGTTAATCTTGACCGGTGGAATTCCCACGACATCGAAATTAAACTTTGCGCCAAGTTTTTTGAGAAGATCGAGATTTCCGCGCCGGTTTTTTCCGAACGACCATTCGTGACCAACACAGATTTCTTGGAGCGGTTTAGACTGAATGACTAGTTTCTGCACGAAATCTTCCGGCTCGGTCGCGGCGAACTGTTTGTCGAAAGTGATGATGAGCAAGTGCTCCACCCCCAAGGCGCGGATCAGTGCGATTTTGTGCTCGGTCGCGCTGAGCAGGTGCGGCGCTGCCTGCGGTCGCAGAACTTTTTCAGGGTGCGGATCGAACGTCACGACGACTGGCGTTCCGTTCGAAGCAGCCGCATGATCAGCCGACGTCGAAATCACCGCCTGGTGGCCGCGGTGGACGCCGTCAAAAACGCCGATCGCCAAAAAAAGCGGTCCGCGTAATCGCTCGAGCTCTGGAATCGACCGTAAAATTTCCATTGTCGATCGTTCCCTCACGCGCCGCGCATACGTGAGACTTGTGGCAACGAGAGAATTCGCTGCGCGATTTTCTCGCGAGGCAGTTCTTTGATTTGTTCGATGCTGATTGCGTTGCCGACGTCGAATCGACCGGACTGGGTCCGTCGCAGAGATTTTAAATGCGCGCCGCAGCCAAGTAGTTGGCCAATGTCGTGTGCGTAGGTGCGAACATAGAAGCCTTTGCTGCACAACACGCTGAAATCAATCTCCGGCAATGCAATCCGATCGATCGTGTGGCGGTAAACGTGAACGAAGCGCGGCTCGCGCTCCACTACTTTTCCCTGGCGCGCCAATTTGTAGAGCGGCACGCCGCCATGTTTTTTGGCCGAGACCATTGGCGGCATTTGATAAAAATCGCCGCGGAATTTTTCGAACGCCGCGCGGATTTCGGCGTCGCTTAACTGGGGCACCGGCCGCGTCTCGACGACTTGACCTTCTCGATCTTGCGTGCTCGTCGCTGTCCCCAGCGTAAGAGTCCCGACGTATTCCTTGTCTTCGCTCATCAGCAAATCCTGTACTTTTGTTCCGCGACCGATTGTGAGGAGAAGCAGGCCGGTCGCGATCGGATCGAGCGTTCCGCAATGGCCGATTTTTCTAATTCCGAGCTGTCGCCGAGCGAGTGCGACCACGTCATGCGAAGTCATACCTTCGGCTTTGTCTACCAGGAGGACGCCGTCAGGAATCGCGACCGACAACATCACGAACTTCCTCCAGAATTTTCCGTTCGACTTCCGCGAGCGAGCCGCGGACACGCGCTCCCGCGGCTAGAACGTGTCCGCCGCCGCCAAATTTTTCGCAGATGGCGCACACGTTGACCTTTTCGTTTTTTGAACGCATGCTCACGCGCACTTTGCCGTCGGCCAGCTCTTCAAAGAACACGGCAACGATGACGCCGCGGATCGCGCGCAAATGATCGATCAGTCCTTCATTGTCTTCCGGGAGCACTCCAAGTTTTTTCGCAGTCGCCAGGCTCAAACTAAAACTGGCGACCCGGTCGTTCGCATCAAATCGCATCGTGCCGAGAAGATCGCGCAACAGTTCGACGCGGCGCCGCGGGTAGTTTTCGTATGTTAATTGACTGACGCGGCCGACATCGACACCGGCGCGAACGAGCTCGGCTGCAATCTCAAGAGTGCGCGCGGTTGTGTTTGGATATTGGAAAGAACCGGTGTCGGTCGAAATAGCCACGTAAAGATTTTCCGCGATCGCAGCATCGATTGGTAATTTTTCGCTTTTGATTAGGTCGAAAAGAATCTGCCCGGTCGCCGGAGACTTTGGATCAATATAAACGAGGTCGCCGTAGCCCGGATTGCTCGGGTGATGATCGATGTTGATCCAAACCTTGGCCGAGCGAACCGCCGGCAGACTGTTGCCGAGCCGATTTTGAATTGCAGTATCGAGCGCGATCGCAACATCGACATCTTCCGGTTCAGCCGGTGGTTTGGTGAGAAGGTTCGCATTCGGGAGAAAGCTGTACTTCTCGAGCATGCCTTCTTCGTTCCAGATGCGCACGTCTTTGCCGAGTCGTTTGAGGGAAAGACCGAGCGCGAGCTGACTCCCGAGCGCATCGCCATCCGGACGAACGTGACCAAGAACCGCAAACCGCACACCTTCACGCAACGCCTGGCCGATCTGCTCGAACTTGGCTGCGCTCACTCGGGTTTTTCGCGGTCGGCGTCGATTTGCTGCAAAATTTCGACGACACGCGAGCCGCGCGCGATCGACTCATCGAGATGAAAAAGCAAATGGGGCGTGAATTTCATGATCACTCGACGCGCGAGCTCAGCCTGAAAGGCAGGGCGGTGCTCTTCGAGCTTCGTCATTATGCTTTCGGCTTTTTCAGACCCAAGCACGCTGACAAAAACACGCGCGCTCTTCAGATCGGAGTTGACGTCGACGTGATTGATGGTGACCAGCGCGCCTTCAAAACTGATTTCGCGCGCAAGGATTCCGCTCAGTTCCCGTTTTACGACTTCGTTGACGCGCAGCATGCGATGTTTCATGTGACCCTTTCATTCCCATCAGAGTTTTTGGGCCATAGCTTCGAGCTGATAGCATTCGATGATATCGCCCACTTGGTATTCACTAAAGTCGCCCAGCTTAATACCGCATTCCAATCCGGAGCGGACTTCCTTCACGTCATCCTGGAAACGGCGAAGGGTTGAAAGCCCGCCGTCGTAAACCGGTTGACGTTTTCGAATTACCCGCGCGCGTCCAGTCCGCGCAATGCGGCCGTCGGTGACTAAACAGCCCGCCACGATGCCTTTGCTCAGCTCGAAAACTTGTTTCACTTCCGCGTGACCAAGAACCGTTTCGCGGAATTCGGGCTCGAGCAATCCAGCCATCGCGTCTTTGATCTGATCGAGCAGTTCGTAAATGATACTGTAGAGCTTGATCTGAACGCCTTCGCTTTTTGCCGCCGAAACGGCCATGTTTTCAACTTTGGTATTGAAGCCGATGACAACCGCGCTCGACGCGCTCGCGAGCAAGATGTCTGATTCCGAAATCGGGCCGACGCCGGCGTGAATCATTTCGAGATCGACTTTTTTGCTTTCGATTTGTTTTAGCGCGGTGGTGAGCGCTTCAACCGATCCTTGCGCATCGCATTTCAAAACAAGA
Organism: Verrucomicrobiota bacterium; assembly: GCA_003220055.1. Taxonomy (GTDB): domain Bacteria; phylum Verrucomicrobiota; class Verrucomicrobiia; order Chthoniobacterales; family UBA10450; genus AV40. The sequence goes on along the minus strand of QHRF01000114.1, from coordinate 5,937 downwards.
CGGAGGACTTTCTTGCCGGCGGCTGATTCTAAAAGAGTTTCCAGCGTCGCACGTTGAGGTACGGTAAGTTTTTCCGCGCGTTTCGCCTGCAAGCGTTCGTCGCTCAATGTTTTCGCCGCGCGCTCGGATTCCATGACCAAAAGTTCATCGCCCGCGTTCGGTAATCCGGTAAATCCAAGTACTTTCACGGGCGTGGATGGACCGGCTTCTTTCAAAGGCTTGCCTCGGTCGTCGATTAACGATTTCACTTTGCCCGAGTAATCTCCGCAGATGAACGGTTCGCCGACTTTAAGTGTCCCCATCTGCACAATCACGGTGGCAGTTGGCCCGCGTCCCGGTTCCACCTGTGCTTCAATCACGGTGCCGCGTGCTCTCGCGGTTGGCGATGCTTTCAAATCCATTACCTCCGCCTGCAAGAGCATCATCTCAAGGAGGTGATCGATCCCGGTGCCGCGCGTCGCTGAAACTTCGCAGACGATCGTTTTGCCGCCCCAATCTTCCGGAGTCAGGTCGCGTTCCTGAAGCTGTTTCTTCACCTTGTCAATGTTCGCCGACGGCAAATCGACCTTGTTGATCGCCACCATGATCTCGACATGCGGCGCGGCTTTGGCGTGATTGATGGCCTCAATCGTTTGCGGCATCACTCCGTCATCTGCGGCGACGACGAGCACGACGATGTCGGTGACGTTTGCGCCGCGCGCACGCATCGCAGTGAAAGCCGCGTGACCAGGCGTGTCGATGAATGTGATTCGGTGTCCTTTGTGATCAACGGTGTAAGCGCCGATGTGTTGAGTAATGCCGCCGGCTTCGCCAGCGGCGACTCGGGTTTTGCGAATCGCATCCATCAATGACGTTTTGCCGTGGTCGACGTGACCCATGAATGTGATGATCGGCGCCCGCGGTTTAAGTTCCTCGGCTTTTTCAATGACCGGCGGCGGCGGCGCAACGACGACTTGTTCAACCTTGTGCACCCCGCCTCCTTTTTCCCGGCGCTCTTTTTCGAGAACGAACCCGTGGCTCTCCGCAATCTTCGACGCGATATCGGGTTCGATCGTCTGATTGATGTTCGCGAAAATATTGAATGTCATCAGCTCGGCGATCAACTGGTGCGGCTTCACACCAAGCTCAACCGCAAGCTGCTTCACGATGATCGGCGGTTTGATATGGATGACCTTTTGCGAGGTGGCGTCCGCAGCCGCTTCAGGCTCAGCGGCGACTGCTTCGTCAGTTAGCGGAGGCGGAGGTTGAGCGGGCGCGTCCTTTTTGGGTGGCGGCGCAGTCGGTGCTTCCAACGAGGCCCGAATTCGCGAGATCGGCGGCAGAACCGTAGTTTTCTTTTTTATCTCGCCATCAGCAGCTCTTTTCTGCGGATGCTTTTTGTCGATTAACGAGACGCTTTCGACGGCGGGGCGATGACTGGCGCTTGGCTTTGGTTGAGCCTTTTCTTCCGCGACGTGATGAGCAGGTGCTACCGGAGGCGCGCTCTTGGGCGCTTCTATTTTCTTTTTCGGAATCTTTGCCTTGGCCGGGGCAGGCTTATGCGTGGCAACTGGTTTGTGGGCGACAGATTTTTTTGCCGCCGTTTTTGCTTTTGTCTTTGTTGCCATTTTAGAAATTCACTCATGGCTCAAGCCCCTTGAGCCGAGCCCGCTTCTTGCGTTACAACATCTTGTTTATGGACGGCGTCGTGGATCTCACGCGCCTTTGCTTCGTCCACGCCAAGGATGTCTACCAAATCTTGAACATCGGCCGCATGCAAGCCTTCCAGATTCGTAAACCCGGATTTCACCAGCGTCACTGCTTGTTCTTCGGTGATCGGCAATCCGCCGGCCAGCGTCTGCGCCGCTTGGGCAACTTTTTGCTCTACCGCCGTCGTCGCAGACGTGTCTTTGTCGATGTTGATTTCCCAACCGGTAAGCCGTGAAGTCAGACGCGCGTTCTGTCCCTTTTTTCCGATCGCGAGCGAAAGCTGATCTTCGTCCACTGAAATCTGCGCACTCTTTTTCTCAGGATCGAAGGTTAGGTGCTTCACCTTCGCCGGCTTGAGGGCTTCGAGAACGAATTCCTTCGGATCGGAGCTCCAGCGGATGATGTCCACCTTTTCGTTGTTTAGCTCGCGGACAATGTTTTTGACGCGCGACCCGCGCATGCCGACGCAAGCGCCGACCGGGTCCACTTTATCGTTTGCACTCCAGACCGCGATCTTTGTTCGATAACCGGCCTCGCGCGCGATGCCGCGGATTTCAACGGTGCCATCGGCAATCTCGCTTACTTCCAATTCAAAAAGGCGGCGCACAAAATTCGGATGGCTGCGCGAGACAATGATCTCGGGACCACGTAATCCGTTTTCGACGGCGACGACGTAAGCGCGGAGACGGTCGCCGACATTGTAATCTTCCACGACCACGCGTTCGCGCTGCGGCATGACGGCCTCGAATTTTCCAAGATCGAGAATCACATCCGAGCGATCGAACCGGCGCACGGTACCGCTGACGATTTCGCCGGCGCGGTCTTTGAATTCCTCGTAAATCATTTCCTTCTCGACCTGCCGAATGCGCTGCATCATCGCTTGCTTGGCGGTTTGTGCGGCAATGCGTCCAAAATTTCGCGGCGTCACTTCCATCTCGACCGTATCGCCAACCTTTGCGTCCGGTTTGATCCGGCGCGCTTTCGTGAGCGCGATCTCGTCTTGCGGATTTTTGACATCATCGACCACGACGAGATTGGCCAGCGCTCGGATGTCGCCGGTCCGCGGGTCGATGTCGATCCTCAGATCACGGGCAGCGCCGACGCTTTTCTTCGATGCGGAAAGCAGAGCCGTGGAAACCGCTTCGAGCAGGATTTCGCGTTTGATCCCGCGCTCCCGCTCCAGGTAATCCAGCATGGCAATGAATTCAGCGTTCATAAAACATCAGTCCGCGGACCAAAAGGAGTGGGACATCATTTCCCACTCCAATCAGCGCGGACTAGACGCTGAACTTACCCTTGTCGAGAGAGAGCGTCAAGCTGTGGGGTTGAACGACACTCGCGGAACGTCCAACATCTCACCTCAATGACCTCGCGCGCCGCCAATTTGTTGATCGTGATTCTCCTTTGGGCCGCGCTTTATCTTCCGGGGCTCGGGTCCCTCGCGATCAAAGGCGAAGAGGGCCGTCGGATTTTGCCTGGAATCACGATGCTCGAAACCGGCAACTATCTGGTGCCGCAGGTCGGTGGCGAAACCTACTTTCGGAAACCGCCGCTGATTAACTGGCTCGTGGCCGCCTCGTTCAAGATTTTCGGGCAACCGAACGAGTGGACCGCACGGATGCCGTCAGTGATTGCCGTCCTTTTGGTTGCGCTCGCTTTTGCCACGGTGGCGCGTCCCAGTTTGGGGCCGCGTGGATCGACAATCGCCGCTGTCATCTGGCTGATTAACGCGGGTATCATTGAGAAAGGGCGACTCATCGAAATTGAAGGGCTTTATGTGTCGCTTTGTGCGCTTGCGATCATTTTCTGGCTGAGTTTTTGGGAGCAAAAAAAATCGGCCTGGCTGATTTGGACTGTGCCGTTTGTTTTTCTTGGGCTGGGCTGGCTGGCCAAAGGTCCCGTTCATCTTTTGTTCTTTTATGGCGTCGTGATCGCAGTCATTTGGAAAGAGCGCAGATGGCGAGCGCTCTTTCATCCAGCCCATTTCGTCGGTATCGCGGTGATGCTTGGAATTTTTGCGGCCTGGGCGATTCCCTTTTTGCAAGCCGCCGGGCACGCCACGGCGACAACGAAATGGTCGCAACAGTTCACCGGCCGGCTCCGCGGCACCGACTTTCAGTTTGGCCGCTGGATTTTCAATATTCCGCACGGCGTTCTTTATCTTCTGCCGTGGGTAATTTTCTTGCCACTGGTGCGATCCGAAAACTTCACCGCGGAGAAAGATCGACAGCTTGCTCAAGCGCTGACTTGGGGCGCGCTCGTTCCTTTTGTGATCGTCAATCTTGTCCCCGGATCGATTCCCCGCTACGCGATGCCCGCGCTAGTGCCCGCGTGCTGGCTGCTCGCTATGACTTTCTGTGAGGAAAATCTACGCTGGCCACGCTGGCTTAGGAGCAAATCGTTTTCTGTTAACGCGCGCCGTCGGACGATTATCGGCATCGTCGTTCTGGCTTGCCTTGCCATGTGGACGTACGCGATTGCGGTCGTTCCGAAAATGGACCGGCGGCAGCGGATCAAACGCCTCGCTGCCCAGATTGAAGCGGCGATCCCACAATCGGAGACTGTTTACGCGCTCGATCCAAATTATCAGCCGATCTTTTTTTACCTGCGCTCAAAGCTCGTTTACGCGAGCGAAATTGATGAAGTGCCGACGGGCGCGCGCTATCTGCTGGTCCGCCCGGAACGGGAACAAGAAGTGATGGAGAGCAATCGCTGGGCGCCGCGCCAGCCGCACCGCATCATGCGGAGTACCGATTACCGCAAAGAATCGATCTTATTGCTCAAGATTGAATAAGCGGTGGCATTGACACTGCTCTCAGTTCGAATTTAGTTAGCATGCTAACTAATTCGCTTTGAACAAGGATGTCGATGTATTCGGTCCGCTCTTGCACGGCACCGCCCGCGCTTGGCGGCTGAAATTGGACGAGCGACTCAAGCCGATGGGTTTGAGTCAGGCCAAGTGGCGGACCCTCATGCATTTGTCGAACGCACCGGGACCGTTAACTCAGGCCGAAATTGCCGCGCATCTGGGCATTGAAGAACCAACTTTGGTGACGCTACTGCATCGCCTGGAAGGCGATCGTTGGGTAGCGCGAAAAAATTCGTCGCAGGATCGTCGTTGCAAAACAGTGCATTTGGCACCCCGCGCTCAACGTGTGATTGAACAAATCAAGACTGAGGCGTTCCAACTTCGACACGAATTGCTTGACGATATTCCTGCGTCCGAACTGCGCACTTGCGTCCGGGTGTTGGATCGGATCCGGCAAAAGGCGGAGAAGGGGAATGGGAGCGCAAAACACAACGGCGCGCGAAGAGCGCGAGTTGGAAAGAACGGCCAAAACTAAGATGGGTGCCCGATTAGAATCAGGGAATGGAGCCGCCACGGAAATCCATGAGAGGAGAAGGGTGAAAACGACCGGCGACAAAAAACAGCGAATTCCGCGTTGGGGTATTTTCCTTTTCGTCATCCTCGCGGCGTTCGCGGTCGCGCGAACATTGCAGCGCGGAGTTGAGACTGCGAAAACGACGCAGCCGCCAATTCGACCGGTGTTGGTGGCGAAGGTGATCAGCAAAGATGTGCCGCTTTATCTCGACGAAATCGGCACCTGCGCCGCTTACGAAACAGTTCAGGTCCAGGCGCAAGTCAGCGGACAAATCATTGCACGCCACTTTCAGGACGGGGCTGATGTAAAGAAAGGGGATCTGCTTTTCACAATTGATCCGCGACCGTATCAAGCGGCTCTCGAGCAGGCGCAAGCGCAAGCAACGTTGGATCAGATCACGATGAAGCGGCAGCAGGAACTGCGCGCCCGCAATGTTATCTCACCGCAAGACCTCGACACGGCGCAGGCCAACGCGCACAAGTCCGAAGCAGCAGCGGCGGCGGCTCAGGTGAATATCGATTTTTGCTACATCAAATCGCCGATCAACGGTCGGGCTGGACTCCGACTTGTCGATGTAGGTAACATAGTCTCGGGCAACACGGGCAGCGGTGCCGTGTTGCTTACAATTCAGGGACTCGATCCGATTTACACGGACTTCACCGTTGCCGAAACCGATTTGGCATTAGTGAGGAAATATCTCGGCGGCCCGAACGTGAAGGTGCAAACGTATTCGCCGGACGATAAAATTCCGCCGCGTCTGGGCGATTTGTATTTCATCGACACCGCCGTCCAGCCCGGTTCGGGAACCGTGAAAGCGCGCGGGGTAACGCCAAATCCGGACCACGCGTTTTGGCCGTTGGAATTT
>QHRF01000119.1 GCA_003220055.1 Verrucomicrobiota bacterium | reverse complement strand
GTTGATGCGCAGCGGCGACCGATCTCCTCCAGAATTTTGCAATTCGCCATTTGCGTAAAACCGCGACCGCCAACTTCTTTTGGTGCAGTCGCACCGAGCACGCCGACTCTTCCCAGTCCATCGATCACATCACGCGGAATGTCCGCCTGCCGGTCGATCTCCGGCGCATCAAGATGTTCATCCAGAAATTTGCGCAGCGCACTAAGCGTCTGGTCGATTTCGGGCTGTTCCGCTGCCGCGATCCGCGGATAAGGCATCACCCAGTCGGAAACGAAATGGCCTTGGAACAAGCCTTTGACGAAACCGAGCGCCTGCGGGCCAGTAAAAAGTAATTCTTCGGCCTGCTGAATCTCTTTTTGTCGCTGTGCTTCAGTTTCAGTCATGAAAAACAAACCCGCGACGAACGAACGGCGGGTCACGAAGTTTAGCTATCCACCGCCGCATGTCCAATCGCGCGGTCCGCAAACGAGCAACTCAGACACGGGCCGCGCGCCGGTATTGCGTCAATTTTCCGGAGTCAGTTCGTTAGGAGCAACTAGCCGATAGTGTTTTTCGTCGCGAATCGTGACCTGATCATCGGTTAATTCGAATTCGAAAAGAGCGATGGTTTTTATCACGCATGAATTGCGCGGCTATCGGGCGGCAGACGAGAGATGAAAATTTTTCAGCACACAAAGCGATACCATCCTCAATTTGCACAACCCCGAGGTGCTCTCTCTCGCCTTTCGCCTCGACCGGCAAAACATAATGCACGCCATGTCGATCCACTCCGACGTAAAGCTCATCGGTTTCTACTCCCCCATTCCTAGATTCGTCTTTCTAAACGCCGGTGGGATAAACGTAATGATCATCAAATTCGAATCGCTCGCCTTGTAATAAGCCAGACACGCGAACGCCTTTACCGCCTGTGAGCGACTCGATACGGCTGACAGCATTATCAACCTTCTCGAAACTCAAGAACTCGCATTGACGCGCCAAGGCATTAAATGAGGGCCTTATCAACTGATTGAACACTTTCTCGCGTCTGCCAGTCGGAGCGACGATGAATAGCGCAATCTGATTATTCGGTTGCGCTAGCACTAAGTCATTCAAGCGCAATAAGCCGCTATAGATCGATGTTGTTGATTCCACTTCGAACGCGCGATGGATAACGTTTCTGATCAGCCAGAGCACATCGATATTCTGCACGATGCGGCGTGTGTTCTCATCAAATCCGAAGTTCGGCAGGCGCTCGAGAGTTGTAGAAGCAAATGACTGACCTTTGTAGCTCAAATTGCGATCATTCGGTGGGACCCAAACCGAGCAACCTTCAGCGCGGCCTAATTCGATCAGCCCGCCTTGGATCTTCAGGTGTGCTCGATCCGGGCTGGGAGGGGCGTCCACTTCATCCGACGATTGTTCTGGTGGTTTAGCAGTCGGAAAAGCGTTTAAGAACTCGGTCACATTTATTTTGGGGTGTCCCGTCGTCTGTAAAATGTATGTCTCGCCTTCGGTGAAGACGTCCAGTTTCCGAGTGGGTACATTCCGCATCGCTTCGATGACTAAGCTTCGCGGCAACATCAGTACTTTGTCTGCACCGCCACACAGGAGGATAACAAAGGCGCCCAGCCGTGTTTGGGGATAATTGTAGCGCCGATCTACTACTTCCTGAGCCAGGCCAAAGAAATATTTCTCGCCGCGTAGCCGCTTCGAATAATTTATGGAGCAGGTAAGCGCCTCTCCGAACTGATATAGTCGACTCTTGCCAAAAGGTATTGATTTGCCGTATCGCCTGCGCAGCTGACGGACTACTTCATCTACAAAGTGAGGAGCGTTACTGCGCACTAGCTGTACTCAGGAGGGGAAACCTGTGTATGGCATTCGTAGCATTCATAGAATGCCGTCTCGTCGAAAAGCAAATGCAAGTGATTCAGATTTCCGTCGACGAGGTTCTCAGCATGCTCCTGCACTTGGTAGAACAACTCCGCATTTCCACAGGTTGGGCAGCGCAAAACGCTGGATGGGGTTTGGGCCGTGTCAATCATAGTTTCAATAACGATAGCTCATTCCTCTGAAATTCTAGTGGAACCGGTCAAGTTTAAAGGGCCGAGGCGAAGTGCGCCATCGGGGTGCGCTATCTTAATTAGCTACAGCCCTGGCTCGTCCCGCACTCGGTGCACACTCCGCAGGCGCCGGCGCGAATCACTTTGTCGCTACCGCAATGCGAACAGATGATGTCCATGAACATGTTCCCGAGCGCTTCCTGCACGCGATCGGCATGACTTTGGCCATTGCTCGTTACCTGCGGCTCGCCGTCGTTCGCAGAATGGCTCGTGATCACGTCGATCAGTTCTTTTTCGCCGGTCCGCGCCAGATCCGATACCGGCCGGTTCAGCGCCTTCTTTTCCATTTCCCCAATCTCTTTCAACGGTAACTCCGTTTGCCCGCGGCTCGGCGAGGTCGCTTCCTTGTAGCCTTTAATGAATTGGCAGGCCAGCCACCGGAAAACGTAGTCGGTAATGCTGGTCGCATTGCGAATATCCGGATTCTTGGTGAAGCCGCTTGGTTCGAACCGTTGATACGCGAATTTCTTCGCCAAACTTTCCAGGGGTACGCCGTACTGAAGCGCAATCGACGTGAGCGTGCCGACCGTGTCCATCAATCCGCCGATCGTGCTGCCTTCCTTCGACATAGTGATAAACAGCTCGCCCGGTTGACCGTCTTCGTACAAGCCCACCGTGATGTAACCTTCATGTCCGGCAATCTCGAACCGGTGGGTCAGCGACATCCGCGTGTCGGGCATGCGATGACGCAACGGTTTGTCAATCTTGCCGCGCAGCGTCGTCAGCTCTTCTTCCAATTCAAGAATCCGTTTTTGAAAATCTTCGCGATCGATCGTGATATCGAGCGCAACATCGACATCTTCGGTGGTTCCGCCCATGTCGCGCGTCTTGCGCGTGTTCAACGGCGCCGATCGCTTCGAGCCTTCGCGATAAATCGCGATTGATTTCAAGCCGAGCCGCCAGCCTTCGACGTAACTGTTCGTGATGTCGTCGACTGTCGCTGTTTCCGGCAGGTTTACCGTTTTCGAAATCGCGCCACTCAAAAATGGCTGCGCCGCAGCCATCATCCGGAGATGCGCCATGTAATTAAGTGAGCGCTCGCCTTTGAACGGCTTGAACGCGCAATCAAAAATCGGTAAATGCTCCGGTTTCAGTCCCGACGCTATTGTCGATCCATCTGAATCGGTCACGTCTTCAATCGTGTCGAAGGCGTCGATGTGCGCGATGATCCGGTCTACTTCCTCCGAATTATAACCCAGCTTTTCCAGCGCCGGCTTGACCGTTTGATTCACAATTTTCAACATGCCGCCGCCGGCGAGCAGTTTGTATTTTACCAGCGCGATGTCCGGTT
>QHRF01000113.1 GCA_003220055.1 Verrucomicrobiota bacterium | reverse complement strand
TCGCGAAATACTGAAGCACGCGGCTGCCGTTGGCGACGTCCTTTTCCAGCGGCATGAGCGCGATCGCTCGTCGGCCTTCGTCCAAGGCCAGGTCTTTCCGCCCAAGAGCAGCGTCGATTAAGCCGAGGACGCAAAGCGCCGGGCCGTAGTCCGGCTGGGCCTGCACGATCTTGTCTTGCTGGGCGCGAGCCGCTTCAAACGCAGTGCGCGCTCTTGCCTCGTCTTTGGTCATGCGCGCCAGCAGCCCTTCACTAAAGCTGTGGCTCAGAATAATCGCGCCTTCACTCCAGCATTGATTGTCGCCCAGCGCGACGAGCGCTCGTTCGACCGCAGCCGGATCGCGTTCGGCCAGAGCGCAAAAGAACCAGACGTCCGCGGCGCTGGCAATAGCGCCGGACCCTTGCGTGAGGATTGCATCAATCGTCTGGCGCAGTGGCCGGCTGTCCGCTTTCCAGCACATATACCATAGTCCACGATTGGCCCGCGTTTCGGCGTTGTCGGGGCGATCGCTAACGCGCAATCCAGGGCAGCGATCGCCTCGGCATAGCGCTGCAGGAATTGGTAACTGAGCGCGATTTGTTGCAGCGTATAAAAGTTGCGCGGGTCCAGCTCCACCGCGCGCTGCAGGTTCTGCAGACCTTCCTCCTGCTGGCCGCGCCGCCGCAGAATGAGAGTCCAGCTCAAAACTCGCGCCTGCCAGCAGTGCGCGCACCCGAGATCACAATTTGCTCATCCTTATGCAATCGATGTATTCTTTTTCGATTTCTCGGTTCCCGTAGTTCAACGGATAGAACAAGGGTTTCCTAAACCTTAAATGTGGGTTCGATTCCCGCCGGGAACGCTTTCGTGTGACGCAGTGCGTATGAGACTCTTGATGAAATGCATGGACGCGGGCTTCGATTGATTCGCTCACTCCCGTTCGCTCACCCCTGCGGCGCTTTGTCCATCTCGTGGTCTCCCGACTCACTCGATTCCCGCCGGGAACGCGACACGGCCGAGTGAGTAGCATTTTTCGATTCCCCTAGTGTATGAAAACACCCCTTAGAATTCTGTTAACACTGTTGTTTCTCCAATTCGCATTCATGACCTCGTCGAATGCGACCGACATTGTGCGGATTTCTGCGCAGTACAAGAAAGACACGATCGCGGCGCCGGATCCGGATTACCCAATCAAAGCGCAACATCTCGGTTATCAAGGCCAGGGTATTTACCGCTTGGCTGTAAATGACAAAACCGGAGTGGCCGACGAAGTGAAGGTGCTCAGAACGACCGGTCACCGCGAGCTCGATGCGAGCGCGGTCATGACATTGTTCCAATGGAAATTTCGGCCTGGCGCGGTGAAACAACGAGACGTGCTCGTGGTTTTTCATCTCACCGGCTGGGTCCGAGGGCTTCACTGACCGAAGACTGGAGACTGGAGGTTCGCCACGGCGAATGGAGCCACAGGGATGTGAGCAACATGGATGGGTTAAGCCGAGAGGCCGAAACGAGCGGGAGCGAGTGAGTCAATCCGTCCTTTGGCGGATCAGCGATCAGACAATTCGTCAGAATTCGTCTGTCCAATTCGCGCGCGAAGCGGTTAATGTTCGCGGCATGGCAGAGAATCAAATCGAACCCGCCGCAGCGACTCACAGCCCGCGTCGGGTTCGATATTTGATCGACATCGTCGTTCTGATTGCACTCGTCTTTGGGCTGGAAGCAGCCGCCGAGGCTGCTTACACGCCGAAATCGATGCAGGCGAGTTTCGTATATGGAGGAGCGGTCCAAATGTTGGAGGTGGCGGTGGCATGGGTGCTTATTCGGCTGCGCGGAGAAACCCTCGCTGATATCGGACTGAAGCGACCAGGAAGCTGGTCGCGCACACTCATCGTCAGCATTTTGCTCGCGGCGCTCATTTTCGCTGGAATTTACTTTTCGGAGAAGGCCGGCTTCCACCGCGATCTCAGCCGGTTTGCCGCGTTGCAAGGAAACCTCGGTCTTACTGTTTACACTGTGTTTTATGTCCTGATCGGGGCTGGATTTTATGAGGAATTCATGTTTCGCGGATTTATCATGCAAGGTTTGGCGATGTTCTTTGGTGCGAACCGTGGCGCGTGGGGGGCGGCTTTAATCATTCAAGGCGTTCTCTTCGGCGCCTCACACGCTTATCAAAATCCGCTCGGCATGTTGATCACCGGCACGCTCGGCGTCTTACTCGGCATCCTCGTCATCGTGTCCGGACGCAATCTTTGGACGGCAATCATCACCCATGCCTTGTTCGATGCGAGTCGCTCGGTTCTATTTTATTTCCAAGGTCCGCCGACCGGCTGAGCCACTGTCGATCTAACAACGAGGCACAAAAAATAAAAAATAGATATTGATTTTGTTATGGAGAAGTTGTTTAGGTTTTGGAGCGGTTTATGAAAAGGCATCTGCTCGTGGCGCTGGTTGGCGTTGCTCTTGCAGCAAGCGCGATTGCCGACATTCAGGATCCGCCGGGGAATGATTACGGTCCCACACGGAAACTCGGTCGCGGTATTGGAAATTTTCTTTACGCTTCCTGTGAACTTCCGGTGACGGTTTGCAAAATAAATAAAGACGAAGGCAACGCCGCCGCCGCCAGTTACGGTATCGTGCGCGGCCTTGGCCGTTCCACCGCGCGACACTTCACCGGCCTCTTCGAGATTTTCACTTTCCCGTTTCCGGTGTGGCGCGACAGCTATCGGCCAGTATTGCCGAGCGATATCCCGTATATTCACGCCGGTTACTCAGAATTCGCGCCCGAGCTAGGGAACGAATCGAAATACCCTTACTGCCGCGATTATTGATGTCGTTGCCGCTGATGACAGCGGCAATTCTCACGCAGCCGGCGCTGATAATCGATCGCGCAACTCGTTTGAGGTTATTCACAATTATTCACAAATCGGTTGACCGATGTTGCCAGCCGCGTAACAGATAGAGCGATTCGCAGAGGCGGTCGGGTAATGAATCCCAGGAAAATTCCCACGCTGCCGGCGATCGGCGTCCTAACGCTGATCTATTTCATTGCCGGCAAACTGGCGTTGCAACTGGCGTTTCTCAACGCGAGCGCTTCGCCGGTCTGGCCACCGGCCGGGATCGCACTCGCCGCGCTGCTCGTACTCGGTTACCGCGTCTGGCCCGCTATTTTCGTCGGCGCGTTTTTTGTAAATTGGTTGACAGCCGGAAGCGTTCTCACCTCGCTCGGAATTGCCACGGGCAATACTTTGGAAGCGATTTGCGGCGCCTGGCTGGTGAATCGCTTCGCGAGCGGCGCTCGCGTTTTCGGTCGCCCGCAGGATGTTTTTAAATTCGCGCTGGCCGCGCTTGTTAGCACGACAGTCAGTCCTACGTTCGGCGTGACGAGTCTTGCGCTCGACGGGTTCGCACAATGGTCAAGCTATTGGCCAATCTGGCTGACGTGGTGGCTTGGCGATGCGTCGGGAGATCTCGTGATAGCGCCGTTCCTTCTCCTTTGGAGTGTTCCAGCGTCGCAGCGAAACTGGAATCGCGCGCAAGCGATTGAAGTCACCATTCTTCTACTGCTTCTGGTGGCTCTCGCCGAAACAGTTTTCGGCGGATGGTTCCCAATTTCAGCGCGAAATTATCCGATCTCTTTCATTTGCGGACCAATCGTCATCTGGACCGCGTTTCGCTTCACTCCGCGCGAAACAGCGACCGGCATCTTTGTTCTTTCGGCTATCGCCATCTTGGGGACGCTCAGCGGTTTTGGTCCGTTCATTTTGCAGACGAAAAACCAGTCGCTCTTGATGCTGCAATCGTGGACGGCGGCGTTGACGATCACGGCCATGGCAATTGCCGCCGCAATTGCGGAACGCAACCGCGCCCAGGCTGCGATCGAACAGCAAAAGGAAGCGGTTGAGGCTGCGAACCGAACGAAAGACAATTTTCTGGCCATGCTCTCGCATGAACTGCGCACGCCGCTGACTCCGGTGATAGCGGCGCTCGACACTCTCGAGTCGGACGGTCCGCGCTCGTCCGAATCAAAGACTTCGCTCTCAATGATTCGACGCAACGTTGAGTTGGAAAGCCAACTCATCGACGATCTCCTGGATCTCACTCGAATCACCAAAGATAAATTGCAACTCAGATTCGGGACGCTCGATGCCCACGAAGTCATCAATGACGTCGTAGAAATTTGCCGTCCGGAAGCGCAGGCGCGCAATTTAACGCTGAACCTGAACTTGCGTGCCGGCGCCCGTCACGTCTCCGGCGACGCGGCCAAGTTCCAGCAAATCGTTTGGAACCTGCTCAAGAACGCGATCAAGTTCACGGCCGATCACGGTGAGATCACCATTTTCTCATCCAATCCGGAACCACAGCTGCTCGCCATCGCGGTGCACGACACCGGCATCGGGATCGAACCGGAAATTATGAATCGCATTTTCGATCCGTTCGAGCAGGGCGAACGCGCATTTCAACGCCGCTATGGCGGGCTCGGGCTCGGTTTGGCGATCTCTAAATCGCTCGCCCAAGCGCACGGCGGCACCCTCATCGCGCAAAGCGAAGGCCGCGACCGCGGCTCTACTTTCACCCTAACAATGAAGACTGTGCCGCCACCGGCACGGATCGTGAAATTAACTGAGCCGGTCCCTGAAAGCCGCCCCCTCCGAATTTTATTGGTCGACGATCATCAAGATACGTGTACTGCGCTCGAGCGACTACTCGTTCGACGCGGCCATCTGGTGGCAGCAGCGCACAATGTGCGGTCGGCGATGGAAACCGCCGCGCGCAGCCCGTTCGATTTGGTCATCAGCGACATTGCGCTCCCCGACGGGACCGGCACTGAACTGATGACTTACATCCGCGCCATTTCACGAATACCGGGAATCGCCATCAGCGGATTCGGAATGAATGGTGACGTTGAAAAAAGTATCGAAGCCGGATTTTCCGAGCATCTGGTCAAACCGGTGAAAATGGAAAACCTCGAAGCTGCGATCGACCGCGTGATGACAACGGCGAGCGGGTAGCCGCTTCGCCCTGCGAAGCGCACGCACAAGTTCTCGCGGATTGCGTCGCCCTGAGGGCGACGGCTACAGTTCGGCATTGCGCACGGTCGATCTGAAAATCACGGATATCGCGTTCGGCGGAAAGGGGGTCGCGCGCAAAAACGGCAAAGCCGTTTTCATTCCGTTTACGATCGAAGGCGAATTGGTCTCCGCAAAAATCACGCGCGAGAAAAAGCAATTCGCCGAAGCGGAGGTTGTCGATCTTCGCCAAAGGTCTCCGTACCGGGTCGATCCGCCGTGTTCATATTTCGGAAAGTGCGGCGGTTGCGCCTATCAACACATCGATTACGCACATCAGCTCGAGATTAAAACGCGCCAGGTCCGCGACGTTCTGAAACGAATTGGAAAACTCGACGATGTTCCAATGCGGCCAATCATCCCCTCACCTCTTCCCTATGCCTACCGCAATCGCGTCACTGTTCACGCTGAGAACGGCGTAATCGGATATTTCCAGCGCGACTCGCACCGCTTGATCGACGTCGAGCACTGTCCAATCGCAATGGAGGAAGTGAACCGCAAATTGGCAGACCTGCGATCGCACGATGTTCCGGACGGTCATTACACACTGCGCGCCAGATCGGGCCCGCGCGTTTTTTCGCAAACCAACGACGGAGTCGCGAACGCGCTCCGCGATTTAATTGTCCAACTGATGCCCTCCAATCAAGAATTACTCGTCGACGCGTTTTGCGGGGCCGGCTTTTTTGCCAAGGCACTCGTCGGCAAATTCCAGCGCATCGTCGGGATTGACTGGGACAGGTTCGCGATCGCGGCTGCAAAAGAAAACGCCACCGAAAAGGAAACTTATATTGCCGGCGATATCGAAGCCGAGCTAGCTCAGGTAGGGGCGGTTCACCGAACCGGTCCGAGCCAGACTGGCATTTGCGGGCGATTGGGGTCAAGCGCCCCTACCTTTGATTCCGCCAAGACCGCGGTGATTGTCGATCCGCCGGCCGTTGGACTGAGCGCGCGGCTCCGAAAAACGATTGTCGATCTCGCGCCGGCGACCTTGATTTACGTTTCATGTAACCCGGCTACGCTCGCGCGGGACCTGGCCGAGTTGCACTCTCGATTCAAAGTCGAATCGGTCACGCCGCTCGATATGTTTCCGCAAACGGCGGAAATCGAAGTGGTCGCGCAGTTGCAACGTTCAAACGCTTCAACGAATTAACCGTAGATCTATGACTTCGCCCAAGGTCCTCATCGCCGACGCAATTTCTCAGCGTGGAGTGGACGAACTTGCCCGCGACGGCGGGCTTGACGTTTTGGTGCAAACAAAACTGAGCCCGGCGAAGCTAATCGAAATTATTCCTGAATTCGCGGCGTTGATTGTCCGGAGCGAAACGAAAGTCACCGGAGAGATCCTGAACGCCGCCAAAGAATTGCGCGTGGTGGGGCGGGCCGGAGTCGGCGTGGACAATGTCGATGTTGAAACGGCGACGCGACGCGGCGTGCTCGTGCTTAACGCGCCCGGCGGCAACACCGTTTCCACAGCCGAACACGCATTTTCGCTCTTGCTGTGCGTCGCCCGAAAAATTCCGCAAGCGGATGCGAGTCTGCGCGGCAAGAAATGGAGGCGGAAGGATTTCGAAGGTGTCGAGCTTTACAATAAAACGCTCGGCGTGATTGGCATGGGCAGAATTGGAAGCGAGCTAAGCCGGCGCGCGATTGCCTTTGGCATGCGCGTGATTGCTTATGATCCCTATCTCTCGGCCGCCCGCGCGCGCAGTTTGCAGGTGGAGCTCGTCGAAGAGCTGGACGATCTGCTGGCAAATGCGGATTTCATTTCGTTGCACACCCCGCTCACGAACGAAACGCGTCACCTTCTCGACACGGCGCGCATTTCAAAAACGAAACCCGGCGTACGCATCATCAATTGCGCGCGTGGCGGTTTGATCGACGAAGCGGCGCTGACGAGTGCGTTGCAAGATGGACATATCGCGGCGGCGGCTCTCGACGTATTTGAGATCGAACCGTTGCCGGACGATTCGCGACTTCGTGCCGCACCGAATTTGATTTTGACGCCGCACCTCGGCGCTTCGACCGCTGAAGCGCAGGAAAGTGTCGGAATCGAAATTGCGCAATCGATCCGCGCCGCGCTGCTTGAAGGGACAATCCGCAACGCGGTCAACATGCCGAACCTCGACGCCAAAACATTGTCGGTCATCGGCCCGCATCTTCGCTTCGGCGAGAAACTCGGCCGGTTTCTTTCGCAAGTTGCGCCGCGACGCGTGGATGAATTGAAAATTAATTACAGCGGAAAAGTCAACGAGCTCGACACCGGGCCAATCACGCGCGCGGTACTGAAAGGTTTTCTCCAAAGCGCGGGCGGTGCGGATATCAACGAGGTGAACGCGCCCGCGTTCGCCGAAAGCCTCGGATTAAAGGTGACCGAGACGCGATTGAGCGCGGCCGGCGATTATACCGATCTGGTGGAGTTGTCCGCCGCGGCGGAAGGAAAAACCGTTTCAGTCGGTGGCGCATTTTTCGGCGCGACGCCGCGAATTGTCAGCGTCAACAGCCGCCCGGTTGAAGCGCGACCGCATGGCGTCATTCTTGTTCTGGAAAATACCGATCGCCCGGGAATCGTCGGTCGTATTGGCACATTGCTCGGCGAACACAACGTCAACATCGCCACTATGTCGTTGAGTCGAAATCAAGCCGGCGGTACCGCGTTGACGATTTTGAATTTGGATAACGCGCCGGGCGAGCAGTTGTTGCAGGAGATCCGCGCCAGCGGCGACATTCATTCTGCTCAAGTCATTCAGTTGTGAGCGGCTGAATCGAACCACGAATAAAACACGAATAAACACCAATCTCAGAGCGGCTCAGTTTAATTTGTGTCCATGAGTGTTCATTTGTGGTTAATCCGATGTCGATCTTAGCGGGAGATAATTCTAAGACGTGGATCGGTGTGATCGCGGTCACGGCGATTGCGGGAGTTCTCTATTTCCTGACCGCAGCCCGTGACATTGTCGTCGGCGATTCACCGGAATTGATTATGGCCGCGGTGACCTTGGGCGTAGCACACGCGCCGGGTTATCCGCTCTTCACGATGCTTGGACATCTTTTTAGTCTGCTCCCGTTCGGCTCGATCCCGTTCCGTGTAAATTTACTTTCCGTCGTATGCGACACGCTCACCATTGGCGTCGTCTATTTCAGCGCATTCCGTCTCACGCGATCGCAACTTGCCGCTGCTGTTGCAGCGTTGCTTCTTGCGGTCAATCCGATCTTTTGGGAATGGTCGCTCGCGGCCGAAGTATTCCCTCTCAATAATCTACTCGCCGCGGTGTTGATTCTGTTGCTGGTAGCTTGGCACCAACACCCGGAACGCAGCGCTTTCTTGATCGCTGCATTTTTTGTAGCCGGACTCGCGCTCACAAATCACCAAACGATCGTGCTCCTGGGACCGGCGTTTTGTTTTATCCTCTGGCGGCGACGATTATTCTTGCTTGCGCGGCCCTCTCTTCTCGCGATCGGTGCAGCGGCATTTGTCGTTGGACTCTCGCCTTACCTGTATGTGCCATGGGCGGCGGCGCATCATCCTGTCCACAACTGGGGCGACGTCTCTTCCTTTCACGATCTCCTTCGTCTTATCGCGCGCAGAAGTTACGGATCCAAACTGGTGACAACTCCTGGTTATACTGGTGGGCCACCTTGGGATCGACTGGCGGCGCTTTTCGTTTCGTTCGGACCGGTCGCTGGATTGCTGACCGTTTTAGGAGCGATCCAAGCTTTTCGGCGAACACGCTGGTATTTCTGGTTCAGCCTGGTCGCGTTCGTTTTTACCGGTCCATTTTTTGTCTGGATCACCGATCTGAATCTCAGCGCTGCGCCGTCCGCGTTGTTCGTCTTGCAGCGGTTTTTTCTGCTCTCGCACATTGTGCTGGCGCCGCTGATTGGGTTTGGCGTTCTCGCTCTCGCCCAATTCGTTGCGCGATCTACCTCCGCGACGGCATTGGGGGCTTTATGTATCGTCGCCGCCGCTTGTCTCGTCGCCGCCGCGATTATGGCGGCGACAAACTATCGACGAATTGATCAGAGCCAAAATTTGATCGCCCGTCGCTTTGCTCAAGATGTGTTCAACACGACGCCCCCAGGTTCAGTTCTCCTGGTCAATGGAGACGGCCTCGCTTTTCCGCTCATGTATCTCCAACAAGTCGAGCACATCGGCAACGAGACCACTCTTGTCGTAGTTCCACTTCTGCTCGGCGATTGGTACGTCCGGCAGTTGCGAGAACAACATCCCGAACTGGTCGTTCCTTTCGATCGCTACGATCCTCAGAGCAACAACATGAAGATTTTCGTGGAGGCCAATTCGAGCCGCACGATCGCAATCGCTGGCGCGATTGGGAATGATCACAGCCTTGACCTGGATTTTTGGCCGTACCAACAAGGCTTGCTGATCAAGGTGATGCCAAAATCGCAGGACGTGCCGCTGGATACGTTGCTCGCGCAGAACGAACAACTGCTCAGTCGTTGTCATCCTCCGGCGCCGGGCTCGGTTCGCGCGAACACATTCGAAGCGGACATCCTTAACGTCTACGCTTATCCGGCGTTTACTATCGCGGCCACCTGTGAGCGCGCCGGCTTGAAAGCAGAAGCGCAAACCTGGTACGAGCGTGCGCTCGCGATCAATCCACAATTTTCACAAGCACGGCAAGCGCTGGCCCGAGTGGAACATTGATTAGCATCGAGTAACTGTCATCTGTCATGGCAGTATCGGGAAGAATCCAAGTCATTGCCGCCTTTGCCGCACTCTACCTGATCTGGGGCTCGACTTATCTCGCAATTCTTTTCGCCATCCAATCCATCCCGCCATTCTTGATGGCGGGCGCGCGTTTTCTTCTCGCCGGGCTGATCATGTTCGCGATCGCGCGAACCCAAGGTCCGCTGAGATCGACCTCGGCCGAGTGGCGAACGGCGCTGGTCGTCGGTGCGTGTCTGTTGTTAGGCGGAAACGGCGGTGTAACGCTCTCGGAGAAGTTTATCGAATCGGGGCTCGCCAGTCTGATTGTCGCGACTGTCCCGATTTATATCACTTTGCTCGGTTGGTTGTCCGGCATGACTCCACGTCCGACACCAATTGTTTGGGTCGGACTGGCCGGCGGATTTTTGGGCGTCGCGATTCTGCTGGGTCCTGCATTACGACTTTCCGCCAGTGGCCATCCCGCGATCGGGATGTCGATCTTGCTATTGTCGTCGTTCATCTGGTCGGCGGGTTCGCTTTATTCGCGCACCGTAAAGCATGCCGCGTCGCCATTTCTGGGCGCTGCCCAACAAATGTTCTGCGGTGGTCTCCTTTTGATGCTCGTCGGATTGTTTGCCGGTGAATCAAAAAAATTCCATCCGGGCAATATTACGACTTTGTCGGTAGGCGCGTTCGGTTATCTCGTGTTAATCGGCGCGATCGTCGGTTATACCGCTTATTTTTGGCTGCTGCGCCATTGCGATCCGGCAAAAGTGGCGACCTACGCCTATGTCAATCCGATCGTCGCCGTTTTGCTCGGCGCCTTGTTCGCCCATGAAACGGTAACGTTGCGCACGTTGGGCGCTGCGGCGTTGATCATCGGTTCAGTCGCACTCATCATTACAGTGCAACAACTTAAATCGAAAACGCTGCCGCCAATTACGGCCGCGATCGAGACCGAGTGCGGACGATGAAAACCGAATCTGGACAAGATCGACGGGAGACAGTCGAAGTAGTAAAGCGCAACTGGCGTGCTGAAGTCGAGACCGCGCAAGCTTATCGCGCTCTTGCCGGTCGCGAACCGGATGAGAAGCGCAAAGGAATTCTTCTTCGCATGGCGGAAGCGGAGGAACGTCATGCGCAGCGCTGGGCAGAAAAACTGGCCGATCTCGGCGAGCCAATTCCGACAATTCCCGACTCGTTCGGGCGGCGTTTACAACGATGGTTGGACCGTGCGCTCGGAACCGAGATCGCGATTCGCCGAATGGAAGCGGCTGAAGAAAAACATGAAGCTGCATTTCGCGATCAGCGAGAGCGCGTTCTCGCCGGCGAACATGATGTGAAGGATTTCCTCCGCGAAAGCGCGGTCGAAGAAAAAGCACATGCGCGCGCGCTCCAGACGATGGTG
The DNA here is from genome assembly GCA_003220055.1 of Verrucomicrobiota bacterium. Lineage (GTDB taxonomy): Bacteria > Verrucomicrobiota > Verrucomicrobiia > Chthoniobacterales > UBA10450 > AV40. Next base: position 5,244 of record QHRF01000113.1, on the reverse strand, counting down.
CCGCAATTCGGGCCTCGCGCGGTGCTGGACACCATTTTAAAGCGCGAACGCTGGCACGGGCGCGGTGGCAGTTGGGTGGCGGACGCAATTTATGGCGTGAACGACGGCCTCGGCGCAGTGTTTGGAATTGTTTCGGGCGTCGCCGGAGCGACCAACAACCAGCAACATTATATTTTGATTTCAGGCCTCGCTGGGATGATCGCCTCGAGTCTATCGATGGGCGCGGGCGCTTATCTCGCGGTTAAAAGCGAAGCCGAAGTCTACGAGGCGGAGATTGCACGCGAAAAAGCCGAGGTCGAAGAAAATCCCGAAGAAGAGATCGAGGAAATGTCGCTTTTCTATCAACTCCAGGGATTCAGCCCGGAAGAAGCGCAACGCATGGCCGAACGATTGGGCGAAAATCCTGATCAGCTCGTGCAAGCGATGGCGCAGAGCGAACTTGGGCTCTCCGAGCACCGTTTTCCGTCGCCGTGGAAATCTTCCGCTTCGGCGGCAATTTCCACTGCCATCGGCGCGTTCATTCCGATTGTCCCTTTTTTCTTCATGAGCGGAATCGCGGCTGTTGTTTGGGCTTTTGCGATCAGCATCGTCGCGCATTTCGCTGTCGGCGCGGTAAAATCGCTGATCACGCTGCGCTCCTGGTGGGCGTCGGGATTGGAAATGACAATGGTCGGCGTAATCGAAGCCGCGGTGACATACGGTTTAGGTCTGGCGTTCGGCGCGATTAGTTAGCGTCGACATTGCGCTGCGATCTGTCCCAAAACCGGGCGGAAAAATCCCATTCCTGGGACGGCCGCGAAATCGAAAGTCTTCGCAGTAACCGATAAAACCCTGGTTAGAAGCAGCTTGTAGCGACACGATGCGTTTGGCATATGCTTTGCATATTGATGCGGCGCGACGATTCTGTTCTGCGTCGCTTCGCTTCAACCTCATATGCATTTACGTTTAATTTTTCTCTTCACCATTGGTGCCGTTCTGGTTTCACCGTTGGTATTCGCTCAAGAACAAAACGCCCCAACGCTCGACGAGCTGGTCGCGAAAAATATCGAAGCCAAGGGCGGCGCGGACGCGTTGCACGCGCTGCAATCGGTTCGTTACAACGGAAAACTGATCGCGAATGAAGGGCAGCTTGAGTTCGCGTATGCGGAAACCAAGAAGCGGCCCGGCGAGATTCGCACTGAGTTCACGCTGCAAGGCATGACCGCGGTTCAGGCCTACGATGGCAAGGAAGGTTGGAAGATATCGCCGTTTCAAGGTCGCAAAGATCCGGAAAAGCTTTCCGGGGACGACGTCAAACCGTTGATGGAAGACGCCGAAATCGACGGACCATTGGTGGATTGGAAAGCGAAGGAGAGCACGCTGGAATATCTCGGGAGGGAAGATGTCGATGGAACATCGGCCTACAAAATCAAGGTGGTCCGCAAAAATGGCGATGTGAATTTTGTCTATCTCGACCCTGACCACTTTCTGGAAATTCGCATTTTAACTCAGCGGATCAGACATGGTGCCCAGGAAGAAGTGGAAACGGACGTCGGCGATTACGAGAAAATCGGCGGCGTGTTTCTTCCATTTTCGATCGAAGAGGGACGCAAAGGCGATCCGGACAAACAAAAAACCGTCATTGGAAAAGCTGAAGCCAACGTGCCGGTGGACGACGCGATCTTTCATTTCCCGGCATCGGCTTCCAAATAATTACTCCCATGTCAAAACTTTACCTAACGACTGCGCTTTTTTGTTCGTTCATCATCTCCGCGCGCGCGGAGGAACCTTCATTCACGTCCGCTACAATATCCGGCCTGGGCGCGCGCAACATCGGTTCGGCCGCGATGAGCGGACGCATCTCGGCGATCGCGGGAACGAAGGAGCCTTCGGGGAAAATTACGCTTTTTGTCGGTGCCGCCAGCGGAGGCGTTTGGAAATCCGATGATGGCGGAACCCGATATCGCCCGGTTTTTGACGAACAGTCTGTCCAATCCATCGGCGCGATCACGATCGATCCGAACAACAACAAAAATGTCTGGGTTGGAACCGGCGAATCATGGACTCGCAACAGCGTGTCGATCGGCGACGGAATTTATAAATCGACCGATGGAGGCGAAACCTGGAATCACGTTGGTTTGGAAAGATCGGAGCGGATTGCTCGAATCACAGTTACTCCCGGAAAAAGCGACGCTGTTTTCGCGGCCGTGCCAGGCGCGCTCTGGAGCGATTCATCAGATCGCGGTCTTTATAAAACGAGCGACAGCGGTAAAACCTGGAAACAAGTTCTTAAGGGAACAAATCTTTCAACCGGCTGCACCGATGTCGCGATCGATCCGGCGAATCCCAACACGATGTTTGCTTGCATGTGGGATTTTCGCCGCAAAGGCTGGGAATATCGATCCGGTGGCGACGGACCGGACAAACCTTCTGCCAGCGGATTGTTTCGTTCAAACGACGGCGGCGAGACCTGGACAGAAGTTACTCCTGAGGCCAATAAAGGCTTTCCGAAAAAGCCATACGGCCGGCTCGCGATTGCGATCGCGCCTTCCAACCCGAAACGGGTCTATTGCCTGGTTGAATCGCCGGACAGCGCGCTGTTCGTTTCCGATGATGGCGGCGCGACCTGGGACAAGCGAGACAAAAGCAATTGGGTGGTTTGGCGTCCGTTCTATTTCGCGCGGCTAGTTGTCGATCCGAAAAATCCCGACCGCGTTTTCAAGCCGGATGGCGCGCTGGTTTTGACTGAAGACGGCGGCACAAGTTTCGCGGTGGTCGGCGGCTTTCAGGGAAGCCACGGGGACACGCACGATGTCTGGATCGACCCAACCAATCCGGAAACGGTCTTTGCCGGAGACGATGGCGGCATGTGGTATTCCTACAATGGCGGAAGCAAATGGTGGAAAGGCGAAAACCTTCCCGTCTCGCAATTTTATCACGTCAGTTTGGATGGCGAAGATCCGTATCGCGTTTACGGCGGCCTTCAGGACAACAGCTCGTGGGTGGGCGATTCTCAATATCCCGGCGGAATCACAAATCATCAGTGGGAAAATATGTACAACGGCGACGGGTTCTGGATGTTTCCGGACCCGGCCGACGCCGATTACATTTACGCGGAGTATCAAGGCGGCGAGATCGGGCGCGTGAATCGCCATACGCACGAAGCGCGCAACATCAAACCGCGCCCGAATTACAACGAGAAGCTTCGTTACAATTGGAACACGCCGATCGCGCTCTCGCCGAACGAGAAAGGGACCGTTTACATCGGCGCGCAGTTTTTGTTTCGCTCTCGCGATCACGGCCAGACCTGGGAGCGGATTTCGCCCGACCTGACCACGAACGATCCGGTAAAACAGAAGCAGGAACAATCGGGCGGCGTGACCGTGGACAATTCGTCGGCAGAAATGCACACCACGATTTATTCGATCTGTGAATCGCCCAAGGACAAAAATTTGATCTGGGTTGGGACCGATGATGGCAATCTCCAACTCACGCGAGACGGCGGAAAAACCTGGAACAACGTTGTCGGGAACGTTCCCGGTCTCCCGAAAAATTCGTGGGTGAGCTGGGTCCAGGCCGGCAACTTCGATGCGGCCACGGCCTACGCCGCGTTTGATCGACATACATTCGGCGACATGGCGCCGTACGTTTTTCGCACGACCGACTACGGTAAGACCTGGACACCGCTGGTAAGCGCTCAGGATGCAAAAAGCGTTCGCGGATATGCGCACGTGATCAAAGAAGATTTGGAAAAACCGAATCTGCTTTTCCTTGGGACGGAGTTTGGCCTTTGGATATCGATGGATGGCGGGAAAAGCTGGGCCCAATTCAAAGGCAACCATTTTCCAGCGGTGGCGGTCCGGGATTTGGCGATTCAACCACGCGAGAACGATCTTGTCCTCGCCACCCACGGCCGCGGCATTTGGATTGTGGACGACATCGTCCCGCTCCGCGGCCTGACCAACGAGCTAATGTCGCAGGAAGTTGGATTCGTTTCGGCCAGACCTGTGCAGCAACGGATTGAGGGCAGTGGAGGCTGGGCTAATGGCGACGCCGTATTCGTCGGCGACAATCCGCCGGACGCCGCGGTCATCACCTATTTTCAGCGGACGCGCCATCTTTATGGAAAACTGAAGATCGAAATTCTCGATTCAACCGGACGCGTCATCGATGAAGTGCCCGCGAGCAAGCGACCCGGTTTGAACCGCGTGACCTGGAGCATGCGCGAAAAACCGCCTCGGGTTCCGCCGGCAGCACAAATTGCCTTTGCCAGTAGCCGCGGACCTCGCCTCGTTCCAGGCGATTACACCGTCCGGCTGACGAAAGCCGAAAGAGCTTATGAAACGAAGCTGACCGTCGGTTTGGATCGGCGTGCAAAATTCACGCAGGAAGATCGCAAGGCGCAGTACGACGCGGCCATGAAAGTGCATGCACTTTTTAACGACGAAAGCGCGTTAATGGATCGGATTTTGTCTTTGCGACGCGACGTCGGCAAAACGGGTTCCGCCCTTCCCGAAAATGACGCACTAAAGAAGAACGTCAAAGCCTTCGATGACAAAATCGAAAACGTCCGCAAGAAGATCGTCGCGACCAAAGAAGGCGGCGCGATCACCGGTGAAGAACGGCTGCGCGAGCACACCGACCAACTTTACGGCGCGCTTCTCAGCTACGAAGGCAAGCCGGGCGATTATCAAATCGCTTATACAGACGCCCTGCGCCGGGAATTGGGAGACGTGACCAAGGAATTCGACCAGTTGCTGGCGAAAGATTTGCCGAGCTTGAACGATTCGCTCAAATCAAAAGGAAAGCCCGCGATTACGGCGCCGCTGGCGAAGGTAGCGATCAGCGAAACACAACTCGGTTCAGGAACTGTGAACGTTCCGACCCTGCTTCGTTGAGAAAAAGCGTTGAGCGAGCGGTTAACGGTAAAAACCGTGATACACATAGCCGCCGTCTTCGAGAAGGAGGTACTCAACTTGCCAGAGCGCGGTGAACGAGTAATTCCGACCGGGCACAAAATCGACGGTTCGGTGAGTAAACTTGGTTTTGCCGTATGGGGAGGGCGTATTAGTGACTGTCAATACATGGCGCCCGGGCCGAATCATCGCGCGATAACCTTCTCCGCGGGAGAGAGTCGTAATGGGAATGCCATCAATAGAAAGGCTCAGACCCATTTCGTTGCCGAAGTCTGCCTCCCGGAAAATGGTCAATCCGCTGTTGCCCATCAGCTCGCTCCGCGAATAATCGTAACCGCCGCCAGCGTAA
>QHRF01000112.1 GCA_003220055.1 Verrucomicrobiota bacterium | reverse complement strand
TTCGCGATCTCGCGAATCAGTTCGGTTGCGCGGTGCGATGCCCGCAAAACCATTTCCGGATCGACCCCGCGTTCGAAGCGATAACTCGCGTCGCTCGGTAAACTCAAATTGCGCGCAGTGCGCCGAACGCTGGCCGGTAAAAAGTAAGCGCTCTCGAGCAGAATGTTTTTTGTAGATTCCGTCACACCGGTTTCTTCGCCGCCCATTACTCCGGCAATTCCAACCGCGCGCTCTTGATCGGCAACGACCAGATTGTCCGGCTTGAGTGAGTAAGTCTTGCCATCTAGTGCGAGAAATTTCTCGCCGTCCCGCGCCAGCCGGACATTAATTCCACCTTCCAATTTATCGGCGTCGAACGCGTGTGTCGGTTGTCCGAGCTCGAGCATCACGAAGTTCGAGATGTCGACGATGTTGTTGATCGACCGAATGCCGACGCTCTCGATTTTCGCGCGCAACCATTGCGGACTCGGCCCGACTTTCACGCTGTCGATCCTGCGGGCGGAGAAAAATGGGCAGTCGCGGATGGCGCTGATGGTCACGCCAGTCTTCCTGATGTCGATCTTCGCTTCGCGCGGCGTTGATTTGAGTTTGTTTCCAGTCAGCGCGGCGATTTCGCGCGCGAGTCCGAAATGGCTGAGCAAATCGCCCCGGTTCGGCGTGATCTCAACATCCAAAATCGTCTCGCTTGGAAAAACGTCGCCAATCGGCGCGCCGATTTTTGCCTTCGGCGACAGGATCAAAAGGCCGAATGCATCCTGACCGAGTTCGAGCTCGATCGCGCTGCAAAGCATCCCTTCGGATTCAACGCCGCGAAGCTTGCTTTTCCGAATCTCAGTTCCGTTCGGCAATTTCGCGCCAGGAAGTGCAAGCGGAACTTTGTCGCCGACTTTGTAATTGGTCGCGCCGCAAACGATCTGGCGTTTGGTTCCGCTGCCGTCGTTCACTTCGCAAACCGTCAGACGATCGGCATTGGGGTGACGCGACGACGCGGTGATCTGTGAAACAATCACGTTGTCGATCTTTGCGCCGCGCGTCTCGATGTTCTTGGTCTCGACGCCGGCACGAGTAAGCAAATCGGCGATCTCCTCAGGATCTTCTGGAAGATCAACAAATTCGCCCAGCCAGTTAACGAAAAATTTCATGCGAACTGGCGGAGAAAGCGCAGATCGTTTTGCGCAAAGAAGCGGATGTCGGGAATATCGAACAAAATCATGGCTAGCCGATCCATGCCGAGACCGAACGCGAACCCCGTCCATTTTTCCGGATCGTAAGCCTTGTCGCCGCGCGCTTTGTTGACCGCTTCGAAAACAGCCGGATGCACGATGCCAGACCCGGCGACCTCGATCCATTGTTCGCCTTTCTTAAGTGCTTTTGATTTCACGTAGACCTCAAGACTCGGCTCGGTGAAGGGAAAATAATGCGGTCGAAATTGGACGGCGGTGTCGGCGCCGAACAGTTCGCGCATGAAAAACTCAAGCGAACCCTTCAAATCGGCTACGCTCACGTTCTCATCAACATAAAGCCCTTCGATTTGATGAAACTGCGCGCTGTGGGTCGCATCGACTTCATCACGACGATAGGCCGCGCCGGGCGCGATCACGCGAATCGGCGGCGGCGCGGATTGCATCGTGCGGATTTGCACCGTCGAAGTGTGGGTCCGGAGTAATCGGCCATCGGGCAGATAAAACGTGTCCTGCTCGTTCCGCGCCGGATGTTCGGGCGGGGTGTTCAGGGCGTCGAAACAATGCCATTCGTCTTCAACGTCCGGTCCGTCCGCGAGGGCAAAGCCCATTCGCCGGAAAATCTCGATCGAACGCTCGAGCATTTGCGTAAGCGGATGCAACGCGCCGAGCTCGTGCGGTGTTCCGGGTAGCGAGATGTCGATCTTATCAAGCGCGCCGGTTTCTTTCTGTGATCGAAACTGTTGCGCGCGGATGTCGATCGCCGCGGTGACAGCGTTCCGCACCTCGTTGAGCAGTTTGCCGACGACCGGCTTCTTTTCCTTGGCGAGCGTTTTCATTTGCTCGCCCCAGGCCGAAACGGTGCCGCTGCGGCCGAGATATTTCACCCGGGCGGTTTCGAGCGCCTGCTCGTCGCGCGCAGATTCGATCTCACGCAGTGCGTCGTCCCGCAGTTGTTCCAACGGATGAGCCATCGGTTAAGAGATTTCCGACAGAATGAACAAAATGAAACAGAATTCGAAAATCATTTCGTTAATTCCGTGCGTTCTGTCAAAAGACAGAAATCGCTGAAACTACGCCGCTTTCTTTTTCGACTTTGATTTGTCTTCCAGCGCGCTTTTCGCTTGATCGACAATCGACTTGAAAGCGTTCTCGTCGGTGACTGCGAGGTCGGCCAGGACCTTACGATCGAGGCCGATGCCGGCTGCTTTCAGTCCTTCGGCGAACCGGCTGTAAGTAAGCCCGTTCGCACGAGCGGCAGCATTGAGCCGTTGGATCCACAAATAACGAAAAGTGCGTTTGCGGGTTTTGCGATCGCGATAGGCCCAATATTTGCCTTTCATCGTTGCGTCTTTGGCGTAACGAAAAAGTTTTGATCGGCGACCCCGATAACCTTTGGCGGATTTGATAACGCGTTTGCGCCGCGCACGGCTGGCTGGCGCGTTAGTGGCTCTTGGCATTGTTGTTATGTCCCGAATTACTCCGGGACTCCTCGTTCAGCGGCTGTTCTTTAATTATCGATCTTTCCGACCTCGCTCGCTGATTAGTCCCGCAGGCGCGGGACAGGTGGAAAGATGTTCCGAATCGTTCGGAGCGCGGAAAATAGACGGAAAAATGACGAATGACAAATGAATCTCACGGAAATGACGAAGCACGAATGTCGAAACAAATCGAAATGCTCGAATGACAGGATTAGGCGTTTCCCAATCTTTCGTCATTCGTCATTCGGATTTCGTCATTAATTTGATATAATTCGGCCGTGCACTGGCTGAGCCGCCACCGCTTGTTAATCCTGAGCCTGATCGCGGTTTTTTGGACCGGCCTGGTTGGGCTGGCGCATTTTTTCCCGACCGCTCCATTTCTTTCTACTGTTTGGCGCGGCGAACGGACCTTTGCTGACGTGTTGCGGCGGGAGGGGCGGAAAACCATGACCCATTCCGATTTTGCTTTTCTCGGGATCGACCAGACGAGTTTGTCGTTGAAACCCGAAGAGGAGGATTGGTCAAACAATCGTGCTTTGCAGCTAATGAGCGAAAATGCGTATCCATGGCCGCGGGAGGTTTGGGGACTCTTGCTCGATCGACTCTTTCAAGCAGGTGCTCGACTTGTGATGTTCGACATCGTTTTCGACAAACCTAAAGAAGGCGACGACATATTTCGCGCTGCGTTGGATCGTTATCGCGACAAAGTTGTAATCGCGGCGAACTTCGACTTGTCGCGAGTGCGCCAACTCGGAGGCATAACTGTGAACGTGCCTCCAGCCGGGAGCCTGATTCCGCCTCCCCAGATGCAGGATGACCGGGTTGGTTGCGTGATCGTTTTTCCTGACCCACTCGACAATAGAATTCGCTCTGTTAGTTATCGATTTACAGATCCACAGTTGCGGGGAGACCCGCCCTCGCCCAACGAAGTGCCGTACGAGGCGTTAAGCACGCGCGCGTTGAGAAAATTGGGACACGCCGGCGACATTCCGGGTGATTTGGAGGGGCAGCTCCTACGCTGTGGTGAGGTCAACGCTTATGCGCCGCGGCCGCTCGGGGAGGTTTTCGAGCCGAAGTCCTGGAGGGCAAACTATAAAGATGGCGCCTTCTTCAAGGACAAGATCGTCGTCGTGGGTGCCTCATCCCAAATCGCGCATGACGTCTTCGACACACCGATTAATCCAGAAACGCCGGGGCCCGTTTTTCATTTGTACACGCTGGCCGCGGCAATGGATCACGAATTTCTACGGGACACTCCAATTCGAATCGGTTTCATTTTGGTTTTGATCGGCGGCGCGACGGCTTGGACGCTCGTCGCTTTCTTGCGGAGACCGTTTCTGACTTTTGCCACACTGCTTCTTATCGCTGCCGCCTATCTCGGTCTCGCAAGAATTCTTTACGACCGCGTCGGTCTCTTGCTCATGGTCGTGCCGCCGATGAGCGCGTTTCTCGCCAGCGGTCTCTCTGGACTCGGTTTCGAGTATGCGCTCGAGCGGCTGGAGAAACTGCGCACCCGCCGCACACTTGAGCGTTATGTTTCGAAAAATCTGGTCAAAGAAATTCTCGATAACCCGGGCGGCTATTACAATTCGATGCTCGGGTCGCGCAAACCGGTGACCGTGCTTTTTTCGGACCTGGTGGGATTTACGAACTTGTCCGAGAAAGCCGATCCGGCTGCGCTTGTCGCACAGCTCAATCGTTACCTCAGCAGCATGGTGCCGATGGTGTTCGATAACGGCGGGACGCTCGATAAATTTATCGGCGACGCGATCATGGCGGTTTGGGGAAACGTGAGCAGCCATGGCGCCGCTGAAGATGCCAAAGCCGCGGTCCGAGCGGCGCTCGGAATGCGGCGCGAAATGCCAAAATTAAATGCGGCATGGCGTGCCGAGGGGATGGAACCGCTCGCATTCGGTATTGGCATCAATCATGGCGAGGCCATTGTTGGCAACATCGGATCGTACGAGCCGCACGAGCGACTCGATCCGACCGTGATCGGCGACGCAGTGAATCTCGCTTCGCGACTGGAAGCGCTCACCCGTATTTACGCCGTGGATGTTCTGGTTGGACAAAGCGCGGCCGAGCTTGTGCGCGACGACTTTCACTTTCGCTCGGTCGCGCGTGTTCAGGTGAAAGGAAAAAGCGAACCGGTCGAAGTGTTCACGCTCATCGGCGCGCGGAAGGACGATGTCGATCCGGAATTTTTGAAGTGGCTCGACGTTTACGAAGAGGGGATCGTCAAATTCAGGAAACGCGACTTCAAAGACGCAAAGATTCTGTTTTCACATTTTCTCGAATTTTATCCGGACGATTCTCTTGGGAAGATGTATCTCGCGAGCGCGCTCGAATACGAACAAGCACCACCGGACGAAGCCTGGAACGCGGTCGAAGTGTTTAAGAAGAAGTGACAATTCGCTGAACGAATTGTCATCCCGAACGAAGTGAGGGATCTCACAATCGAAGCCCGGACCCCCAAACTAGCCTGTGTGATCAACTGGGTTTGTGGGAGATCCTTCGCTTGCGCTCGCGATGACAAGCCCTATTCGTGTCATTCGCGGGTCAAATTTCTGGCGCAGGTCAAACTCCCGTCGTAAAGAGTCGGCGTGACGAAGACCGCGCCCCAAAAGTTTCATTTCGTCGGGATTTGCGGCACGGCCATGGGCTCGGTGGCGGCGGCGTTGCAGGAGCGCGGATTCAGGATCAGCGGGTCGGACGAGAGTGTTTATCCGCCGATGTCGATCTTTCTCGAAGAGCGCGGGATCAAACTTCATCAAGGTTATCGGAAAGAGAATCTTCCCGCCGACGCCGACATAGTCGTGATCGGCAACGCGATGAAGCGCGGCAATCCGGAAGTGGAAGCGGTGCTGAACCGGAAACTTTTTTATCTCTCGCTCCCGGAAGTTCTGAAAAATTATTTCCTCCGCGGCAAACACAACCTCGTCGTCACCGGAACGCACGGAAAAACGACGACTACGTCGTTGCTGACCTGGATCATGGAAAAAGCGGGACGCAAACCCGGTTATCTAATCGGCGGTATTCCAAAAAATCTCGGGCAGGGCGCGCGGTTGAACGATTGCAAATATTTCGTGATCGAAGGCGACGAATACGACAGCGCGTTCTTCGACAAGCGCTCCAAGTTCATTCATTACTTACCGGAGCTGGTGATCGTAAACAACATCGAGTTCGATCACGCCGATATCTTCAGGAATCTCGACGAGATCAAGCTCAGCTTTCGCCGATTGCTCAACATCGTTCCGCAAAATGGGATGGTCTTGGTCAACGGCGACGATCACAACTGCGTCGAAGTCGCGAAAGATTGTCTGGCTCAACTGGTAGAAGTCGGTTTTTCGAAAAATTGCGCACAGCGGATTCGCGACGTCACCTATTCGCCTAAGGGTTCGCAGTTCAAGCTTGGCGACGACGTTTATGAAATTCCGCTGATTGGCGAATTCAACGTGCGCAACGCTGCGATGGCTGCGAGCGCGGCACGCTTTTACGACGTGCCCAAATCGAAGATCGAAAACGCGTTGAAAAGTTTTACGGGCATCGCGCGGCGCCAGGAAGTGCGCGGTGAAGCGCGGGGCGTGAAAGTGATCGACGACTTTGGCCATCATCCGACGGCGATCGGGCAAACGTTGCAAGCTTTACGGCAGCGTTATCAGGGTCAGCGGATTTGGGCGATCTTCGAGCCGCGCTCGAACACGACCCGGCGCGCGGTTTTTCAGAAAGAACTGCCGGAGGCGCTCAAAGTGGCGGACGGCGTTTTCATTGCCCAAGTGGCGCGGCTTGAGCAAATCCCGGAAGCGGAGCGTTTAAATCCGGAAGAGATGGTAAAGGAAATTTCCGAAGACGGACGTCCGGCGTTTTATGAAAAAAACGCCGATGCAATTGTCGATCGAATTGTGCCCCTATTGAAAGAGAGGGACATCGTGGCCGTTTTCAGCAACGGCGGATTCGACAACATCCACGAAAAATTGCTGGCGCGGCTGAGAACGTGAGTCGTTAAATCGAGAATGGTGAATCGCTTGTCGTTGTAACGATTGATCGAATCACGATTCACGGCGGTGAAGCCGCCGACGTGTGGTCGTGCACGATTTTCCAGCCGTCGGGAAAGCGGCGAAAAATTAGCGTGAAACGCCCATGTGGTTGGTCGTTCGCTCGGTTCAACTTCCAACTACCGAGCACGGCGGCTGAATCACCACTGAGTGTCGTGATTTCCAAATCGGAAAACGCCAGCGTTCCCATTTTCGCGCGGTCCGAATATTTCTTTTTGTAACGATCCAGAACTTTCTGCCACCCGCGGCTGACTTCGTCGCCGGAGACGAAGACTGTTTGGTCGGAGTGCCAGTAGCCATTCATGAACGCGTCGATGTCGCCGCGATTCCACGCGCCCTGCTGCGATTGCAGAACAATTCGAATTTCAGAAGCGGTGTCTGTTCGAGCAGCGGCTAATTCGGCCGGTGCAACCCAGAAGATCGCAACCGCCGCGATAGAAAAAGCGAGGAACGTCAGACGCATTACGGCGTTGGCGTCGGCGTCGGTTCCGAGAATTTTCTGTAAGTCAAAACAAGCTTGGCGCTAGGCACCGGCTCGACTGTTACGCGTGCAGGACCATCGATGACCACCGGTTGGATAAATTCCGGTGGCGCTGTGGAATCGATCATTGTCGCCGTCAACACTGCTCTTGGAGGTGGCGTGGGCGTTGGCGTAGGCGTCGCTGTCGGTGTCGGAGTTGCGGTCGGCGTTCCGGTGGGTGTCGGCGTCGCACTTGGAGTTGGTGTAGGAGTTGGAGTCGCTGTTGGTGTGGCCGCTGCTGCAATCACAACGCCTCGCGTGCTACCGCCTTCCTGCGTGAAGTTATAGATTCGCAGGAAGTGGTGATCAGGAACATTAATGCTCAAGGTGGAGTTCGTGATCACTACAGTTTTGAAACTGGAGGCGATAGCGACAGCGCCGAGCGCGCAAACGAAAATCAGCAGCGACGCCGCATTCTTCATTTATTGTCCGTCTCCAACGCTCGGATCGCGTGCGAAGTTTAATTGCTATCTTTTCTGTAGCTGATGAAACAATTTCCGGTCGTAGTCCCGCATGTGACGGAGACATCCGCAGGGCCGGCGATCACCACGCTATTAATCACGTCTGGCGGGGACGCATCGAGAACGGCCGCGGCTAGAACATTTACCGATGTGCCACCATTGGGCGGCTTGGTCACAGTGACGACACCTCGCGGACTTCCATCGTCTTGCGTGAAATTACGAATCACCATGAACTGATCGCCATGGATCGGGGGAAGATCTGCCGACATACCACTCGTAATAACCATGCTTTTGAAATCGTCAGCGAAAGCCGTTCCGGCGAGTCCGCAGAGAGCGATTGGTAAAATTTGAAGAAAATTTTTCATAGACCGGGGAACGTAATGTTTCGAAACATTCTTAATATGAGATCGCGGGTGGTGTCCAGTTCGGCGCTGACTTTTCTTCGCCCCGGCGGTAAAGCCGAAGGAAATTGACCCGCTCCCGCGCATCTGGTAGCATTCTCGCCACCATTAAATCCGTGCATCGATCGGTTCTGTTGCTTGTCGCGACCAGTTCGAGCTTTGCTCAAGTTGCGCCAGTCGCGCCGCAGCCTGCCAAGACGCCGCCACTCCAAGCCGCGGCTCCCCAGCCCGCGCGTCCGGCGCCATCCGTTCCGCGAGTAATTTCGACCCCCGCCCGCGCTCCCCAGACGCCGGCTCCGGCCGCGCCTGCAAGTCCCCAGCCTGGCGCGCCGCAAATGGTACGACTGCAATTTCCAAACAGCGACGTCGGCGACGTGCTCCGCCTTTACGAGCAGCTCACCGGCAAAAAGTTGGTAATGGACAATTTTGTTCAGGGCAAGGTCAGCATCTTCATCGCCAAAGAAGTGCCGCGCGAGGAAGCGATCAAGATCATCGAGATGAATCTGCTCCTCAACGGCTATTCGCTCATCCCCGCGGAAGACACCGACATTGTTAAAGTCATCGGGACAGGGAAAAATCCGCGCACGACCGGAGTGCCGATCGTTTCCGACGAAACCGAGATCCCGGATGGCGATCACGTCATCAGTTACCTGTTTAAGCTTCGCTATGCCGATCCGACAGAATTGCAGCAGGCGCTCGGGCAATATCTTTCCCCGCCGCAGCCGTACACGTCGTTTCTGGCGCTGCCAAAGGCAGGTGCGATTCTGGTAACGGAGAACTCAAGTGTGATTCGGACCCTGGCCCGCATCATTAACCAGGTGGACGTGCCGCCGGCGGAGGTGGTGAGCGAGTTCATCAAATTGGAGCGTGCGGACGCGAGCAAAGTGGTGGACATGCTCAAAGACATTTTCGAGAAGGGCGAAAAAACTGGCACGCAGCCAGGTCAACCTGGTTATCGCGGCGGTGTCCGACCAGTCGGTGCAGGCAATGTGCCGGCGCCGGTGGCGGAAGTCAGCGAAGTCGGTGGTTTGACTGCGCTGACCGAGGAATCGGTTGTGGTCGGCAAAATAAAATTGTCAGCCGACGTGCGCACGAATCGGATCCACGTCATCACCCGCCCGGTCAATATGCCGTTTGTTCGCAAACTTATTTCCGAGTTCGATGCCAATGTGGAATTCGCCAAACCGGTCACCCGCGCGCTCAATTACATTTCGGCGGCGGATGTGTTGCCGGTAATCGTGCAAGCGCTGAGCGAGCCGGGGCAGCAAACGGGCGCGGGTGCGGAAGGCGGTGCTCCCCAACCGGGAGCGAGCCCGGGTCAGCCGCGCCGGACGACAACCGCGACCGCGACCAGCGGCGGCCTCGCGACAACATCGACATCGACGACCGGCACGGGCTTGGGTGGGACCAGCGGCGGCGGAACGCTTAACATTTCCGAAGAACTCTCGACTCAGCCGGTCGACACAACGCCGAAAGCAGTTGTGATCGGTAATGCCAAGATCATCGCCGATCAGCGCGCGAACACGATCATCATGCTCGGCAATCAGGAAATCGTGGTCAAAGTCCAAAAGATTTTGGACGAGATGGACGTAAAAGCGCCGCAGGTCGCCCTGAGCACGGTCATCGGCGAATTGACGCTCAATAACAACGAAGAATTCGGGGTCGATTATTTCGCCAAGTACGACAGGAAAATCGTCGGCATTTCGCGAAACACCGGTGCGCCAATTCCTATCCCGGGCGCAACTGTGAATGCAATGGGCACGCCGATTGCCGGAAGTGGCGTTGTCGATCCAGCTCATTTGATTAATTTTAGTCAAGCTATTCAAAATGTTATGACGGGCACGAATGTGTACGTCGCAGCTGGCAACTATCTGGCGACGATAGTGCACGCGCTGGAAGGTACGGGACGATTCCGCGTCATTAATCGGCCGGTCGTTTTCACGAGTAACAATAAGAAAGCGATTATCGCTTCCGGAACCGAGATTCCGGTGCCGGTGAGCACGCTATCTTCGCTCGTCACCGCAAATAATACTGTCACCGGAACAAACGTTGGACAGCAATCGAGTATCGAGTTCAAACGTGTCGCCTTACAGCTAGAGGTTGTGCCGCTAATCAACTCAGAGAGGGAAGTGTCGCTCGATATTCTGCAGAAACTCGACAGTGTCGCCGGCACGACGCTTGTCAGCGGAAACGCAATTCCAAACATCGCCACGCGTTATGTTCGAACGAATGTTTCCGCACCGAGTGGGTCGACAATCGTTCTGGGCGGTTTAATCACCGATAGCAAACAAAAAAACACTACCGGAATCCCAATTCTGGATCGCATTCCGTACGTCGGTGCCCTTTTCCGCAGTACTGTGGAGAACAGGATGCGCAGTGAATTAATTATTTTGATGTGTCCGGAAGTCACGATGACCAACCTCGATGTTCACAAGTTGCGCCAAAAAATCGAAGATCACACCCATTTCGGTCCGGAAATTGATCAAGGTTATTGCCCGGATTGCCCGCCGCGTGCGAGCGAAGAGAAGCAACTGCCGCCGCCGGATCTGCCATTTGGAAGAGAACCGATAAAATCCAAGTAAACCAATTATGAAAAAGAGCATTCTGATTGCAGTCGGACTCGCGTTTGGTTGGAGTTTTGCGCAGGCCACGGACCTGGTGTTGGGCGCAGACGATCACGATCCGTTTTTTTACATGCCGTTTTTTCACTCGAATGATGTCCTGGCGCCGCGCGACGACTGGGGCCTTCTTCATCAAAGCCGGACGACTGTTTACGAAACGGATTTCGCGCCGCGCTATACTTGTCGAGCGGCCTATTATTCGATGTCGGGAAGTCAGCTGATCAAAGACCCGGCCTACGTCGGGGCATTGCAGCGGGACCTGAAGCGGCTGGGTTATTATTGTGGACCGATTGACGGCTTTTTTTCGGACGGCGTAAGGGCTTCGATCGCGACTTTGCAGAAAAACTATTCGCAGCAGGTAACAGGGACCTTGACCATTCCGGTCCGGCGTGTGCTGCATTTACCCTAATGTGGGGTAAACTAGCGCGGTGAATCAGACGGCCAGCCAGTCAGTTGTCAATCTTTTGCTCGCGAGCGGCGTGCCTTCGCGCGAGGAAGCAGTGCAGCTGGCGCAAAACATGAACGGCGGTTCCTGGACGGCGCAGGTGCTCGATTCCGGTAAGGTTGACGAGCAGCGTTTTCTCAGCGTGATCGGAAATTTTTTCCGCGTTCCCGTCATCTCGATCGATCCGAAAACAATCGAGCGCGAGACATTGTCGATCTTGCCAAGCCGTTTCGTTTTCCAACATCACATTCTGCCAATCGAAGTGAAGGAAACCTCGGTTGTGCTCGCGACTTACGACCTGTTCAACTCGTTAGGCCGTCAGCTCGCCGGCCAGCTTCTGAAAAAGCCGGCGGAATGGGTGCTGGTCCCGCGCGCGCAATTGTTGCGCGCAATGAAAACACTTTACGGCGTCGGCGCGGAAACGTTCGACGAAATTCTTAAATCGAAGCGCGATTTCGAAATTTTGCAGGAGGGCGAAACCGCAACCGACATCAGCTCGGACGACCCGGAAGCGTCGGTGGTGAAATTCGTAAACCAGATTATTCGCGAAGCAATCGTCGAGCGCGCGACCGATATTCACGTCGAGCCGCTCGAGAACGACATTCGCATTCGTTACCGGATCGACGGCATCCTCCACGAAGTTGCAGTGCCGCCGCAGTTGCGCGTGCTGCACTCGGCCATCATTTCACGATTGAAAGTGATGTCGCACATGGACATTGCCGAACGGCGCTTGCCCCAGGACGGGCGCATGAATTTGCAGGCAAGTAATCAGGAGATCGACGTTCGCGTTTCGACAATTCCGACCGTCAACGGCGAATCGATCAGCTTGCGATTGCTCAGCCGCGGCGGGCAACAGTTCGGATTCGACCGATTGGACATGAGCAAGAAGCAGGAGAAGACGATTCGGCATTTGCTGGCGCAGCCGAACGGAATCATTTTGCTTACCGGCCCGACCGGCTGCGGAAAATCGACATCGTTGTATTGCTATTTGAGCACGATCAATTCGGTATCGCGCCGCATCATCACGATCGAGGAACCGGTCGAATACAAATTGCCGGGTGTTTTGCAAATGGACGTGAAACCGGAGATCGATTTCACGTTCGCGCGCGGCCTGCGCCATATCCTACGGCAGGACCCAAACGTGGTCATGGTCGGCGAAATCCGCGATGTCGAAACAGCGGACATCGCGATTCGTGCAGCGATGACCGGCCACCTTGTTTTTAGTACGCTGCACACGAACGACGCCGTCGGTGGCATCACCCGGTTACTCGACATGGACGTGGAGCCGTTCCTGCTTGCGTCAGTTGTAAAGTCGTTCATCGCGCAACGACTGGTGCGCACGATTTGCCCGGAGTGCGCCGAGAAAGTCGAATATCCGAGCGAGTATTTGGCGGAGATCGCGTTCCCGCTAAAAGAGCTTGGCACCGCATTCATGCGGGGCAAAGGTTGCGAACAATGCCGGCACACCGGCTATCAAGGCCGCGCGGCCATTTACGAAATTTGCGTCGTGACGGAGCCGTTGCGGAAACTGATCATGCAAAAGAAAGATGGCGGCGAGCTAAAGCAATGCGCCATTGCCGAAGGCATGGAAACTTTGCGCCAGGATGGCTGGCGTCGCGTCGCGAAAGGGAATACGACGATCGAAGAAGTTGTTCGCGTCACCCAAACCGACGAAGTGATGGCGGAAACGACCGAAGACGCCGAGCCGGTGGTGCAGCGCTAATCAGTCTCCGCGCAGGTCGCGGATCGTTTTCGCGTAATCGCGGCTGCGGAAAATCGAAGTCCCGGCAACGAGAACGTTGGCGCCGTTTTGAATCGAGACGCGTGCCGTCTCAGGATTGATTCCGCCATCGACTTCGATGTCGATCTTGCGGTCGCGTGTTTTGTTCCATTCCGCGGCGCGTTTCACTTTTTCCATTTGCCCGGCACGGAATGATTGGCCGCCGAATCCAGGATGAACCGTCATGACCAGCAACATGTCGATCTTGTCCAGAAACGGCTCGAGTAAATCGAACGACGTGGCTGGATTCAAAGTCAGGCCGGCGCGACAGCCGGCGTCGCGAATTTGTTGCAAGGTTTTGGCGACGTCGTGTCTCGCTTCGGGTTCGACGTGAACAGTAATTGAGTTCGCGCCGGCATCGACAAAACGCGGCACGTAATGGTCAGCGTGTTCAATCATCAAATGCACATCGAGGGGGAGCTTCGTTTGTTTGCGGACGACTTCGACGACCATCGGGCCGAACGAAATGTTGTCGACGAAATGGCCGTCCATGATGTCGCAATGGACCCAATCGGCCCCGGCCGACTCAACTTTGCGAACTTCCCCAGCCAGATTTGAGAAGTCCGCGGCCAGGATAGATGGAGCGACGAGAATTTTCGGCATTAAAGCAAACGTTCAACGCTCAACCCGCCTTCGCAAGGGCTACGGCGTGGCAAGCGCCCAACGTTCAACGCTCAATTAGGGGTTTGGAGATTGGGCATTGGGATTTGGGACTTGGGTGAGGCCGCTCTATATATATTAAGAGCTTGACGGCGGGACACGGCGTTTCATGTTACCGCGTTTCAGCCGGTTAGAATCGCGCTCCGAGGCGCACCACTTGCTTCAAAGGTCAGCGTTTCCGAGCGGGCTGGGAAAATAAATTCATGTTCAACGGACTTTTCGGCTTTTTATCGAACGACATCGGGATCGATCTCGGCACGGCCAATACCTTGGTTTACGTCAAAGATCAGGGGATCGTCTTGCGCGAGCCGTCGGTGGTGGCCGTGCAGGCCGGCACCAACAAAGTGCTAGCGGTCGGCGATGAAGCGAAGCGCATGCTCGGCCGGACGCCATCGAACATCGTCGCAGTCCGCCCGCTGAAAGACGGCGTGATCGCGGACTTCGAAGTGACCGAAGCGATGCTGCGTCATTTTATTTCGAAAGTGCACAACCGTCGGGTGCGGGCGAGGCCGCGCGTGGTGATTGCGGTTCCCTCCGGGATCACCGAAGTCGAAAAGCGTGCGGTGCGCGAATCGGCGACGCACGCCGGCGCGCGTGAAGTTTATTTGATCGAGGAGCCGATGGCGGCGGCGATTGGCGTCGGACTGCCAGTGCAGGATCCGGCGGGCAATATGATCATCGACATCGGCGGCGGCACGACCGAAGTCGCGTTGATTTCGCTTTCGGGAATTGTTTTCAGCCGGAGCGTGCGGGTGGCGGGCGACGAATTGGACGAAGCGATCGTTCAATACATGAAGCGTGCCTACAATTTGATGGTGGGCGAGCGCACCGCTGAAGAAATCAAAATCAAAATCGGTTCGGCCTATCCAAGTGAAAAAGAAACGAGCGTGGAAGTGAAGGGACGCGATCTGGTGGCCGGATTGCCGAAGACGTTGATGATCACGTCGCAGGAAGTGCGGGAAGCCTTACTGGAACCGATTTCGACGATTGTCGATTCGGTCCGGATTACATTGGAGCGTTGTCCGCCCGAGCTATCGGCCGACCTGGTGGATCGCGGTCTGGTTTTGGCGGGCGGGGGGGCGCTCCTGCGTGGGTTCGACAAACTTTTGAGCGAGGAGACTGGTTTGCCTGTCCATGTTGCGGAAGATCCGCTCAGCGCCGTGGCCGAAGGGACGGGCAAATGTCTGAATGAACTTAAATTTTTGCGTCAAGTGGCTGCGGCAGATCGCCAGTGGCGCTGACAAGAGCGGAAAGCGGAAAGCGGAAACCGGAAAGACTTCTGATTCGCGGATAACTCTTTTCTATCCGCTGTCCGGTATCCGGTATCCGACATCGGTATGAGTCGGACGAGTATCATCGCGCTTCTGATTTTCGGCGCCATTTTGGGTTACTTCCTGAGTTTCGGCGCGGATACGACGCGTAAATTTCAGGCGAAAATTTATCAAATACTGGCTCCGTTCTTCACCACCGGTTCCGGTTTGCAAAAACAAATCACGTCGGTCCGAACCGGATTGAAATCGTTGGAAGAACTGGAAAAGGAGAACGCTTCGCTGCGGGTCGATAATCGCCAACTGCGCGCGACCAATTCGGCGCTGCGCGATGTGGAACATGAAGTCAATCGCCTGCGCCACGCGCTCAATTATCGCGAGCGCTCGGTCTTCAAATTGATTCCGGCCGAAGTGGTGACGAGGGATGCATCGACTTGGTGGCACACAGTGACGATCAATCGCGGCAAAGAAGATCACATCGAGACCGATATGCCGGTGGTGACGGACGAAGGTTTAGTGGGAAAGACAACGACCGTCAGCAATACCATCTCGATTGTGCTTCTGGTTACGGACGAAAATTGCAAAGTCGCCGCGTCGGTTGAAGGCACACGCGAGCAGGGAATTGTTTCGGGTGAGCGCGTCTCTGGCGGATTGGCGCCGCTGCTCGACCTGAATTTTTTGACGAAACAAGCGAACCTCCAGCCGGGACAGAAAGCTTACACGTCCGGTGTCGGCGGAGTTTTTCCGTCCGGTTTGTTCATTGGGACAGTGAAAAGCTTTCGCGCTCGCGAACTGGACGGTCAGGCGAAACTGGCGCCGGCAGTAGATCTGTCCCACCTGGAGGACGTGTTCGTGGTCACGGGACGGAAATGATTTTCTTTTTCATATTACTTGTCCTGGTGGTCGTGGCTCAAATCGCGGAATTCTTCATCCCGCCGCTTGACTGGATGTATCACGCGCACATTTACATTGCGCCGGTATTGGTGTTTTACGGCGCGATGGCGCTGCCGTTTCCGCTGATGCTGGCGCTGGCGCTGTTCGCGGGCGTTTTACTCGACGCGCTGACCGTGCAGGTGATCGGGTCCAAAGTTGAAATCTCGCTCGGCTGGTCGATACTTCTCTACGCTGTGCTGGCGGGAATTATGCATGGCTTAAGGCCTTTGTTCATCCGCGGCCGCTGGGAAGTTCACTGTGTGCTGACC
>QHRF01000121.1 GCA_003220055.1 Verrucomicrobiota bacterium | reverse complement strand
GCCCCTGTTCAAAAAATCGCGCGCGCGTCGGAGACGGGTCATGCTACCAACATCATCGCCGGGTTGGCGGTTGGCCAACACGCCACCGCGTTGCCGGTTGGATTCATCGGCATCGCTATCCTCCTTAGTTTTCACTTCGCCGGGCTTTACGGAATTGCGATTGCGGTAATGTCGATGTTATCGATGGCGGGAATTATCATCTCGCTCGATTCGTTCGGACCGATCACCGACAACGCCGGCGGCATAGCAGTGATGAGCAATTTGCCAAAAGAGGTGCGCGTGGTGACCGACCAGCTCGATGCCGTCGGCAACACGATGAAAGCTGTTACGAAGGGTTATGCGATCGCGTCGGCGGGACTCGCCGCGCTGGTTCTTTTCGGATCTTATGTCGAGGAATTGAGGGCGCATAACGTTGCTTACGCCGAATTTCATTTTTCGCTCACAGAACCGAAAGTGATCATTGGCCTCTTTCTCGGCGGTTTGCTGCCATTCATTTTCACCGCATTTAGCATGGATGCGGTTGGCAAAGCTGCGGGCGCGGTCGTGCGTGAAGTGCGCCGGCAACTGCAGGCGAAACCGGGAATTTTGACTGGGCAAGACACGCCCGATTACGGTACCTGCGTCGATATCGTGACCAAAGCGGCTTTGCGCGAAATGATTGTTCCGGCGTTGTTGCCGTTGGTCTTCGTCGTTGCGGTTGCAACCATCAAACCGCTTGGGCCGGTTGTTTTGGGCGGTTTACTTGTTGGAACGATTGTCACCGGATTGTTCGTCGCTATCGCGATGACTTCCGGAGGTGGTGCGTGGGACAATGCGAAAAAATTTATCGAAGAAGGAAATCTCGGCGGCAAAGGCTCATTTGCCCACGCGGCTTCGGTGACCGGCGATACTGTCGGCGATCCGTATAAAGATACTGCCGGACCCGCGATCAATCCGATGATCAAGGTTGTGAACATCGTCGCGATCCTGATCATTCCGATCTTCTTTTAATTTCGGTTGGCGAGAAAATTTAGCGCGCAAAATCTTCTCGATCTGTTACAAGATCGACATGGACGAGAGCCACGATTTTCAGATTGTCCGGCCGGACCAAGGTCGTTCCAGGACGCGAAGCCTGGCGAAAGCGGATCCGGGAGCGACGCCGTTCAAGGTTGTGGTCGATCCGAAAGTGCGGCTCGATCTTCGGCGGGCGTTAGTCGATTTAATCGATTATCACGACGAAGCTTTGGCCGAGCATTTTGCCCAGGGCAAACTTGCTCTTGATTCCTATAAAGAATATGTCGAGCTGTTCGCGCGCAGTTTGAAAGAGACAATGGAGAGCCGGGAAGGCGTTTCCTATTTATTGCGCTCCGTCGGATTCGACGTTCCCATGGAGGAGATCAATTTGCATCCCGAACTGCGCTGGAAAAAAGGCCCGGCGCCTTTCGGTGTGAGTTTGCTGTAGTTGCCGGACTAGTTCGATCTCTGGGGCGACTCGATCAGCTCGCGTTCCTGTGGATTTAACCGGTCGCGTGAAATTGTTGCAATAATGGTGCGTGCTTCGTCATTGCGATCGCTGGCGAAAAGCGCGGCGGCGTAAACCGCGCGCCAGGCCGGCAAAGTCCGTTTCCAGTCGATCGAAACAGGCCCTTTGAATTGAGCCAGTGCCGAAGCCGGATCGTGCTGGCGAAGATATCCGAGCGCAGTTGTGACCCGATACGACAACCGGTTTGGATATTGCTCCGCTAATTTTTTTGCGACCGCGAAATTTTGATCAACATCTTCGCCCAGCAGCAAACTGAGATAAGCCAGTTGATCCGCCGCGTTCGGGTCTTCCGGTGCGCGAGCGGAGATTTTTGACATCGCTGCGCGTTGGGCGGCCGTATCGCCACTCCTTTGACTCACGCGCTGCGTGCCGCGGTAGGCGAAGTCTGCATGTTCCGGAAAGCGGGCAAGTTGCTCATAGGCTTTGAGCGCTGCGGCGGTGGCGCGGCTTTGTTCGGCAAAATTCGCAACAAAACGCAATTTGTACGGATCACTACCAGCCAGCGAAATGGCATGGTTCCAATGGACCTCGGCATCCAAATTAGCGTTGCGCTCGAGCGCCGTGCGCGCGCGAAAACTTTCGATTACCGAAGGGTCCAGGGTGACGTCGGTCCGGTTGAGAACACCATCGATATCGTTCCAACGTTGCAGAGTGGCCAATGCATCCAGTCGCGCGAGTAACAGCTGGTTGTCTTCCAGCGTGCGTTCTACCGGGAAAGTCGAGAGCACTAGCTCAGGCTGCTGGTGCGCATTTAACCAACGCGCAAGGTCGAGAAGTTCCTGGCTCTGTCCATTCCGCCAACGTTCGACCTCCTCCCGGTAAATTCGAGCTGCCTCATCCGGCTGCAGTTGGACGCGCATGTCGGCCGCAAGCAAATCGTCCTTAGCGGTTTTTGGGGTCAGAGCCATCAGTTCTTGCAAAAGCCGCTTTCGCTCGTCGGTCGTGAGTTCAGGCGCAGCGCCGAGCGCCTCTACAGCTGCCTTCTTATAAAGATTTGCTCTAGCGGCGAGTTCCCAAAGAATCTTACGGGCTTCTGCCTGATCGGCCGCATCCGTCGATTGGGCGAGAACCTCGGCCAATTGAAAACGTGGCGCGTCATCGTCCGGAGCGCGTTTGCTGGCGATACGCAGATATTCGCCGGCCTTTACATTGTCCCCAATTTTTCTCGCGTAGCGCGCGGCCAGTTGAAGCGCCTTCGTATCGGGATTGTCTTTTAGTAATGGGTCGATCGCTTTTTCCGCGAGATTCAGGCGATTAGTTTTAATGAGCAGTTCGGCGTAATCCTCGCGGTCGCGGATGGTGCACTGGGGAAGGGCCAAAACTTTCTGCCAGAGCTCGAGCGCTTCGGGACGCTCGGCTTTCGAAGCGAGACGCGCGGCCCCGCTTAAACCGTGGTAGTTCGAAGGATCCAACTGCAGCGCAACGCGATACTGAACTGCGGCGTCATTCCATTTGTCCGCTGCGACAAGCGCATCGCCGGCCGCGGCAAAGCGTTCGGCCCGCTGTCCCTTGAACCAGCGGTAGGCGAGTGTCCCTGCGACGATCACGGCTAGCACGCTCGCGATCAGCAAAATCCACCTTCTGCCTCGTTGTTTTCGTGCCAAATTGCGCTGCTGGCGCTTGAACCTGTCCCGGTCTATCCCCTCGCTCATGAGCTGTAATATTGAAAGAGCGCAGGCAAGCGCCAACCCTAAATCGGCGAAAGCGTTTTGTCAGGTCAGAGCCGGCGTTCCCAGGCTAACGCCGCTTTAAATATCATTGACCTCCGGGTCGCGTTTTAGGCAGAATCGGCGCCGAATTTCACAAAAATATGAGAAAGGCATGCGTTCTAGGGTTGGTGTTATTCGGGTCAATTAGTTTCATCGCGCGGGGCGATATTATTCCGACGTTATCGTCCGTAACGGGATCGAGTCCGAATTTCACTTGGAATTACTCGGCGAATGTGACGGTGGATGAAACGATTAATACCGGCGATTTCTTCACAATTTACGATTTCGGGACCATCGCGCCCGGTTCCAATACTCAACCGACTGGTTGGACGTTTTCACAGGCGCTGGTCGGTCCTACCCCATCGCTCGTATTGTCCACCGATAATCCAAGCATCTTAAACCTGACCTGGACTTATAATGGCGCCGCGCCGATCACCGGCTCGGCGGCGCTGGGAATATTTTCGGTGATCACCTCAACGGATCAGTTGAAGGTTGGTCAGTTTACCGCCGAAGCGACGCGCAGCAGCGGACCAAATGCCGGGACGAAGGTGGATAACATTGGTACCATTTCGGTGCCGGTGCCAGAATCATCGTCCTTGTTGCCAATTATCGGCGTGTGCGTAGCAGCTGCTCTTTCGAGATTAGTTCGTCGTCAGCACGCTTAAAGACAACAATTGCTGTTTCCCTTAGGCTGCCCGAAAGAGATTTCGGGGCAGCTTTTTTTAGCACCGCCTAACGGCTGCGACGGAGCCGCAAAAACCCTTGGTTTCGGGGCGGTTGCGTGACACACTCGATGCCGGTTACCTATGTCGGCGGCATCGGAATCGTCTACACGGCTCAAGCTGTGGGGAGTTCGTGGCTCAATTCCAGTCCCGGGCCCGACGACCGTCCGTTATGGCGGTAACACGACCTGCGCCGAAGTGCGCGCCGATGGCGAGCTCATTGTGCTCGATGCCGGATCGGGGATTCGCGAGCTTGGCCTGGCCCTCGAAAATGAATTCGGGTCGCGCCCGATTAATCTCAGCTTGCTCATCACCCACGTTCATTGGGACCACATTCAGGGTTTTCCTTTTTTCGTGCCTTCCTATAACGACAAAAACCAAATTCGGATTCTTGGTTATGAGGGGACGGGCAGCGGCCTGCGCGAGATTCTGAACGGGCAGATGGCAACGCCTTTCTTCCCCGTCGCGCTCTACGATCTGCCGGGAAAGATCAAAATCGAAAAACTCGAGTCGATGGATTTCAAGATCGGGAAAGTGCACGTCCGTTCAAAACTCATGAATCATCCGGGCGTTTGCGTTGGCTATCGAATTTTCACGAGCAAGGGGTCGATCGCTTTTCTGCCTGATCACGAACCGTACGAAGCGTTCAAGCTCCACTCTGCTAAATCGCATCTGTTGA
>QHRF01000120.1 GCA_003220055.1 Verrucomicrobiota bacterium | reverse complement strand
TGAAGCCTTCGATATCCAATATCTGAGGCGCAACATCGACATCGTGCTTGCCGGCGTCCTTCGCCGTTGGAATCAGTCGTGCGCCGGCAATGAAAAGCGATCGCATGCGATCCCAATCGCGCTTTTTGCCGGCCGGGCCCGAGATCGAATCATATGCCGCGGCCACAATCGCTTCGATTGATTCGACGTCAGCGGGATTCGCCGGTCTTTCGACTGCCTTCGACATTGGCGTTTGTTACTGGGCTTACCCAGCCTTCCCTCTCACCGCTTCAGCATCTTTCAGATGCTTGTCGAGAAAATCGAGGATCGCTTTGTAGGCGCGAACCTCGTTGGCCTTTTTTGTGAAGCCGTGACCTTCGTTATCGAACAGAACATATTCGACCACGCCGCCTCTCTTTTTAATTGCGGCCACGATCTCGTCCGACTCCGGCTTAATCACGCGCGGATCGTTCGCGCCTTGCAATACCATGAGCGGTTTCGTGATCTTTTCGGCATGAAACAACGGCGAAATTTCGCGTAACATCGACAACTGCTTCTCCGGGTCGCCGATCTCGGCGTAGAGGGATTTGCGCTGCGATTCCCAATAGGGCGGAATGCTTTGCAGCGTGCGCACCCAGTTTGAAATGCCGAACAAATCCACGCCGGCCTGGAATTCATCCGGCTTAAACGTTAAGGCCGCCAACACCATGTAGCCGCCGTACGATCCGCCCATGATGCCGATTTTCTTTTCATCCACGTAACCGAGCGACGCGAGATACTTTTTTGCTTCCACACAATCCCACAACGGCTCGCGCCCGTGCTTTTGATCGTCGGCCAGATAGAATGTTTTTCCGTAGCCGCCCGAACCGCGGTTGTTCACGTCGATGACGCAATAGCCATGATTCACTAAAAACTGCGTGGATGCACTATAAGGCATGCGCGCCTGTCCGCCCGGGCCGCCATGCACCTTCACAATCGCCGGAACTTTCTGCTGCGCGCTCGCGCCATGCGGCTGATAGAGAATCGCCGGAATCTCCAGACCATCGAAAGACTTGTAACGCGCCACGCGTCCATCCACCAGGTCCGCCGCATTGATCTCTGGATTCAAACTCTCGGTCAACTTCGCCAGCTTCTTGGTTTTGAAATCGTAAACGTAAAGGTTGGCCGGCGCGCGCGATCCTTCGTGATAAAATGCCATCTTCGTTTCGGTGTCGGAAATATTGATGCCGCTGATATCGCCTTCCGGTAAGGATGGAAGATCGACCGTCTGGCCGCTTGCTTCCTCCAGGATTTTGATCTTGGTGCGCGCGTCTTCGTTCGTTGCCACGACGCGATATTTGCCATTGCGCGAAAATGCCATGAGTGAAACGTCCCAGGGCGCTTTCTCTACGGCCTCCCGCTGGCCCGTCTTGAGATCGTAGCGCGCGATATATTTGAATTCGCCGCCCTCATTTGAAAGGAAGTAGAGATACTTCGAATTTACATCGAACGTCTGTGGATCGTTCTCCACGTCGCCGGTATGCGGCGTGAGATGCTTCATATCTTTCGTCTCGATGTTGAATAGATAAACGTCTGAGTCGGCCGTGGTTTTGCCCGGTTTACCGAAGGCGATGAGCTTGCGGTCGTTGGAAATGTCGCCGAATTGAAATCCGGTTTCGTCTTTGTAAATCAGCTTCGGCGTAAGATCGACAAGCGCCATTTCATAAATGTCGAAAAACTTCGGGTCGCGCGCGTTGGTGGAAAAGAAGAACGATTTCCGGTCCTGGCTCCACGTGAGAAAATTCGCTTTCGTCTTCTCGCCCGGAGTCAGATCGCGCTCCGTCCCGTCGAGCGCTCTTAAATAGATGTGCTCGTTTTCGTTCCCGCCCTTGTCGTAGCGGTAAAGGAACCGCGCGTCGTTGGGGAACGCCGAAACGATGTAAGTGCTCTCCTTGGTAGAATTGGTTAGCTGCTTCGGTTCGCCGCCCGATAGCGGCGTGCTGTAAACATTAAAAATTCCGCTCTTGTTGCTGTGAAATAGAATCGACTTCTCGTCCGGCGAAAACGTCGCGCCACCAACCCGCGTCGTGGCCATGAACTGGTCGATCGTGTATTGCTTGACCGGAACCGGCTTGTCAGGTCTGGGACTCGGAGTCTGGGCGAGGAGTAAGTGGGGCGACAAAACCGCCGCGAGAACGATCGTTTTGTTCATGTTTGCTTAGTGCCGTTGCAATTCAGGCTGTTCAATGTCTTTTCCATGTGCGCTTGTCGGCGTTTTTCTAATGACGTCTAGAACTTTGCGCGCGGCGTTGTGTCCGGGAATTCCGCTGACCGCTCCGCCACGAAGCGCGCTTGAGCCGCAGAGAAAAACATTTTTCCATTCGGTTTCGACTCCCCATTTGCCGACTTGCTCTTTTTTGGCCGCGAACGGCCACGTCGGCGCGTCTTGAAAAATATTCCCGTGATACATGCCTAACGAATTCTCGATATCG
>QHRF01000066.1 GCA_003220055.1 Verrucomicrobiota bacterium | reverse complement strand
CTTTTCGGCGGCTTTATATTCGGCGTCCTTCCTCTGATACTCGGCCGAGGCTTCACCATAGGATGTCGACTCAGTCAAGGGAGAGACGTGGTAATCCTGCCATCTCGGCTCTGCCGAGAACATGCTGACGCCGTAGTGAATCATCGCCGGAAAAACAACGGCGATGCCGAACGCGAGTGCGAATTTTTTGGAGAGCATGTGTGCGTGACGTGTCGAGACCTAACGAGAATTAGACGCATAAACTTACAAATGCACGTGCAAATGAAAATTCACGGACAAATTTTATTTTCGACTGGCCTCTCTCGTTTCCCTTCGCTAGGAGAGCCGTATGTTCCCCACCGATGAACCTCACTACACGCTCTCGATCACAAATCATCAGACCGGAAAAATGCTTAGGGTCGAGATGATTGATCTGCCATTTTCCAGTCGCAGTTATCGGCTCCGCATCAATGGCGACTGGGCGAAGAAACGCCCGGTGGCAAGCAAGACCGCGGTCATGCAGCAATTGCGCGCCTGGTGGGTGGCGCATTGAGTTAGCGGACGCGCGACGAGCTAGCGCTTGCGACTGCGGACGACCGTGGGAATCGCAGTCGCGCCGAGAACGAGGATCACCGTCAGAACGATCGCAAATTCGGCGACCGTAAGCGCGGCTGATCCCAATCTCGCCAAGCCATGAACCATCAATTGCTAAGACTGCCGTCCATGACCGGTGGTTACAAAATTCGTCGCGGTAGACATCTAGCCGCAGCGGTATCACGATTGGAGACGTGCTTGGAATCAAACGCCACAAGGTCGAGCGACTCGATTTTATTGTCGCCGGCGCACAAAAGTCCGGCACGACCGCACTTCATTACTTTTTAAAGAAGCATCCGCAGATCGCGCTGCCGGACCGTCAGGAAATGCATTTCTTCGACGACGACGCGATTTTTTCCCGACCCGTCGATTACGACCTGTTGCATCGGCATTTTCGGTCAATTGGAAGGCAGGCAACCCCGAAAAAATCGGGGCTCGCGAAGCCTTTCGGAGTCGCCGGCGAAGTCACGCCGAGCTATTTGTATTGGAAGCCGGCGATGGAGCGGATTTGGAATTACAACCGACAAATCAAACTCGTTATCCTGCTGCGAAATCCGATCGATCGCGCGTTCGCGCACTGGAACATGCAGCGCTTCAAGGACCGCGAGCCGCTCGGTTTCCTGGACGCGCTGAAAGAAGAACCGAGACGGATCGCGCAACCGTTGACGATTGAATCGCGGCGCTTTGCCTATGTCGATCGCGGTTTTTATTCCAGCCAACTCGACCGGGTCTTCAAATTTTTTCCGCGAGAACAAGTGCACATCGTAAAGTTCGAAGATTTTCGCGATCGAAAGCAGGAAACGCTGGATGGGATTTTCGAATTTCTTGGCGTAAAATCATTGCGTCGCATTCGTGACAAAGATCGAAACATTGTTCCGTACGAGCGCACGATGACGCCGGAAGAGCGAAAATATCTTTCCGAAGTTTTCTCAGCCGAGATAACGAAGCTCGAGCAAATGCTCGGGTGGGATTGCTCGGATTGGAAAGGTAGGGGCGGTTGAGGTCAATCGCCCCTACCTGTCTGCTTAAATCGCGGCCTTTGATTTGGATCCACGTCCAACAACGCTTTCGACCGAAAAATCCGTGCGCCTTGCGATAAAAAAAATTCGCGCAGCTGCGGAGTAAAAAAGGAGGAGCCGTCGGGGCGCGGATTAAAGTCGAGAAGCAACCGGCCATCTTCGTTCAAGAAACGCGTCCGAATGTCGTTGATGAAAAATTCCCAATCGGTGAACGACCATTCAACGCCATCGCGAACGCGGCCGATCCGGTGAAAACAGATGCGGTGCGCAGTCACGAGACCGGATTTCCCCCCGAGATCGGGCAAGGGCGTTTGTCGCTCGATCCGACCGATAACGCGCGGAACATCGAGGAGCGCAGTGGTGGCGCCGAAGAGCGGCTCGTTGTCGGTATCGAGGCCGAGAACCTGGTGGCCGAAGAATTTGCAGATGTAGAGAAAATAACCGGCGCCGCAGCCAAGATCGACAATCCGGATTGGTGGCGCGCGATCGATCCAAAGATCTTGGGCGCGCTCGATATTGATCTCGATCCAGTAAACAACATCTTCGAAGCGGTTGATCCGCGGCGAGCCTGGCCGATAGGGATATTGCTCCCGCAGCTTCTCGAACTGCGCGCGATCCAGTGTTTCCAAAATGCGCCGTTTGTTGACGGGATGCGTTCCGCGACTGAGATGTTCGAACGCGCTGGCGAAGAAATCGGTCGAAAGTAACTTCTGGAGCTTGCGTGACAATTTCATTGCGGCCAACTAATGCTGCGCACTAAATGACGACTTTGCTGATCAGCGGTAACAGATGCAACAAGTGAAACGAATTCCTCTGGCTGGGAAAAAGGATCGACATCTCCGAATGAGCCGGGGCGGAGCGAAATGAAAAAGGTCCCGCTTTCCCGCGTTTTCGTGAACGACGAAGTCCGTGAGGCGGGCATGCGCGCGATCAATTCGGGCTGGTACATCCTCGGAAAGGAGTGCGAAGCGTTCGAAGCCGAGCTGGCTGCCTACGTCGGGACGAAAGAAGCGGTCCTTTGTTCGTCGTGGACGACCGGCGCCTTGATGCTGCATCACGCCATGGGAGTTTGCCCCGGCGACGAAATTCTCGTTCCATCGCACACTGCGTTTCCATCAATTGAACCGATGATTCATCGGGGCGCGCGGCCGGTTTTCATCGACATCGACGAGACCTACTGCATCGATGTCGATCTTCTCGAGGCATCAATGAGTGAGCGCACGGTCGGGATCCTTCCAGTCCATCTTTACGGGCATCCCGCGAACATGGATGGAATTTTTCTGGCCGCGAAGAAACACGGGCTTTGGGTGGTCGAAGATTGCGCCCAGGCTTTTGGCGCGCAGTATCGCGGCCAACGCGTCGGTTCGATCGGGGGCGCAGGCGTGTTTTCGTTTTATCCGTCGAAAAATCTCACCGTCATGGGCGATGGCGGTTGCATCACCACGAATGATTCCGTTCTCGCAGGCAAACTGCGAATGCTGCGCAATCACGGCGAGAAATCAAAGTACGTGCACGACTTCGTTGGTTACAATTTTCGTTTCAACGAAATTCAGGCGGCGATCGGTCGGGTCGAGCTGCGTAACGTCGAGAACTTGAACGAGCATCGGCGAGACGTTGCGGCGCGTTAC
Organism: Verrucomicrobiota bacterium; assembly: GCA_003220055.1. GTDB lineage: Bacteria > Verrucomicrobiota > Verrucomicrobiia > Chthoniobacterales > UBA10450 > AV40. The sequence goes on along the minus strand of QHRF01000066.1, from coordinate 9,163 downwards.
AACGATCGCTTGGAGGGCGTCGTGCAAATTCCGCCGGAACGGCCATGGGCCCGCGCGGTTTATCATATGTACGTCATCCGGACCGAGCGGCGGGACGCACTGGCGGAATTCTTGAAGGACAAAGGGATCGGAACCGGAATTCATTATCCGGTGCCGAACCATCAGCAGCCAGCCATCATCAAGTCGTGTTCCGACCTGCCGCGCTTGCCGAAGACGGAAGAAGTCGTGACTCAAATTCTTTCGCTTCCGATTTACGGTGATCTGCCGATGGAAGATGTCGATTACGTTTGCGACGCTATCCTGGAATTTTTCGGCAAGTTCGCCACGGCGAATCCGTCCGGTGGCGGAAAATGATGATGCCGGAACTTGAGCAGCTAAATTACCTATGAATCTTCTATCCTTTATTGCCACGACTTGGTTCGGCCACGAACATCGTTTTCTTGGCCTCGACTGGAATTATCTCGTGATTCTCGGCTTGATTGGGACCGCCACCTTCTCGATGCGTTTTCTCGTCCAATGGTGGGCGTCGGAACGACAGGGCGAGAGCGTGATCCCGGTGTCGTTCTGGTACTGGAGTATCGCCGGTAGCATCATCATGTTCCTGTATTTTCTTTTCCGGCGCGATCCGGTTGGAATCCTGGCTTATCTGCCAAATTCTATCATTTACATCCGCAATCTGATGCTGATTCGGAAACGTCGGCTCGCTTATACCGCAGCCAGCTCGTCGCAAACGCCGCGCGAAAACAGCTAGAGATCGAATGGCTGGCAAAGATCGACGTGTTGACGCTTACATTAAGCGAGCCGCGCCGTTTGCCCGCCCGATTCTGAAACATTTGCGCAAAGTCGTTCACGCCGGTTGTCCGGATGTCGAAGAAACGATCAAGTGGAATTCACCGTTCTTCGAGCACAAGGGAATCATTTGTTTTATCGCCGCCTTCAAGCAGCATTGCGTTTTTGGTTTTTGGAAGGGTGCGTTGATCTTTGGCGCGAAACACAAAGGCGCGATGGGGCATTTCGGCCGGATCACTTCGATCAGCGATTTGCCAGATGGGAAAACATTGGCCGGCTACGTTCGGAAGGCCGCGGAACTAAATGAAGCCGGCGTTAGGAAATCGCGTCCCCGATCACCTGCTAAACAAAAGGTAAGCGTTCTGCCCGATCTGAAAGGGGCGCTGCAGAAAAATGTGAAAGCGCGGAAGACATTTGAAAATTTCAGTTACAGCCACAAAAAAGAATACGTGGACTGGATAGCTGACGCGAAGCGGGACGAAACGCGGAAACGGCGATTGCAAACTACGATTGAATGGCTGGCCGAAGGCAAACCGCAGAATTGGAAATATCTCTAAGAGAGCGGCGCAAACATTTCAGCCGGCGGTGAGCTCGTCCATTGCTGCCCATTCTCGATCGCGAGCTTGGACGAATGAAGAGCGTGACGCGGCAGGAGTAACTGGTGTTCGAGCTTCGCAGTCCAACCGGTCTCGATAAATTCGAGATAGAGCTTCTCATCAGGTCCGTAGATTTTGTCGCCGACGATCGGGCAGTCGAGCGAGGCGAGATGCACACGAATCTGGTGTGTGCGACCGGTTTTTGGAATTGCGCGAATCAGAGCAAAATGGTTTCCCGACGATGTCGATCCTGTGAATCGCTTTTCCACTCGAAACTCGGTCTGCGCGGGCGCTCCATCAGGATGAATCATTTGCTTCAGCCAAATCGCTGACGCTTGATGCTTGCCCTGTCGATCCAGAGGCGCATCGACAATTTCTGTTTCCCATTCCGGCCAGCCCCAAACAATCGCGAGATATTCTTTGTGCAAACGATGCTCTTGCATGAGCAATCCGAACCGTCGCGCGGCCGCAGCCGTTTTCGCGACGAGGACAAGTCCACTTGTTTCGCGATCCAATCGGTTGACGATTGAAACCTGCCCGCCATTCGCGATCTCGAACGCGAGGAGTTCGCGCAGTTCTTTCCAAAGGGTGGTGCATTGGTTGGGTTTGGTTGGATGCGTCAACAAAAACGCAGGCTTGTCGACCACGATGTACTCGTCGGTTTCGTCGATGATTTGAAAATCGCGAACGACATGTTGGAGCATACAAATTTCGATCCTGAAACTAGCCTAACTATTAAGCCGTTGGAGCGGCGATGTCGTATCGCTGAAAAAGCGCGACGGTCATCCACCTACGCGATGACTACGGCGCGCTAAATAGACCGCCACTCCAATTCGTTGACTTGACCTTGCTGGGAAAACCGCTTTACGTAAACGCCTTACTTTTCATCTCCCAAGAGAGCTGCGCCGTGGACCTAAAAGACATCAAAGCACTCATCGATTTGATGAAGAAGAACGATCTCTCCGTTTTCGAGATGGAGAAGGACGGCTTTCGTATCAAACTGCAAAAAGGTTTGGGCGATCAACCGATTATATCGTCGACAGCTGCGCCGACACTGATGGCGCCGGCGGTTACCAATGGTCCAGCAACTTCAGCCGAAAGCGCATCGCTCAAAGATATTGTTTCCCCAATGGTCGGCACGTTTTACCAGGCGGCCTCGCCGGACGCTTCACCGTTTGTCGATGTTGGAACAAAAGTGAACGAGGACACGGTCGTTTGCATTATCGAGGCGATGAAAGTGATGAACGAAATCAAGGCGGAAACCAGCGGCGTGATTGCCGAAGTCGTGGCCGAGAACAGCAAGCCAGTCCAATTCGGCCAGGTCCTTTTCCGCGTGCGATAATTGAGTGCGGCTCGCCGATTTGGCGGAAGCAACGGATGTTCGAAAAAGTCCTGATTGCCAATCGCGGTGAAATTGCGCTGCGCGTCATTCGCGCGTGCAAGGAGCTGGGCATTCGCACGCTTGCGGTTTATTCGGACGCGGACGTCGACTCGTTGCACGTGCAGCTCGCCGACGAAGCGATTTGCATCGGCGCGGCGCCGAGCTCGGAAAGTTATTTAAAGATCGACCGAATCATGAGCGCCGCGGAAGTGGGCGACGTCGACGCGATTCATCCCGGCTACGGTTTTCTGGCCGAGAACGCGCACTTCGCCGAAGTGGTTGAGAGCTGCAAGATCAAGTTCATCGGGCCGCCTTCGCACGTGATTCAAAAAATGGGCGATAAAGATTTGGCGCGCGCCCGCGCTCGGAGGTCCGGCGTGCCGGTCACGCCGGGAAGTGACGGCGTGGTCGAGACCGACAAAGATGCGGTGAAGGTCGCGAAAAAGATCGGCTATCCCGTGATGATCAAGGCCGTTGCGGGCGGCGGCGGCCGCGGAATGCGCGCGGCCCACAACGAAACCAGTTTAATTGCTGGATTTCACAGTGCGCGTCTCGAGGCAGACAAAGCGTTCGGCAACCCCTCTGTTTACATCGAGAAACTGATTTTGAATCCGCACCACATCGAATTTCAAATCGTGGCCGACCGTCACGGCCGCGTGGTGCATCTCGGCGAGCGCGATTGTTCGATTCAGCGCCGCAACCAAAAAGTGATTGAAGAATGTCCGTCACCGATCGTGACTCCGTCGCTGCGGAAGAAAATGGGAAATGCCGCGGTCAAGCTCGCCAAATCCGTCGGCTACGAAAACACTGGCACGATCGAGTTTCTGGTCGATGAAGATCGCCGTTTCTATTTCATGGAAATGAACACCCGACTTCAGGTCGAACATACGATCACCGAAGAAGTTTACGGCTGCGATTTGGTGAAGGAACAAATCCGCATCGCTGCGGGTGAACCTTTATCGCCGCACGTCGCTCACGCTGTGCCGCGCTCGCATGCGATTCAATGCCGGATCAACGCCGAAGATCCGGCCGGCAATTTTCAACCGTCGCCCGGCCGGATTACGTTTTACTACGCGCCCGGCGGCCGCGGCGTTCGGATCGATTCGCACGCTTACACCGGTTATGTGGTGCCGCCGTATTACGATTCCCTGATTGCAAAACTAATCACGATCGGAGCGACGCGGAATGCAGCCATTGATCGCATGCGCCGCGCGCTCGACGAGTATTACGTCGCCGGAATTAAGACGACGGTGCCTTTTCATGCCGCGATCATGCGCAGCGGCGCGTTCCGCGAGGGCAAATACGACACCGGTTTCGTCGAGCGGATGATGAGCTCGGAGGCTTTTGAGCTGAAGCCGCCGCCGGTGCGGCTCCACGAATAAAAGCTTTGCGAAATCTAACCGATTGCCGCCTCTACGGTATTATCGATCTCGGTTACGTTGGTATGGCCGATCTCGAACGTGTGGCGAAGGCGATGATTGACGGCGATGTCGATCTTGTCCAGCTGCGGGCGAAACGCCAGTTGCTCGAAGAAATTGTCGATCTTGCCGGTAAATTGCATGAGATCACGTCGGCGGCTGGAGTTCCCTTAATCGTGAACGATCACGCGGAAGTTGCGGCCAAGGTTGCGGTGGAAGGAGTTCATCTCGGCCAGGACGACGACTCGCTCGCGCACGCACGTAAAAAAGCTGGCCGCCATATTTTCATCGGAAAATCGACTCACAGTTTGGAGCAAGCGGTTGCGGCGGAACGCGAAGGCGCGGATTACATCGGGTTCGGTCCTATTTTCGCCACTCCAACGAAGCCGGATTACCAGCCGATCGGACAGACGGGTATCAAGCGGGTCCATCACGAAGTCACGATCCCGATTTTTTGCATCGGCGGAATAAAGATCGAAAATCTCGGCCAATTGATTGCCACCGGGGCGCGACGCGTTACGATTGTTTCCGGATTGCTTAAAGCGTCCGACATCGCGAAGTATGCGCGCGCATGTAAAGCTCTGTTAAGTCCCGAAGTCTGATGTCTCTGCTCGTTGTTGGTTCCATTGCGCTCGACACTGTCAAAACGCCGGTCGAAGAACATGGCGATTTGTTAGGCGGTTCGGCATCGTACGCGGCCTCAGCCGCGAGTTATTTTTCGCCGGTCCAATTGGTCGGCGTCGTCGGCAGCGATTTTCCGCAAGCCGAGTTCGATTTTTGGAAATCGCGAAAGATCGACAGCGCGGGCGTGCAGCGCGTGGAAGGTAAAACCTTTCGCTGGTCAGGCGAATACGCGTGGGACTTGAACACGCGCGAGACGCGTTCGGTCGCCCTCAATGTCTTCGAAAATTTTCAGCCGGAATTGCCCAAATCATATCGGCAAACCGATTTCGCTTTGCTGGCGAACATCGCGCCAGCTTTGCAATCGCATGTGCTCAAGCAAATGGAGAAGCCGCGCTTTGTCGTCGCCGACACGATGGATCTCTGGATTGAAACGACCCGGGCCGAGCTCGACGCGCTCCTTCCGCATGTCGATCTCTTGATCCTGAACGACAGCGAAGCACGCGAGATGACGAAGGAGACGAGTTTGATCAAAGCCGGCCGCGGGATTCGCAAAATGGGTCCGCGCTATGTCGCGATCAAAAAAGGCGAGCACGGCGCGCTGCTTTTCGGTGAAAACGAATTCTTCAGCTGCGGCGCGTATCCGCTCGAAGATATTCACGATCCGACCGGGGCGGGGGACACATTCGCCGGCGGGATGGCCGGATATTTGGCGGGGAACGTGAAGAAGGTGACCTTTACCGATCTTCGCAAAGCGATGATCTACGGCAGCGTGCTGGCGAGTTTTTGCGTGGAAGCATTCAGTCTGGAGCGCTTGCGAAATTTAACGATGGATGAGATCAACGAGCGTTACGAAACGTTCAAACTGATGAGCCAGTTCGAAGTGCCGGAGACTTAGAGCGAAGCAGAACTTGCTCGTTGGGTTTGATCTTGCCTTTGATTTTTCGAGCGCGTTAAATCTTTGCTGCGTTGCTGGAGATTGAGTTGAGAAGAAAAGAAGACTTGTGACCGCGCGATGTCTTTTCGTTTGCACTACGCTGCTGCTGTTTGCCAACGGCGCGGACGGTGGCGGCGTTTACCAGCATACCAGAGACAGGCGGACACTCATCTGGAACAATTATCCCACACGGGATGATGAGGCGACGTGGTCGGGCGAGCGGGACTCGAACGGATATGCCACGGGATATGGCACATTGACGTGGTATCGAGTTCAGCGAGCAATCGTGACCGGCTCCAATATTCCGTCCGCCAAAGGACGCACCGTCGGTGCCGTCGTCATCAATCGTTATTCCGGCAAAATGGTCCGCGGGAGATTTGATGGGCCCGTGGTTAATGTCGACGCGAGCGGGAAAATGTTTCACGGCAGGTTTGTCAATGGGACCAAAGCCAATGACTGGGTGGCCGGACCGCTGCCGCGCACTGATCAACCGTTGAATGAACGTGTTTCCAAAGGCGCAGTCAACGCACAGCCGCCAGCCGAAGGGCCACCGCGTTTTGCAGCAGCGGCATCAATTCGACCGTTCACACCTGCGCCTTCAGCACCTGCGACTTCAGCACCTGCGACTTCAATACCTGCGCCTTCAATACCTGCGCCTTCAACTCCGCCAGCCGTCGAACCTGAGGTAAAGAGCCGCATGATCACGGACTTTAAGGAACAAACCCAAGCTGTTTTGTCTCGAGTAAGCGATGCGACGGGAAATTTTCCCGAGATCGACCGGCTCGATTCGGTGCAACAGTTGCCACCGCCGGTATCGGAAAGTGTGGCGTCGCTTGTCGATCGGGCGCGTGACTTTCGGGCGAAGGTCGGATACGAAACTGCGCTGAGCGAATGCCGAAGCGAGACTGAAACAGTTGACGCGCTGTCAGCGGTTGATCAGAGCACACGCAACATTGCCGGCAACAACGCTTCTGCGGCGAACTCGGGACTAACCGATTTTCTGAAAGATAATCCCGAACCAATGGTCGACACTCAGAGACCGCTGTGGCGTTATCTGACTTCAATGCGGTTGTTGTGCAGCCGATTAGAAAAGGAGGCTGAGACCCACCTGGAGCGAGCAGGAGCATTTGCTTCGGCAGGCAGAACGGGGGACGCCATCCGCGAATATAAGGAAGCTTATCGGACATTCCCGAATCCGGCTACCGCCGAAAAGATCCGTCAACTCCAGAGGAACAGTCTCGGGCTGTGAAGAAACAATATTTCTTCGCCCGTCTTTTTGTCAGAGTGGCAAAAGGACTTGCTCTGCTCGTGATACTGATCGGGGTCGGATTTTGCGTCCTGCGATATTACCAAGCCAGCATTGCGGCCGGCGCGGTCGCCTATCAGCCTTCGTCCCATCTACAACAGGCACTCGATAGGTTGAAAGCTGCCTTTTTGGCTACCGAACAGATTATCGACTCGTTTAATGCCCGCAATCAATCAAAGACACCGAATTTTCAGGCGCCACGTTTTCCACTGGTGATTGACTCAGACAACGATTTTGCCCGAATTAGCGCCGAGCTCTCCAGAGTCGACCATGAGCGCCAACAGTTGAAAGAGTCAATTGTGAGCCGGTTTGAGAATTTGGTTAAGAGCATCGAGGAGAAACTTCATGCCTACGCAGCCGTGTTGCAGTCGTCGCCGTCGCCAACACCCGCAACCGATCAAAATCTCATCTCTAACGCGACGCCGACGCCGTCGCCGACATCTCGGGAAGAATCTTTGTTTTTATCACAGCTCGGTAGTTCCGACGCGAATGAGCGGAGCGCAAATCTGAAGGAGCGAAAGGAATTTCTTAAGGTGCTCGCGATGAGAGCCGAGAACGCCGACAATCGGGTGACACTCGGCGAGGCTGCAGATCAACTTGAACGATTGGCCAAGCTGCTGCCGGAAAGATTTAACGCATCAACCGCGGCGCAACCGGATACGGCAACAGCCTCCTCGAAGGATCCACAAGCAGAGCAGCACGGCAAAGTCTTGCCCTCCGAGCGCGTTGCTCGCCAGCTAGAGCAGCTTCGCGGCGGAGTCCGCCAGATGTTGCTTACATCATGGACGCTTGATGATAGGTTCGAGCAGGTAGCCAACCTTGGTTCGGCCGAGCGCGATAAGTATCGCGCAGCGATTTTGGCACAAAAAAGCGTTTGGCTCTCAGCAGCTTCGCGGATCGTAATTGGATTGCTTGCTACAGGTCTTGTCAGTCTTCTGATAGTCGTCTTTGCCGACCTCGTTCAGACTCAACTTGATACCGCGACCAGCAGCGGCACCGTGGCTGACGCGGTTAATGCGCTGCGTGGACAGGTGGCACAGGTGTCCGACCCTGCGCAGATGACGATGGCCGGAGAGGATTGGCCAGCCGAAGGCGGTTCCTGAGAAAGCTCCGAGAATAGCAGCGGTATTCGGCGATCCGCGTTGCGAAGGACCGGGAAGCGCGCCCGAGAGGATTCGAACCACTAACCTTCTGATCCGTAGTCAGACGCTCTATCCAGTTGAGCTACGGGCGCCAAGAGAGCGTGTAATTTGCGAAGGAAGCGGGTGACGTCAACCAAGCGCTGGATCTTGCCCGCGATGTCGCGTTGGTTGTGCGGCGAAATCTGACAATCTCTTGGTTTGAATAGAACAGTCGAATTTTTCGCACACCAAAATTCCGCATCTAATGCGTTAAATAAGGAGGAAGGATCACCTATGACGTCGCATGAATCGGATAAATCATCAAAGATCGACAATCATCAAATCAGTCGAAGAAGTTTTCTCGGCACCACTGCCGCTGGCAGCGCGGCGCTGTTAACCGGCGGGCTCGCCACACTGTTCAAAGAGACTGCGCTTGGCGGAAGCAGCTTTCCATTTGTCGAAGCGACGATTCCTCAGTTGCAAGCGGCAATGACAAACGGCCAGCTCACGAGCCGGGATCTCGTGCTCCGCTATCTCAAGCGTATGCAATCACTTAACCCGACATTGCACGCGGTGATTGAAACTACTCCGAACGCGGTTTCGATCGCGGCTGGTCTCGATAATGAGCGCCGAGCCGGTCATGTGCGCGGTCCGCTACACGGCATTCCGTTGTTGGTCAAAGACAACATTGCCACCGCGGACAACATGCAAACGACTGCCGGCTCACTCGCAATTTATGGTAGCCAGGTTCCAGCCGACGCGCCGCTGATTCAGAAATTGCGCGCCGCGGGCGCAATCATTCTCGGTAAAGCGAATCTCGGCGAATGGGCAAACTTCCGGGACGATGAGGCTGAGACCTATCCTCTCGCAGTCGGTTGGAGCGCGCGCGGCGGAAGTACGAACAACGCCTACGATTTGAGTTACACGTCGTGGGGCTCGAGCTCCGGCTCCGGCGCTGGCGCAGCAGCGAATCTGTGCGCAGCGGCGGTTGGCA
>QHRF01000065.1 GCA_003220055.1 Verrucomicrobiota bacterium | reverse complement strand
GGCGTACGCTCGCTCCGGCCGCTAAATTGAAGCGAGAGCAAGGCGAGCACGTGCGTGGTAGCAGATTCCAACTCGGAAATAAGCTTTTGCGCTTTGCCGCGGAAGAACGCGTAAGCCATCATCGCTGGAATTCCGATCGCAAGTCCGGCGCAGGTATTGACCAATGCTTCGCTGATTCCTTTCGACAACAAAACATAACGGGCCGTCCCGAGATCCGCGCCGAGCGCGCCGAATGAGCGAATGATTCCGAGCACTGTGCCGAGCAACCCGAGTAATGGGGCAATCATTCCGATGTCGGCCAGATAAGTAACGCGGTTGTTCAGACTCGCGGCGACCCGCGTGCCTTCCGTTTCGGCGATCTCGCGAACTTGCTGTAAATCCGTATTCGGATTTTTAGTGGTAAAATCGAGCATCTTTTGCACGACGCGGGCAATCGCTTCGCCGTGCCGATTCGAAACCGCGAGCAATCCAAGATAATCGCGTTTCCGTAGGAGCGCGTCGGCTGTTGCCATGTAGCCACTCGAAACGACCGCCCCGCGGCGGATCGTCATCAGGTAAACGATCACCAGCATGACAAAGAAAACCGAGAGCGCGAAAAGGACAAGCATCACCGGTCCAGCTGCGATCAACGTTTCCAGGATCGTCTTGGAATGGATGTCGGGGACCAACGACGGCGTTGCCGCAGCGGCCGCCGCCGGTGGCGGCGTGGCGCTCGTAGTTACATTTTGCGCAAACAATGGAGTTCCGATCGCGGCAGCGATCAGCGGGAGCAAAATCTTCATGCCAAAAGTGTTCTAATCATAGACGCCATGGCGCGGTATGCAAATAAGACGGCCACGGGTTAAACCGCGTTCAAACACGGGAGTTACTCAGGCAAATCGATCTCCCTCGATCCAACGGCGGACGCGGAAAATGTGGGCCGGCTGAATTTCAGGGTCCAGCTCTACATAATTGCGGCGGCCGTGCCAGATGTAATGCTCCCCGCTCACAAGATCGTGCACCTGATAGTTGTCGCCCTCGGTCGAACCAAATTGATCAACCGGAACGTCGATGAACGAATGTTGTTTTCGATGTGGATCGAGATTCACCACCACCAAAATGATGTTGTCGCGCGCGGCGGTCATTTTCCCGTAAAAGAGAACGGAATCATTGTCGGCGTGATAAAAACGCAAGTTATCGTAAAAACGGAGCGCACGGTTCGTCCGCCGGATTTGATTTAAACGCGTGATCCAATCTTTGATGTTGCCTGGCGCATTCCAGTCACGCTCTTTGAATTGGTATTTTTCCGAATCGAGGTACTCCTCGCGCCCGGGCAACGCTTCGTTCTCACAAAGCTCGTATCCGCTGTAGATGCCCCAAAGCGATGAGAGGGTCGCGGCGAGCACAGCGCGAATGATAAAGGCCGGTCGTCCCCCGTCTTGAAGATATGGAGGCAAAATGTCGGGCGTGTTCGGCCACAAGTTGCCGCGGAAATATTGGCGCATTTCTGTTTGCGTCACTTCGGTCAAATACTCGGTCAGTTCCTGCTTCGCATTTCGCCAGGTGAAGTACGTGTAACTTTGACTGAACCCGGCTTTGGCCAGTTCTTTCATCATTTTGGGCCGGGTGAACGCTTCGGAAAGAAAGACGGTGTCCGGAAATTTTTCGCGAACGCGCGCAATCAAATACTCCCAAAACGCAACTGGTTTGGTGTGCGGGTTATCGACCCGAAACGTGCGCACACCGCGGCCGGCCCAGAAAAGAACGATGCTTACCATCTCCGCCCAAAGTTGGGCCCAATTTTTACAGCGAAAATTCAGTGGAAAAATGTCCTCGTATTTTTTCGGCGGATTCTCCGCGAATTTGATCGAGCCGTCCGGCCGCTGGTAAAACCAATCCGGATGTTCGCGGACGTAAGGATGGTCCGGGGAACAATTGACGGCGAAATCGAGCGCGATCTCCATTCCGCGTTTTCGCACTTCGCGCTGGAGCCAATCGAAATCTTCGAGCGTCCCCAGCGCGGGCTCCACCGCTTTGTGACCGCCAGCTTTGCTTCCGATCGCCCAGGGCACGCCGGGATCGCCTGGTTTTGCCGTCACGGAATTGTTTCGGCCTTTGCGATTAGTATGTCCGATCGGATGAATCGGCGGGAAATAAATTACGTTGAAGCCCATCGCTCGCGCGTCGTCAACTCGGGGCAAACAATCACGAAATTTCGATCCGCGTTCGCCGCGACCTTCGGCCGAGCGTGGAAAAAATTCATACCAGGCAGCGATTTGCGCCTCTTTCCGTTCCACGATCACGCGTGGCGGCGGCGCATATTGTGTCGCCCACGAACGGTCGGGATAGGTCGCCATCAACACTTCGAGCTCGCCCGAGCGGACAATGTTATTAATCTGCGCGTGATCGGCGGTGCGAATACATTCCGACAGTTCGCAAAGTCGCGCTGAATCGTCCGCGACGTGAGCGCGCTTTCCGGCCGCTTCGATCAGGGCCGCGCCTTCCAGCGTTTCAGCGGTCAGATCGGAAATGCCGGCTTCGAATTTTTTCGTGAACTCATCCCGCCAACTCCGAAAGGTGTCGGTCCACGCTTCAACCGTGTATTCATAAACGCCGATCTCGTTCAGCGAACAAATCCCGCGCCAGCGATCGTTGTCGACAAACGACATCGCGGTCTCGTGCCAGCGAGGTTCACCAACCAGCCGCCATTTCAAAGCGGCGGCCACGACGTCGTGACCGTCTTTAAAAACGTCGGCTTCGACGGCAAGATCGTCTTCGACGATGCGTTTGACCGGGTAACGTCCGCCGGCAATCAACGGCCGAAGATTCTCGATAACCGCGCTGGGAAAGGCCCGAGCCATGGGCCTTCAATCAACTGAAATTAGTCCGATGCGAAAGAAGAAATCGCCGCGCTCGCCACAGGACGGGTCCGTCCGACTGGCGGACAAGATCGATCCGCAGAAGACGGATTTACCGTGGCGAATTAACGGATCAGGCGGCGAAATAAAATGCGCACTCGTAGAGTCCGCTTGTGCGCGTTTCCTCGCGCCGGACGCTCGTTCCGAGAACGCCGTCAAACATGTCCTGCTCGAGCCGGCCAATGATTGGGTATTTCTCGAGCAGATTAAAAATCGGGGAATGACATTCCAGAATTTGCGGACCGTCTTTTTCCGAGGGAAGAAACTGCGCCATGTACCCTTCACTGTCGCGCACTTTGGCCAGCCACTTCGCGCGTTCGAGAACGTTCTCGCCTTTGGCCTTTGCTTTCAATGCCGCGGTGCGCTTCTCAAAAACATTATAGAGGAGCTTTTCCGGCGCGTTCGCTCCGTAAATGTCGCAAATGGACCTGAGCAGCTCGAGCGTAACCTCATTGCTATCGGCCGGGAAAAGATCGTGGCTTCGTCGGGTCAGCCGATAAACCATTTCCGGTCGCCCCATTTTTTGCGGACGCCGCCAGGTATCGAGATAGCCGTCGCGCTGAAGGGTGAGGCAATGTTGCTTGATCCCCATGTAACTCATTCCCATTTTGTCGACGAGCTCGTTAACCGACATTCCCTTGGTCCGTTTGAGCGAGTTGAGAATCTCGAGCCGCTGGGTGCGGCCGATCTCGGCAAGCAGACGTTGGTTCATGGGCGATATCATAGATTAGCGCCGACTTTACACGCCTCGATCTTTAAAAGGCAACATCTAAATACCGCAAATTACCTTGGCAAAAGGGATTATGACGATTGCACTGGAAGATCGACAACTTCTGCTGGAATGGCAGCATTCCCGTCAGATATCGCTTCGAGTCTGGATCCGACCGAATTAAACCCGCGCTTCACGTAAGCGAGCGCGATTTCTCGCCGATTGCTGTAGGCCGCACTTGTGATCCAGCCGATTTCTTTTCCCTCAGGCCCAGCCAATCGCATTCCAGGAACCAGCGGAATGTTTTTTACCGAAACCAATCCACACAATTGCTTATTTCGTTGTCCCGACATTTTCATGCGAGAAATGGTTTCCTGACCGATGTAACAACCTTTCTCATAATCGATGGAGCGCTGTTCGAGGTTGGCTTCGACCGGAATAATCTCAGCGGTCAATTCGCGACCCCAGCGTGGAATTCCTTGTTCGATTCGGAGAATTTCCGCACAATTTTCATCGCAAAACTCAAACTCTTTCGATAACTCGGCCGCGAGCTGGTCATGGTCAGCTGCTTCGCTCCAAATATCGTGACCCTGCAGGCCGAAGCGGTTTGCCGAGACGAGATGCGTGGCACACGAAAAGGTCGAACGTGGCGCGCCGATCACGTGAAAGATCGACAATCGCGCAGTTACGTCTTCGATCGGCACATCATCGGCGATGATGTAGCGCTCGAGTCGTGCTTGAAGAGTTGATTGAAGCGCCGGATCGGCATCCAGGATAAACGAATCCCCTTTCGCATGTGCGAACAGGTGAGCTTCCACCTTGCCTTTCGCGTTCAAGATGCACGCTTCGAGGGCGTTCGTCTCCGTCGCTTTCCGAATATTGTTTGTCAGTTGTCCGTTAAGGAAACGCAAGCGATCGGTGCCGCTGACGCGCAGTTTTACCCGCGAGGAAAGGTCGAAAAATGCGCGATCGGGTGAACGAAGTTGCGCCGTCATTCTTTGGCGCTGTTTATCTTAGGATTCGTCTGAGCGCGGGCTTCGCCACGGAGAAATTTTGCGAGCAAATCCACCGGCGACGTAGCTGCGGCTGATTGTTCTGCCTCCGGCTCGGGCGCTGCCTCAGTCGAAATAACATCGTGTGTGGGCGTTCCCGGTGGATTTGGTTCAACCGCACCCGGCGTTGTCGTTTCGCCGGCCGATTCCGCCGGCACGACTTGTTCCATCGCAGGCTGAGGTTCGGGGACTGGCTCCTCTGGAGGAAGCGGCGCAAGATCGACCTCCTGGACCTGGACCGCGGCCGCCACTTCGCCCATGCTCGAAATCGTCGCCGCCGGTTCAATCGGTGGCGGTTTTTCAAACAGTTCCAAGTCCTGCTCCACTGTCGGAAAAATCATTTCTGGAAAATATTTGCGCGCGACGACCGAAAAATCTTCCTCGGCATAGCCGCGCTGCTCCTGCTCAAGAAGTCGATCGCGCGCGGCCGCGGTGACGGCGAGCTCAAGATGATGGGACAATCCAAGCCGGCCGGCGATCAACATGTCTTTCAGCATGTGTTTGAGGGCGAAGTGCGGCTCGAAATTGCCTTCGATCATCTTTGGCAATTTCATCGACAATGTTTTGGAATAACTGGCGTTGTTTTGGAGCGCGGCCACGAACTTTTCCGAAGGGACGCCGGCGTGATTGATCAGGGCAAGGGCTTCCGCCAACGCCTGAACACTCGCGCTGGTGACGATGTTGGTAGCCAGTTTGACCACAGTGGCCTGGCCGATCTCGCCGATCTCGATGACTTCTGTGGAACTCGCCTCCAGAATCGGCCGCGCTTCCTTCAAGGCGACTTCGTCCCCGGCCACGTAAAACACCAGCTCCCCTTTTTCCGCGCCTATTTTGCTGCCGGTGAACGGCGCTTCGACAAAGCGCGCCCCGCGGCGTTCCACCAAATCGGCGGCGGCTCTCATCGAGTGCGGCGCGACTGTTGGATGCGAAAGCACGATGTGCCGCGGTCCCAGGGCCGGCGCCATTTGCCGGATGACATCGAGAAGAGCGTCGTCGTTCGACACGAAAATCTGGATGTAATCACACATCTCGGCCAGCTCAGCCGGCGCGCCCACGAAATTCGGGACCGGACGCGGATTTCGGTTCCAGACGAACACGTGAAAACCCTGACGACGCAAATTTTCTGCGACCCGGCTTCCAATGATACCGAGCCCGATTATACCGACATTTTTCTTGGTTCGACGCGCCATTTGAATTGGATGCGGCCCTTTCGCAACGGTTGGTCGCCTATTCAGCCTCCGGCGAAAACGGGCATCGCGCAATCCAGAAGTTCGCCTGGAACGAGGCTAGAAGGGCCGCAAATAGTCAGCTTCCGAGCTAAGATCGATAATCAGTTTTTGGATTGCGGCCGTCCGCTTCTGGTTGGCCAGGTCGATCGCGATATCGTTGCGCACTTCGTCGAATGTTTTTTGCCGTGGCTGCTGGAGATCGATCATTTTGAGAATGTGAAAGCCGAGGCGGGTTCGGATCGGCCGGCTGATTTCCCCCGCGCAAAGATTTAGTGCCGCCGCCACGAAATCCGGCGGCATTCGAGTTGCCGAAAAATAATCCAGGTCGCCGCCGCGTAGCTTGGTCGCTTCGTCTTCCGAATTTTCCGCCGTTAAAGCGGCGAAATCTTCGCCGCCAGCCAACCGCACCGACAACGCCTCGATCGCAGTTTGTTTGGCCTCAACAATCTCAGGTGCGGTTTCAGGCGGCGCGGCCAAAAACAAATGGCTGACGCGAATAAGCTGGGGAACAAAGAAATTCTCCGGACGCGAATCATAGAATCGGCGACATTCATCGTCGGCGACGTCGAGTTGAGGGGCGATTCGCTTTGAAATCCAATGCCGCGCAGGCAAATCTTCCCACACAATTTGTGAGAGCGAAGGATCGTTGAGCGAACTTCGCGCTAGAGCGGACAACCACGCCTTTTCGTGGACGAATTGCCAGCGCAGCAGATCACGCTGGTGTTTCCATTCGGCCCACTGAATTCTCTCGAACCGCGCTCGTGATCGCAAGGCAGCATTCGGGATCAAATTAGTCAGCGCTGATTGCCGTTCAGCCGGTGTCGCTTTGTTGCCTTCAAGACCTGCAAGGTAACGCGACTCGTCCAGCGCCCGATCGAGATCAGTTTGATAAATCCCGCGCTCGTGAACCCGTGCCAACAAATGACCGCGGCCGCAGATGATCCCGAGTTTATCTCTAAAAGCAATCGAACCAGCAGCCAACTGAGCGGATACAATGCCCGCGGCCGTGGCGATTCCGAGCGAGATCCAACCCGCGACTACGGGTCTCATTTGAATGCGAACTCCGAGAGATAATAAGCGGCTACTGAGCCGACAATCTGGAGGCTTTGGGCGCTGATCTTGTCCATCGTGTCATCGGCGGTATGCCACGGCGGGTAATGAAAATCGATCACATCCACGACTGGGATGCCGACCGCGTTCAATGGGCTATGATCGTCGGTTATGTCCTGATCGAAATAGGTGAAATAATTGCGCAACTTCAGCGCGTCAGCCGAGGCAAAAATGTCGCGCGTGATCTTTGTGGGCGAATTTGGCGGAAAGGTGATATCCAGCGAGCGATCGCCGACCATGTCGAAAAGAAGTCCGCCTCGAAATGATTTGGCGGAACCGTCTTGGCCAAGCTCGTGCCCAAAGTGACGGCTTCCGTAGATCCCGTCGGTGTTGCTGAAATTTTCGAAAGCTTCCTCGCCGTCGAAGAAAACAAGCTCAATCTTTTCTGCCAGGCGGGGCTGTTGAGTTAACACCCTCGCTAATTCCAGGAGCAAGCCAGTGCTCGAGCCTCCATCGTTCGCGCCCACGAACCGAAATGTATCGAAGATTTTCGTGTCGTAGTGCGAACAAAGTAGAAACAAATCAGTTGTTTTCCCAATGGTGCCAAAACGCGCGATCAGATTTACGAAACGAACCCGAGCGCGCGGCGTCTCGTCTGTGAACGGCTGTTCCGTCACGCGCCAACCCGAAGAGTTCAGTTCCTGCTTAATGTAGGCGCGCGATTTTTCGATTGCCTCGGACTGTGGAGTTCGCGGACCCAAATCGACCAACCGCTGCACATGGGCGAGCGCCCTGTCGCCCGAAAATTGGGTCCAAATTTTATCCGGGGCCGCTTTGGCGCAGGAAGTCGCCAAAATCAGACACAGAAATGACAGACCGGCTCGCCGCAATAGAAACGACATCTAGATTCCGCTTAGCGATCGCTGGAATTCAAACCGACGATGCTCAAAATCCGCTGGAGATCGTCATCGCCATAGTACTCAATTTCGATCCGTCCGCGTTTTGGTCCATGATGAATCGCGACGTTCGTGCCCAGATGTTGCCGCAATTTGTCCTGTAAATCAGCGATGATGGCCGACGTAACCGTAATTTCAGCGGTCCGCCGCGCTCGTCTTTTCCAACCGCCAAGGTGTCGTGCGACGAGACGTTCGGTTTGGCGCACGCTCGCGTTGCGACGCAAAATAGTCTCGGCCACTTTCAACTGTTCCTCGGCCTCTTTGATACCAAGCAGAACTTTAGCGTGCCCCACCGACAGCAAATCCTGCGCGACCCAGGTTTGAATTTGCGGATGCAGGTCGAGCAAGCGAATCGCATTTGCGACCGCCGCGCGGCTGCGCCCGACCTTAAGCGCGATGTCCTCCTGTCGCATTCCAAATTCTTCCGCCAATCGTGAGTACCCTTGCGCCTCTTCGATTGGATTCAGGTCGGTCCGCTGAAGGTTCTCGATCAAAGAAAGCTCAAGCACTTCCAAATCGCTCGCTGTCCGCACGATCACCGGAACTTCGGCAAGTCCCACTTCCTGCGCTGCGCGCCAGCGTCGCTCGCCCGCGATCAGTTCGTGGCGCCCGTCGATCCGGCGGACAATAAGCGGCTGAATGATTCCGTGTTGTCGAATTGAATCGACCAGTTCCTGCAACGCTTCAGGTGCGAAATTTTTCCGCGGTTGCAACGGGCTGGGGACGATTGTGGCCAGCCGCACTTGGTGAACCGACTCGCCAAGATCGACATCTGGCCGAACCGGCTCGGGGCGAGTCCCGATGAGCGCACTCAGACCCTTGCCGAGACCGGTCTTCGCCATCTTCGCCATGTGGGTGAGGCTATCGGAAGCGCTCAGATAACGCAAATGGCAATGAGAAACGCGCGAGTGTTGCGCGGATTTCCACCGACAGATAGCATGCGGCGATGTGGCGCGCGCGCAAAGTCTTTACCCTCGGACATTCCCCGGATCCAGACGATGCCTTTATGTTTTATGCGATCGCCAAAAATAAGATCGATCTGCGCGGGTATCGCTTCGAGCATCGCCTGGAGGATATCCAGACCCTGAACGAACGCGCAACTCGCGGCGAACTGCATATCTCGGCCGTTTCCATTCATGCCTACGCTTATGTCGCGGACAAATACGCGCTCCTGCCGTGCGGCGCGAGCATGGGCGATGGCTATGGACCAATCGTGATCAGAAAACGCCCAACGCTCAACGCCGATATTGATCCTGGAGAGCAATTGCGCGGCTGCGTAATCGCCGTGCCAGGCCGCATGACTAGCGCGTATTTGGCGCTGCAACTTTATCTCGGCGGTTTCAAACACGTCGTGGTGCCGTTTGATCAAATTTTCGATGCCGTGAACGCCGGTCGCGCCGATGCGGGCTTAATTATTCACGAAGGCCAGTTGACCTATGCGAAGTCCGGTTTCACTAAAGTTGTCGACCTTGGAAAATGGTGGAAGCAAGAAACCGGACTGCCGTTGCCGCTTGGTGGAAATGTTATTCGCAAGGATATCCCTGCCGATATTCGACATGACCTTCTCGAAATTATGCGCGAAAGCATCGATTTCGGTTTGGCTCATCGCGACGAAGCGGTGCAACACGCTTTGCCTTACGCCCGCGACATGAATGAAAAGCTGGCGGATAAATTTATTGGCATGTACGTGAATGAATTCACCCGGGACTACGGCGAGAAGGGCCGCGCGGCCATCCGCAGATTTCTCGGTGATGCGCGATCTGCCGGTTACATCGGCACTTTAGGCGAAATAGAATTCGTCGAGTAAACGAGCGGGCTATTTCTTTGGCTTCTCGGCTTTACCGACCTGCTTCAAAACAAATGTCTTCACCCGACTGAATTCTTTTTGGAACCCGTTGGTGAAGTCGTGCGTGCCGTATTCGAATAGAACGACAAAGCAAAACGTGAAGAAGATAAATAGAGCGATCCAAAATATTCCACGCAACAATGCCATGGCGGCAAGCCTAACTGAGCCGGAGTTTTAGGTCAATCTGAGCTAGCAGCGTCAAACTTCGGATTGATCGGCCTGGGAGAACTGCCAAGCTAATCGGTCATGCGCGTCCCGTTACTGGACCTGAGCGAACAATATCGCGCGCTGTCGGAAGAGATTCGGGCAGCGACCGATGAGGTTTTGGCCAGCCAGCGATTCATCCTCGGGCCAAAGTTGGCGGAATTCGAAAAGGCGATCGCGGACTACTGCCACGTGCCGCATGCCGTTGGGGTTTCATCCGGAACAGACGCGCTCCTGGCCGTTTTGATGGCGCTCGAGATCGGATTGGGAGACGCGGTTATTACGACAGCGTACTCATTTTTTGCGACTGGCGGTTGCATCTCGCGCGTCGGTGCCACCCCGGTCTTCATCGATATCGATCCAGAGACCTACAACATTTCGGCAAGCGCGTTGAAACGCTACCTCGACAAGGATTGCCACCGGGTCGAGGGAAAATTGGTCAATGAAAATCGCCAAACGATCTGCGCGCTCGTTCCGGTTCACCTTTTCGGTTTGTGCTGCGAGATGAATGAAATGCTCGCGGTCGCGCGCGAGCATGATCTGCTGCTGATCGAAGATGCCGCCCAGGCCATCGGCGCCGATTACCCGCTCGATGGCGGATCAGCCAAGGCTGGCACAATGGGCGACGCCGGCTGCTTCAGTTTCTATCCGTCGAAGAATCTGGGCGCCGCCGGAGACGCGGGACTAGTCGTATGCCGAAATGAGCAATTCGCCGATCGGTTGCGGATTTGCCGTCAACACGGGATGGAAGCGCGTTATCAACATCGGTTTATCGGCGGCAATTTCCGGCTCGACGAACTGCAAGCGGCAATACTGAACGTGAAACTGCCGCATCTCGATCGTTGGTCGGCTGCGCGCCGGGACGCGGCGAAGTTTTACACGAATGAGTTTCGTCGTGCTGGACTAGACGAAAAGATCAAATTGCCGGTTCAGCCTTATGCGGAGAGCAAGCTCGCCAATCATCACATTTATCATCAATACGTGATCCGTTCGCCGCGGCGGGATGAGTTACGGGAGCATTTTACCGGGCGCGAGATTGAAACGGCAATTTACTATCCGCTCGCACTGCACGAGCAACCCTTTTTCGAATATCTTGGCTATAAACGGGGCGATTTTCCGGAGGCGGAACGCGCCGCCCGCGAGAGCCTGGCGCTGCCGATCTATCCCGAAATCTCGCGCGAGGCGCAGCAATACGTGGTAAAGTGCGCGGCCGAATTTTTTGAATAGGCCCGCGTCCGCGACACTTGCCAGGGGCAGAGCGTGAGTTATATCAAAACGCGCGAGGGTAGGTACCGAAGTGGCCAAACGGGGCAGACTGTAAATCTGCTGGCTTTACGCCTTCGCTGGTTCGAATCCAGCCCTGCCCACTTTCCTGATTGGCAATTTAGCGACGTCGCCTTTTTTTGGCACGCGATGTCGATCTTCGGCGCGGTTTGGCTTTTGTCCGTTTGGAGGTCGATCGCTTGCGCGATTTCGCAGGTTTTCTTTTCGCGGCTTTGCCCCGCGAAACTTTTTTTGTCCGGCGTGGCGGCGCAGCTTTAGTTACGCGCGCGACCGCCTTTTTCGCGGCGGGAGCCAGACGACGCTCGCTCGCTGCCTTTCCTGCAATCGCGCCGGCAATTCCTCCGACAACGGTGCCGACAGGGCCAATCATGCTGCCAATTACTGCTCCGGTGACGGCTCCGGCGGTTTCCTTCGGTATGGGTGGAATCTCGATGTTTTCTTGGGCGTTTGTATCATCGGGCATAATCGGAACTCCTTCTTTAAAGCGTTGTTGTTTTATTGTAGTTCGCTCCTCGGGGCGGGCGCAGCCGTGATGAAACAAAAAAGCGGTCGCCGGAGCGACCGCTTTTACGAAAATAATTAACGGATTGAGCCGATTAACGGCCGCGGCGTTGTCCGCCATCGCGGCGTCGATCGCCGCCGCCACCATAGCCGCCGCCACCGCCGCCTGGCGGCCGTGGTTCGCGCGGGCGCGCCTCATTAACGGTCAGCGCTCGGCCTTCGAGCGTCTTCCCGTTTATTTCCGCGATTGCCTTTTGCGCGTCTTGGTCGGAGCCCATGGTCACAAAAGCGAAGCCGCGGGATTTGCCGGTAAATTTGTCCTGCATGAGCATGACTTCCTGCACCGCGCCTGCTTGCGAAAAGAGCTCCTGTAGTTCGTTTTCGGTGGTGTTAAATGGGAGATTTCCCACGTATAATTTAGTTGCCATTGAGTCTAATCTGGAAAACGCTGCCAGGACACTGTTCCCGCTTATCAATTTCAAATCGCCGCTGAGTGAATTTCAGATGACAATCGGCGGACTTCCGAGCTGCTGTTTTCTCCTTTCGGGCACATTGTGTAAGGTGCTTCGGTTTGGAAAGCAACCAAAATCGCGGGCCAACTGATACTGAAATGGCGACATTTAACGAATTAGGCGGAAAAACAAGGCAATCCCGGGTGGCGGTGGTCGCAGCCGGGGTGATTAGCCCTCTTGGCCTCGGCCTGGATGAGACCCTGACATCACTCAGAGCGAGCAGGGATTGCATTTCGCCCGTCACCCGCTTCGATGTCGAGAAATGTCGATGCAAGACGGCTGGCCAGGTCTCCGACGAG
>QHRF01000064.1 GCA_003220055.1 Verrucomicrobiota bacterium | reverse complement strand
GATTGCGATGAGCCACCACCTCGATACGCGATCTGCCAGCCAACCTAAAATGGGCGCCGCGCACATGTAGCTGATCAGAAAAGCTGGAAATAACCATCCAGCTTTCTGAAACTGGTTCGGATCGCCCGCTAAAAATTCCTGGCGTATCCGCGGAAGCACCGCCGCCAAAATGTAACGGTCGATGTAATTGAAAAGATTAATAACGAGGAGCAACCAAAGCGCAGCAGTTGCGCTCGTGAATACTGTTTTGGGGCGAACCTCCATGACCACTTGCCGATTGGCAGATAGATGGCGGAGCGTTAATTGTAAATAATAAACGATGCCTCACATGTCCGCCGGTGAGCGCGCGCTCCATTTTGTTGCGCGGCCGCTCGTTAGTTTCTTTTATCGGGTCCACGCGCTCGGACTCGAACACTTGCCCGAAGGCGGATTTCTTCTTTTGCCTAATCACATCACGTGGGTCGATGCTATCGTCCTGCAACTCGCTTGCCCGCGACCGATTCGTTACATCATCGATCAGGAATTTTATCACAAACCGATCCTGCGTCCCTTTCTGCGCACGGTCGGCTGCATTCCGATTGACGTCCGCCATTCGCGTTCAGCGATTCGCGCCGCAACGGAACAGCTTGCCGCAGGCGAGATTGTTTGTCTTTTTCCGGAAGGTCAACTCACGCGCTCGGGGACATTGCTGCGACTGCGCCGCGGCTACGAATTGATTGCCCAACACGCGAACGCGGTCGTCATCCCCGTTTGGCTCGACCGGCTCTGGGGGTCGATCTTCTCGTTTCAGGGAGGAAAGTTTTTCACGAAATGGCCAAAGGAAATTCCATATCGCGTCACGGTCGCCTTCGGCAGACCCCTTGAGGCAAAAGCTGCCGACATTGCCGCGGTGCGCGAAGAACTCCTTAAGCTTGGCGAATTCTGCTATAGCCGGCGAGGTTCATTAGATCGACATCTCGCTGAAGAATGCGTGCGCGGATTAAAATGCCGGCGTTTTTCAATCGCGGTCATCGATGGGATTGATAACAGCGAATTGAGCCGTGCAAAATTGCTCGGCGCGGCCTCCGCCCTGAGCCGTTTTCTTCGAAAACAGTTTTCCGACAAACGAATCGCGATTGTTTTGCCTGCGGGCAAAGGTTCGATGGTGGCGAATCTCGCCGTNCGGGTGAAAGATTTTCCATGGCCGCAACGCATTCTGAAACTGGACGAACTAATGCCGCGCCTGAAATCGCGAATCCTTTTTTGGTGGATGATGTCGATCTTCGCCCCAACGCGCTTGCTTCTGCGATTGTTACAAGTCCCGAAACGTGGCGGGCACGACGAAGCCATGGTGCTCTTTACCAGCGGCAGTTCCGGCGAACCCAAAGGCGTGGTTCTCTCTCATCGCAATATTGTCGGAAACGTTTCCCAATTTCGCGAGCTGCTCGACGCGAGAAAGGAAGACGCCATTCTCGCGTCGCTCCCGTTTTTCCACAGTTTCGGTTCGACCGTCACGCTTTGGTATCCGTTGATCGAAGGCGTCCGCATCGTCACTTATCCGAATCCGCTCGAAGTGGCGAAGAACGCGGCGCTAATCGAGAAGCACAAACTCACGTTGCTCCTTGCGACGCCAACTTTTCTGCGCGGCTATTTGCGCAAGGCGGAGCCGCAGCAATTGCGAACTTTGCGACTGGTTATCACCGGCGCGGAAAAACTTCCGCTCGATCTTGCGAAAGCATTCGAAGACCGGTTCAACCAGCACGTCTTTGAAGGATATGGACTGACCGAGACTTCTCCGGTTGTGAGCGTGAACTTGCCCGACCCACAACCGACGAAATCCGGCGAACAAGTACAGCCGTCGAGTCGGCTCGGCTCAGTCGGCAAAATGGCGCCCGGCATCGCCGCCGAAATTCGCGAGCCGGAGAATGAACGAAAGCTTTCGTTGCATGAAACCGGAATGGTCTGGTTTCGTGGCGCAAATATTTTTGAAGGTTATTTGCATGATGAAAAACGCACGGCCGACGTTTTGCAGGATGGCTGGTTCGAGACGGGCGACATCGGCCGATTCGACGAAGATGGATTTCTTTACATCGAAGGACGGCTTTCGCGCTTCTCAAAGATCGGAGGCGAAATGGTTCCGCACGAAGCCGTCGAACAAAAGATCATCGATTTGCTGGGCTTTTCTGGAAAAGACGAACGCCTGGTCGCAATTGTCGGAGTCCAGGACGAATCCAAAGGCGAAGCACTCATTCTCCTCGCCGCGGTAGATGTCGATCTTGCCCAGCTGCGTGACAAACTCCGCGACGCCGGTGTGCCGAACTTGTGGATCCCAAAAAAGATTTGCCGGGCAGATTCGATCCCTGTCCTCGCCTCCGGCAAACTGGACCTCAAAAAATGCCAAGAGCTGGCAGCCGAAGAATGCTGAGGACCGGCCCCGGTTTATGCAGCCTTGCCGTCAGTGCGGTAGGGAAGCTTTGCGCGGTGGATTGATTCCGAGGAAATCGAGAGTGGGATGGAGTCCGGTGTAGGCCGCTTCTGCTAGCGCCTTCTGTCCTTCGACCGAGGGGTGCCAGCCATCTACAGAGCTGATCAATTCCAAACGACTAAAATCCACGTTCTTTAACGCCTCGGAGTATTGGAGCCTGATGTTGGGGTAATTTTTGAGTTCGCGATTCAAGTTTCGAACCATAGCCTGAATTTCCGTCTCCATCATCAAACCAACTCGAATCGTGGTCTTGTGATAAACCGGCTTCAACGATTCGAAAGCGCGGTAACCGCTCTCGAGCCAAACACGACGATTCCAACTTTGTGATTCTCGGTTTTCGCACGGTTGATCAGCAATTGCAGCGACTCAGTGTAGTTCTTGCCGAAACGCGTCGCCATTTTTCGCAAGTGAGCTTCCGGGTGCTCGCGCTCGGCCGACGAAAGCCCTTCCACCCAGTCGATATTGTTGTGTCCGATCCAGATCATGATCAGGTCCGGCAGTCGGTCCTTTCCTACAATTCGACGCGTCTGCCCGGAGAGATTGCGCGTCCGGACGATTTTTCGGCGCAATCCTTCCTGCGCGCGGCTGGGCGCAACCAAAGCTCCAGCGCCGCTGTATTCTGTCGCCACCAGCGGAATGAACTGCTGCAGTCGTTCGTAGATGCTGAAGATGCTTTCCGGGGCGGGATCCGTGTCGAGGAACCAGTTTTTGCGACGTTCGGTTCTTGCTCGCCAAAACACGCTCCACGGTGCCGATACATAAAAATTCAGCGAGAGGCTGTCGCCAATCATCGAAACGTGTGGCAGTCTACGAACCAGTTCGCGCCGATCGATTCGGCCGCTTCGGTATTCCAGATAATCGGGGTCGAACGGCGAGGACGCTTGGGAAATGCGCTCGCGGTAATCCGGGCTCGTTACCGAGGATGACTGTGTCGCTACGCGGTCGAATAGGAAGATGAGATTGACAAAGTCTGCAGCGCCGTGCTCGCCGATTTGGATTGCCAACGGCGGCGGGGTATCAGCAAACTCCTCCGTCCCGGCTACAGGCAAAACGATCGAAATTTCAAAAATTATTGCAAGTGCGGCAGTTCGCGTGATTGGACCCATTTTAGCGCAAACAACTTAATTCGCCGTCGAGTCCAAATTTCATGATGCGGCAACAATTTGCTTCTGGGGGTCGCCTTCGGCAAACTGAACCTCGCTACTAGCAAACGATGCCGACTCGATTCCATTCGGTTGCCAATCGCGCGGCATCGCTATCAATGAAGGTGCTCTTCGGTTATTCGTCGCGCATCCATGTGGTCGGCTGGGATTACACGAATCGCGCTGGCGGATTTTTGCTCGCTTCAAATCACATCAGTCATTTCGATCCGCCCATCATCTCATCGGTGGTGCGGCGGAAGATCGATTGGATGGCAATGGCCGAGTTTTTCCCGATTCCAGGGCTCGGACATTTTTTGAGGGCGGTGGATGCTTTGCCAGCCGCACGCGAACGGGCCGATCGCAAGACGATCCGGAGCGCGATCGAACGGCTGAAAGACGGCCGCATCGTCGGCGTGTTTCCCGAAGGCGGCATTCGCGATGGTGCCCAGTCGCTGCTTGAGGGCGCCCCAGTCCGCGCCGGCGCATCAATCCTCGCGCACATGGCTGGAGTGCCGATCGTCCCGTGTGTGATTCTTGGAAGCGATCGCCTCTACGCGAAAAAGAATTGGCTGCCGCTTCGGCGAACACCGGTTTGGATTGCTTTCGGCCAGGCAATCTCGCATTTTCCTGAATTGGAAAAATCAGTCGCTCGTGCCCGGATTGAACAAGAGCTCGCCGATGGATTCCAGCGACTCTACGCGGAGCTGCGCAGGAAGTTTCAACTAACGCGCGACGATTTGCCGCATCCGCCGCGAGAGCGGATGCGCTCCCAACCGAAAAATCCTCGTCGCCGACTCCATCGCGCAGCTGCAAACGCAGTCGATTTTGCGATGTGCGTGTCGATGAACTTGGTGCAATCGCGTCACCGACTAAATGGACGGAGTGCGGAGGAAATGGACCGTTACGTCGTCGAATGCGAGAAACTAACGCCGCATGAATATTATGCCGCGCCGAAGGATGTCGGTCTGGTCGCGGCGATTCAAAACGCCAATGGCTCTTCACTGACTTGGCGGAGCCCAATCGAAACGGAATTTCCGAGAAACAATGTTGCGCGCGCCGACTTTTTCCCGTGTGGCCGCGGAAAAGCGGCGCCGACTGTTTTCATGCTCCATGCGCTGATGTCGGCAACACACATCGGTTATCGGCGATGGGCCGCCCGATTCAATGAGCTTGGATGGAACGCGTGCTTTGTTCATCTGCCGTATCACTACTCGCGCGTGCCGCGTGGTCACTGGAATGGCGAACTTGCAATCACGGCGGATTTGATCCGAAACGCGGAAGGCTTGCGTCAAGGTGTCATCGAAGTGCGCCAACTGATCGGCGCATTGCGCGACCACGGTTATAGCGAATTCGGAATCCTCGGGACGAGCTACGGTGGATGGATCGGTGCATTGCTCGCAATGGTCGAGCGCGATTTGCGATTCGTCGCGCTGATGTGCCCGATCGTGAATGTCGAACACGCAATTTGGCAAAATCCCGGAACGGCATTCATGCGGCGCGAATTACGCCGCGCGAAGATCGCACCCGAATTGGTAGCGCGGCATTTTCATCTCAGCTCGCCGCTGCACAACGAACCAGCGTGCGACCCGGCGCGCGTGCTCTTTGTGTCGGGTGATTTCGATTTGATCGCGCGACCAGCAGACATCGACGCGATTCAGCAAAAATGGCGCGGCTCCGAACTGCTACGGGTCCCGCAAGGCCATTTCGGCTACCGAGTGATGCGCGAAACAGTCATGCGCCTGAAGGAGCGCGGGTTTTAGTCCAGATCGAGATAATCGTACCAATGCAATGCGCCCATCAGTCGTCGCAGCTCCTGGTTATCGGTCGATAGAGCGGGCAGCCATTCACTAATCAGCTCGCGCCTCCACCACCCCTTGTCGCCCAGGGGAGCAAACCGATACCGATAAAGCCGTGCGCGAATGTAATGCGGCGGTTTATCAGGAAACGGATTGTTGGCGAGCAGTGATAGCGTGTCGGGATCGTTGTGCAAAAGTTTCCAGACAAAATGGAACGTCCAAGGGTAATCGCCAGGAGAGGCCATGGCCGCAAACCAGATTTGCCAGTCGATTCGGGGTTGATACGGCGCGATGAAAGCCGGACGCCGATCCGGATCTCCCGGCTTAGCTACGAACTCGTACTCTTTCCATTTGGTCTCGCCGGTAATGACCGCATCCTCGGTTCCTTCAAAGATAATTTCATCACGCTCCCGGCCGACCGTCCCGAACGCGCCGTAGGTGTTAACCAAATCGAGCGGGTCGAACGAATAGTTCATGAGTTGGCGTCCGCCGACAAGGTTCAACACTGGCGCGAAACTCAACCAGGCAACGAGGATCGATAATGCGACGGCAATTCCGTTGTGAACTCGCGAAGAGTGCGAGCGAGCTGCGGCTTCCTCCGCACGCTTCACCAGAGATTCCGGCAAAACGCGGCGCAGGAATGTGTCATCAAAGCAGGCCAGAAACGGAATGATGGTCAGAAAATTCAGAAACGAAAGATTACCGCTGATAATGAGAATCACCTGAAAAATTACGAGCAACACCCCAGCGAAATGACGGGCCTGTCGCGGACC
Source organism: Verrucomicrobiota bacterium (assembly GCA_003220055.1). GTDB lineage: Bacteria > Verrucomicrobiota > Verrucomicrobiia > Chthoniobacterales > UBA10450 > AV40. The sequence continues at coordinate 12,848 of QHRF01000064.1, read as the reverse complement.
GAATGAAAACCACGGCACGATCAGCTCGACGAAGTGATTCCAAAGCACTTCCAGTTTATGGAACCACTGCGGCAAAAAATGAAGATAGCGGCTGATCGGATTCGGAATCGGCTGCGTCTCGTAGTGGTAATACATGCAGGTGAGATCGCGCCAGCATTCGTCGCCGCGCAATTTAATCAGACCCGCGCCGACCATGATTCGAAAGGCGAGCCAGCGGAAGAGCCAGAAGACCAAAATCGGCGGCCGAGAATTCGGAAATGGCCTTCCATCAAGCAACGGACAAAGAAAGATCGACAAGAACCCGGTCTCGAGCAGCTGAATCTCCCATCCGTAGCCGTACCAAATCTGGCCGATGTGAACGATTGACATGTACATCCCCCAAAGAACGGCCAATAGAATTGCGTTTGCGTAGCCGCCCAGAACGATCAGCGAAAGGGCGAATCCGACCCAGGCGACGATCGACATTCCCAGGTCGGTGCACCCGAACCAAAACAACGTCGGCAAATGCAACATTCCTTCGGTGCGCGAACCGAGCTCTGCGTGAATGCTCGACAGATAAAAATCGGCCGGGGTTAAACCGCGATGACCAATCAAGGGCACCAGTTGTCGGGCCGCCACGAAGAATGAGACCGCGTAAACAAATCCGAGCAGACGCAGAATAACGAATCGCGTCAGCCAATAGGAATTTCCGCGCGCGAAAAATTTCTCGAGGACGTTTTCGTCATTCATCCCAGGCGATATTCAATTTATAAACACGTGTCATCCCGAGGCGCAAAAGACGCCGAGGGACCTCCCAAATGCGCACGCCATCACGCACGTTACACAAAGTGCAATTCAAAGGTCAGCGTGTTTTTGCGAGATTCCTCGCTTTCGCTCGGAATGACAACGCGGAGAATTTAATTCCGGTTTTAGTCGCGTTGACACTTTGCGCGATGCGATTCAACTTTGCTCCCTTCAAGCCAGGGTAGCTCAGCGGTAGAGCAGGGGACTCATAAGCCCTTGGTCGGGAGTTCAATTCTCCCCCCTGGCACTCCCCTACTCTTTCTTTTTCGAAACATACTGCGCGAGATCTTTCGCGCTTCCGCGCAGAGTGGCCATGAAGCAAACACCTTTGTCCTCTTTTACCACGCCGGCCCAGTGTTCCTGTTCAATAGAGCGCCAGCCCGAAAATTCGCGCGCCTTGCCGGTTTTCGGATCGCGTTCAGCCGGAAACAAAAAAAACTGCATTTTCTTTTCCACCACCCAAATTTGTGCGACCCGCTGGCCTTCCTCGTCGTCGAACACGCGACAGCCGAGTGTTTTTAATTCAGCGAATTCCGGCGGCACATCGTAACGCACGAGGCGATGCTTCATGAAAAGGAAATCCCCAAGTGCGCCGGCGTCGGTCTTCACCGGATCGAGCATCATTGCGTGGGTTGAACTCGCGGTCGTGAGCAAGCGGCGCGCAGTCGTTTCGCCCGGAAACCGGTTCATTCGCTCCACTAGTTGAAAAATTCCAACAATGGCGATGACCAACACCGCGATGCCAGTCGCGAGAAACGCCGGATTTTGCGCGTATTTTTGCCAACGCCGCCGCCTCGGCGCGATGAATGTGTCAGGTGGAATCCAATCCGTAATTTCCTCTGGGATCGGAATCGACTGAACCAGCGCGGCCACCGCTGTGTCGAAATTCTGCTGAACGGCGAAGGCTTCGGTCTTGCGCGCGCGATGAAGCGCCGTCCGCAGCGCGCGATCGTCCACGCGCTCCTCACGAATCGGCGCGCAATGCACCAGCATTTTCTCTTTTCGCGAAAGTTGGATCGCACTCATGTTTCGGTCCTGGGCAAAGTCGCGTCCAGCCAGGCTTGAAATTGTCGCCGCCCGTCGCAAAGCAATTTCGACAACTCGGGCGGTTTCAGCTCGGTCACCGAAAGCAACTCGCGATAATTGAACTCATCGAGATAAAAAAGCGCCAGCGCGGTCCGCTGCGGTTCCGGCGCTCCGGAAATCCAGATGGCAAATTGCTGAGGCTCGAGCTTTTCGATTTGGGACGGCGCCGACTCGGCCAGTTCGTCCTGCTTAAGATCGACAGCTTCGGCTTGCAAACCTTGCTCGCCTGCCTCGAGACAACGCCAGCGCGCGTTGCGAAAAAACCAGAGCCGATTGCGCGGCGCCTCGCTACCGGCCGCCAGTTGCGCAGCTTCGCGCAGAGTCGCGTGAAACACTTCCTGCGCTTCCGCCGCATCAGCCAACATTAGAAAACAGAAGCGGTAGAGCTGAAGCAGATTTTGTTTTTCCTCGGCCACGCGGACTTCTTTCCCCAAAGCGGAATGTTACGCGCCACGCGTAGATCGCAAGAGGAGATGCGATTCCGACGCAGCGGCGGTTCGGCTGAATGGAGCCGGCGGGAGCCGAGCGACATGGACGGGAAAGCCCCGAGAGGGTGAGCCAGTGGGAACGAGCGAATCAACCGCCGCTACTTGAGCTCTTTCAGCCGGCGCGCGACTTCCTCGGCGTTCTCGCGACTGTTGAAGGCCGATATTCGGACATAACCTTCGCCTTGCGCGCCAAATCCGGCGCCAGGTGTAACGACCACATTTATTTCGCACAGCATTCGATCGAACATTTGCCAACTCGTTAGGCCTTTGGGCGTTCTTACCCAGATGTAAGGCGCATTCGTGCCGCCATAAACGTCCAGACCGATTTTTGCGCACGCCTCGCGCAGAATGTTTGCATTGCCCATGTAATGCTCGATCAACGCGCGACATTGTTTCCGACCTTCGTCTGAATACAATGCTTCCGCGGCACGTTGGACGGGATAACTGACACTGTTGGCTTTCGTGCTCCAACGGCGGTGCCAAAAGGGATGGAGCGGCAATTTTTTCCCTGATTCGGTTCGGGCGAGCAACCTTTTCGGCATCACCGTGAAACCGCAACGGACGCCGGTGAATCCACCGATTTTGGAAAAGCTTCGGAATTCCACGGCGCAGTCTCGCGCGCCTTCGATCTCAAAAATCGAATGCGAAATGTTTGGGTCGGAAATGTAAGCTTCGTAAGCAGCGTCGAATAAAATCAACGCATCGTGCTGCCGCGCGTAATCGACCCAGCCTGCGAGTTGCTCGCGCGTGGCGACCGCGCCGGTCGGATTGTTTGGAAAACAGAGATAAATAAGATCGACATGTTCCTTCGGTGGGGCTGGAACGAAATTATTTTCGACCGTGCACGGTAGATAAACGACGCCTTCGTAGCTGCCATCCTTTCGCGCGGCCCCGGTGTGGCCCGCCATCACGTTGGTGTCGACGTAGACCGGATAAACCGGATCGGTGATTGCGACTTTGTTTTGATCGCCCAGAATATCGAGAATGAAACCGCAGTCGCACTTCGAACCGTCGGACACGAAAATCTCATCGGGAGCGATGTCGACCTTGCGATCGCGAAAATCGTTCTGCGCGATTGCCGATCGCAGGAATTCGTAACCTTGCTCGGGTCCGTAGCCGCGAAACGTTTCACGGTGCCCCAGCTCGTCAGCGGCGCGTTTGATCGCGTTGATGGCCGCCTTCGGCAACGGCTCGGTCACGTCGCCGATTCCGCAGCGTATCAAACGCTTGGCGGCTTTCGGATTCTTCTCGCAGAATTCACGAACCCGCCGGGCGATCTCCGGAAAAAGATAACCGGCCTGAAGCTTGAGATAATTTTCGTTTAAGTAGGCCACGCCACGCTGTAGCGGCTAGTAATTCTTGGCCACAGCGTCCCAATTAACCACGTTCCACCAGGCTTTGATGTAATCGGGCCGGCGGTTTTGATAATTGAGATAGTAAGCGTGCTCCCAAACATCGAGACCGAGAATCGGTGTGTTGCCGTCCATCAATGGGCTGTCCTGGTTCGGCGTTGAAATCACTTCTAATTTGCCGCTCTTGTTTTTGATCAGCCAGGCCCAGCCGCTGCCGAAACGGCCAACACCCGCCGCGGCGAATTTTTCTTTGAACTGATCGAACCCGCCGAAAGTCGATTTGATGTCGTCGGCGAGTTTGCCTTTCGGCTCGCCGCCCGCTTTCGGGCCCATGATCTTCCAGAAGAACGAGTGATTGGCGTGTCCGCCGCCGTTGTTGCGCACAACCGTGCGAATGTTTTCCGGAACGGAATTCAAATCGCGGATCAAATCTTCGACCGATTTTTTTTCCAGGTCGGCTTTGCCTTTGATCGCGTTGTTAACGTTGGTGATGTAAGCCTGATGATGCTTGGTGTAATGGATCTCCATCGTTCGCGCGTCGATGTGCGGCTCGAGCGCGTTGTAGTCGTAAGGTAATTTCGGTAATTCGTAAGCCATAATAAACACGTTAGGCCGCGAGCAATGGCGGTCAATTGACAGCCAACGACGAAGAGGTCGATGTCGTTGTAGGGACGCCGCGCTGCACCGCCCGTCCGGCTCGGACCGTCCGCGGTCGGCGCAGCGCGTCGACCCTACCTTTCAGCCTGATAGAATCCTGGCCGCGTGATGAACCCGTTTCGGTAATTCACGTAGGTCGCGAGCGCGAGGAGCGGAAAATTTTGACGATACATGTCATACTTGAGATAGAACACTCCCGGAAATCCCGTCCCGGTGATTTCCGGCTCCTCCCACGAACCGTCAGGTCTTTGTGAGCTCAACAGGAAACGCAGCCCGCGTTGAATGCTCGGCCGATCGAAATCACCGCACGCGCAAATTCCCATGATCGCCCATGCCGTTTGCGACGCCGTGCTCTTGCCAATTCCTTTCATCGCCGGATTCTCGTAGGTCGCGCACGTTTCACCCCAACCGCCGTCGTCATTCTGACAGCTCTCGAGCCAATCACGTCCGCGCAGGATCCAATCCTGGGTCATGTCGTAGCCGATGGCGCGTAATCCGCGTAGCACCTGCCAGGTGCCGTAAATGTAATTGACGCCCCAGCGCCCATACCACGAGCCGTCCGCTTCCTGGGTCTCGATCAAATAATGGATCGCATCTCGGACGCAATGCGTTTTTGGATTGAAACCGATGTAGCCGAGCAATTCGAGCGTGCGCGCGGTCAGATCGCTGCAAGTTGGATCGAGAATCGCGTTGTGGTCCGCAAACGGCATGTCTTCGAGCCAAGGGGTCGTGACATTTTTATCAAACGCCGCCCAGCCGCCGTCGCGACATTGAAAACTCAACTCCCAATCGAGCGCGCGCCGAAAAGCAACTTCCAATCCCCAATTTTCTTCCGGCCTAACGAGTCGTAATGCCATTAACACCATCGCGGTGTCGTCCACGTCGGGATAATAAACGTTGTTGTATTCAAACGCCCAACCGCTCGCCTCGGGATGCGAATTGTTTAACACCCAATCACCGCGAATACGTACTTCCTTGTCGAGAAGCCATTTCGCCGCGCGGCGCAGCGACGGATCGTCCGTCGGCAAACCCGATTCGGCCAGCGCGATCAAAGTGATGGCGGTGTCCCAAACCGGCGACAAACATGGTTGAATCCGGAAGTCCTCGGGACCATCCACAAACAAACCGGCGAAATCTTGCGCCGCCTTTTTGTAAGCCGGGTGATCTTTCGAATAACCGAGGACGCGTAGCGCGATCAAACAGTTGAGCATCGCCGGATAAACCGCGGCCAGACCGTCGCTTCCCTGACCGATTCGCTCAAGCATCCAGCGCTCTGCTTCCTCGAGCGCCCGTTTCCGCATCGGGCGGAGCCGCAGCGGATGCAAAATTTTCAGAACGTCGTTGAGTCGAAGGAAGAAATTTCGCCAGGTCCAAAAACGTTCGCTCCGCGGCAACCGCAGGTCGCTCTGCTCGGTGCCGAGCGGATAAAGCTCATGCAATTGCTTGTTGCCCGGCAACGAGCGCGTCGGTTTGAAATGATTGATGATGGCGAGCGGAATCAGCATCGCCCGGCTCCAGGACGACATTTTGTAGATGTGGAATGGCGCCCAGCGCGGCAGCAAAATCATTTCCACCGGAATGGTCGGTAGATATTTCCACGGAAATTGGCCGAGCAGCGCGAGATACAATTTACTGAAAGTGTTCATCCGCGGGATGCCGCCGAGCCGCAAAATGTTCTCCCGCGCCTTGCGCATGAACGGCAGATCCGGCGAATAACCGGCCAGCTTCAATGCGAAGTACCCTTTGACCGACGCGTTGATCTCGCTCGGACCGCCGAAATAAATATTCCAGCCGCCGTCCGGCAGTTGTCGTTTCAAAATGTGACGCGCGCAGCGGTCCTGCAGAGAAACGTCGATCTCGCCCAGCCAGTGGATGAACAGCACGAAATCGGAGCAGAGCGTGCTATCGACCAGCAATTCGCCGCACCAATGACCGTCCGGCCGTTGTTGACCCAAAAGATTTTGCTGCGCTCGCGCGATCGCGTCGGAAATCCCGGCATCAGTCGCCAAATACGGCTCAGCTCGCTCGGGAGCTGCGCTTGGCAATGCGATGATGTTTCGTGGCGAACTCATTGGGATGTCGATTCTTACAACACCAACCTAACGATTGTCGATTCTACGACGCTTGCGCAGCCGTAACTTCAGCGTTCTTACCAGTTTTGTGACCGTTTCCGCAGCTCACGCCGTTGAAGGCAAGAGTTTCGCTGCCGCGTCCTGTCGGTTTCGGTTTCGGTCCGAAATTAAACTTGATCGTCTTCCAAGTATCGCCGCGCTTCGCCTGCAAGCCGAGGCTCGCTGTCGGTTCATACCCGCAGTGCACCATGCAGTTCTCGCAACGCGGATCGCGCGCCACACCGTCAACCACGCCGTATTTCTCCCACTCCACCTTCTCCAGCAATTCGGAGTAACTCGAATAATGCGCGTCGGTCATCAAGTAACACGGGCCTTTCCAACCGCGAATGTTCCGGGTCGGAATCGCCCAGGCCGAACAGGTCAGGTCGCGATGGCCGGCCAAAAATTCGAAATAGATCGGCGTCCCGAAGAGCGTGTAACGCTGCATCCATTCCTCGATCTTGCTAAACTTCTCGACCGTCATTTTGCGCGTGAGAAAGAAATTTTCCGGCTGCAAATTCAGCCGCTTGATCATGTCCTTCTTGGCCGCGTCATACTCGTAGCCGGGCGAAATGGTGTGGCCGTCCACGCCCAGATCGGAAAGATAATCGAACATTTGTTCGACCTCCTTCATGTCGGTCTCCTTGTAAATCGTCGTATTGGTCGCAACCTGATACCCGAGAATTTTCGCCATCTTGATCGCGAGAATGCATTCTTTGAAAACACCCTCGCGCTCGACGATCAGGTCGTGAATCCGCTCGAGTCCATCGAGGTGGACGTTCCAATACATCCACCTGCTCGGCCCAATGGTTGGCTTATTTGGATCTTTCGGGCCTTTGCGAACCTCGGCCGCGTCTTTGTCAGTAATCAAACCGGCCCCAATTAATTCGCCGATCTTGTCTTCCACGAACTTTGGCTGGATCGACAATTGCGATGCCATCCATTCGCGCATTTTTTTGCGCATGAACATGGCGTTGGTGCAGATGTAGATGATTCGCTTCTGCTCGAGTAATCCCTGCACGAGCGCCTCGATGTGCGGATAAATCAGCGGTTCGCCGCCGCAAATGGAGATCATCGGGGCGTTGCATTCTTCGGCCGCGCCTAGACAATCTTCCAGAGTCATCATGTCCTTGAGCGAGGTGGAATATTCGCGAATCCGTCCGCAGCCGGTGCAGGTGAGGTTGCAAGTATGTAGAGGTTCCAGCTGCAAAACGGTCGCGAATTTCTTCGTGCCGCGCAGCTTCTGCCCGATGATGTAGGCAGCGATCTTTGTCGTTAGTGCGAGCGGAAATCTCATAAGGGCGTGGAAAGTAACAACGCTCTCAGGCGTGTCAACCCGATGCTGGTTTGACGAAATAGAGCCAAATGTATTGCAAAAGCGAGCAAATCTTGCGCAACGTCGGACGCCGCCTGTGGTTCAATATTTGAACCTTTTTGCCGTATAAGAGACGAATCTAATATAAAGAACATGAAAACATTACTCGCAGTTTCGCTCGCGCTGGCTTTCATCAGCTGCGCCAACGCTCAATCGAATAACGGAACCTCCGCCGCGGCGTTGGGCCCGCGCACCGGACCGGCTTATTATTCGCCACCCAACTCGCCCTATCGCAAATGGACAACCAAGCAGCTCCAGCAACGGCGTCTCGATTTGTATCGCCAAATTCCGCAGAGGCAAACAAACCTACCGGGACACCGGGGAGAGCCCGTATTCATTCACCACGAAGGCGAAGGCGAATCCGACCAGCAAAAGGAGATCTATGCGATCGAAGCCGAGCTGAATCGGCGTTATCAGCATGGCGATAAAGATGCTGAACTGAAACGCGCGATGCCCGGCCAGCCGCATCTGTAGCCGGCAAGAGGGTAAGTTGATTGAGCGACCCAAGCACACGCTAGTGCGTTTGCCAGCCGCGGCGGATCAGGCTGATCGCAATCGCGGCGAGCAGGAGCGCGATAATTTTCGAAACGCCGCGCAATCCCTGTCTTCCCATTAGCCGCGCGAACCGATCGGCGTTGCAAAGCGCGAGCGCGACGATCGCAAGGTTCACGATGAGCGACAGCAGCGTGTAAACCACGCCCACGCTGTCGATCAAAATCAAAAGCGCAGTCAGCAAAGCCGGGCCGGCGATCAAGGGCATGCCGAGCGGAACAACGCCGAACTCGTCATCGGTATCGCGATCGACGCGGCCGTAGCCAACCAATTCACACACGGCAAGAGCGAGCAAGATCAATCCGCCCGCCACCTGGAAATCGGCGACGGTAATTCCCAGCGCGGCAAAGATCGCTTTGCCCAGAAAAATAAAACCGATCGAAACGAGCAGTCCGGTAAGAAGGCCGAGAAGCGCCTGACGTTTGCGATGTTCGCTCGACGCGCTCGTCCCAAGACCCATGAAAATCGCGACCAGTCCGATCGGGTCGATCGCGACAAACATCGGAATAAACGCGAGCAGAAATTTCTCGATCACAACTTTCTTTTGGCTTTACCGATCAAACCTTCTACACAATCTTCGCTGCTTCCATCAACCAAACCTTTCCGCATGAAAATCTTCCGCTTCGTTCTTGCTCTTACTCCTGCTCTCGCTCTTGCCGCCACTCTTCGCGCCGAAAATTTGAAAACCGTCGACGATTTTCGCGCCGCGGCGGCAAAGGCGAATGCCGTTCTCACCATTCCCGACTGGGAGCAAACGCCCGAAGCGGTCGACGCAATGACGAAAAACGCGATCGCGACCGCAAACAAGGCGCTCGATCAAATCGGCGCCCAGGACCCGAGCAAAGTCACATTCAAGAGCACGATCGTGGCGCTCGACGATTTGACTTACCAGGCCGGCAACGCTGCGAACAAGGCGGTGATCATAAAGGAAAGCAACACCAACGAAAAAATGCGCGCGGCGGCCGAGAATGCGGTCAAAGAATTTCAAGATTGGGCCGTCGGCATCGATTATCGCGAAGACGTCTATAAAGCGCTTAAAGCGTTCGCCAACACCCGTCCCCAACTTTCCGGCGAAGACAAAAAGCTTTTCGACGAGACGATGCGCGATTATCGCCGCGCTGGATTGGAATTGCCGCCCGACAAGCGCAAGGAGGTCGAACAGTTGCGTAAAGATCTCGCCAAGCTGGGCACTGATTTCGATACGAACATCGTGAACGCCAAAGCGCCGGTCGTGTTTACAAAAGCCGAGCTCGACGGGGTCCCCGAAAGTTTCTTCACCTCACCTGGAGTCAAGACCGGCGACGACGCCTACGCCGTGCTGGCGAACGTCACCTGGCATTTCGTCACCGTGGAAGAAAACGCCAAGAGCGAAGCAACCCGAAAAAAACTTTACGTGATTCACGATTCACTCGCGAAAGACACGAACCGGGCCGTCCTCAACCAAATGATCGCACTCCGGAACAAGATCGCGCTGCGGCTCGGCTACAAATCGTGGGACGATTACCAGACCGAGATCAAAATGGCCAAGACCAGCGCCGGCGCGAAGAAATATATCGACGATCTCGTGACCGGCATTCAGCCGAAGTTCGCCGCCGAAGTTGCCGAGATCCAAAAAATGAAAGCGGCCGACACGCACGATCCGAAGGCTACGATCGGCGTCTGGGATTGGCGTTATTACGACAACCAGCTGGTGAAACAAAAATACGCCGTGGACAAGGAAGCGCTCCGCGATTTTTTCCCGTTCCAAAAAGTGCTCGAAGGCATGTTCAACATTTACCAGAGCATTTTCGGTTTGAAGTTTGAAAAAATCGCCGCGCCGTACAAATGGATCGACGATCTCCAGTTTTACATGGTGACCGATGCCGCGACCGGCGAGCCGCTCGGCATGTTTTATCTCGATATGTTTCCGCGCGAAGGAAAATTTAATCACTTCGCCGAGTTCCCGATTATCAGCGGAAAACTTCTACCGGATGGCAAATATCAACGGCCGGTGACCGCTCTCTTGTGCAATTTTCCACCGCCGAGCGCGGACAAGCCGTCGCTCATGACGCACTCCGACGTGGAAACGCTTTTCCACGAATTTGGTCACGCGCTGCACGAGATTACCACCCGCGCGAAGTCCGGACGTTTCGCCGGAACGCATGTCCCCGGCGATTTCGTAGAAGCGCCATCGCAAATGCTTCAGAACTGGGTCTGGAGCAAAAAGGTGCTCGATACTTTCGCCGCCGATTATCGCGATCCATCGAAGAAAATTCCGGGCGACATCATTCAGAAAATGAACGACGCCAAAAAAGCGACCGCCGGCGTTTTTTATCGACGTCAGTTCGCGTTCGCGGCGCTCGACCTTGCGATGCACGACGCGCATCCGGAAAACGCCGCCTGGGATTGTGTCGCCATATCAAACCCGATTCTCGAAAAAGTTTTTCTGCCGATCGATCCGAGCACGACCTTTGTGACTTACTTTGGTCACATGAACGGCTACGACGCCGGCTACTACGGTTACGCCTGGGCCGACGCAATCGCCGCCGACATGGCGACTGTGTTTGAAAAAGCCAAGGATGGTTATCTCGACAAACAAGCCGGAATGAAACTGCGCCAGGAGATTTACGCGCAAGGCGACGGGCGCGACGTGACGATGTCGATCGAAAAATTTCTCGGTCGCAAACAGTCAGTCGAGCCGTTCTTGAAAAAGATCGGCGTGAAGGGCGAAGACAAAAAGAAAGCGCCTGCTGGCCCGTCCCAGGAAGCTCGATAGTTGTAGAGGCGCTCGCCGCGGCGAGCGCCTGTTTTTTAATTGGGCGTTTGATACAAACGCCGCTACAACATCTTCGAAGAAATAAAGATGAAAACGACCAGGATTTTCTGCGCCGTCGCTCTGGGCGCTTCGTTTTCCCTTTTCGCCGCCGATAAACCCGAAGAAAAACTCAAGCCGGCCCTCGACGTCATCACTCCAGACGCATTGCTCGCCCACATCAAGACTCTCGCGTCTGACGAATTCGAAGGTCGCTCGCCGGGAACTAAAGGCGAAGAGCTGTCAATCAAATATATCTCCGATCAATTTAGGTCGATCGGACTGAAACCCGGAAATCCGGACGGCAGTTATTTTCAGGAGGTGCCGCTCGCTGGAATCACGAGCGAACCGAAGATGGTTCTCGCAGTCGCCGGCAAGCCGCCAGTCGAATTGAAATATCCGGACGATTTCGTCGCGTCGTCCGCGCGGTTGCAGCCAGAAATCAAGATCGACAATTCCGATCTCGTCTTTGTCGGTTACGGCGTGGTCGCGCCCGAATACGGCTGGGACGATTACAAAGGCGTCGATGTTCGCGGTAAAACAATTTTGATGTTGATCAACGATCCGGCAGTACCAGATCCGAAAGACCCGTCAAAGCTCGACGAGAAGATGTTCAAAGGGAAAGCGATGACCTATTACGGTCGCTGGACCTACAAATACGAGATCGCGGCGCAAAAGGGCGCGGCCGCAGCGATCATCATTCACGAGACCGAGCCCGCCGCGTATCCGTGGCAGGTGGTTAGATCGAGCTGGGCGAAAGAAAATTTCGAGCTCGATAATCCGAACAAAAACACGGACGCGGTCTCGGCGCGCTCGTGGATCACGATCGATGTCGCGAAGAAACTTTTTGCCGATTGCGCCCAGGATTTTGACGCGCTGAAAAGGTCCGCAGTCACTAAGGATTTCCGGCCGGTGGCGCTGAACGCGAAAGCGAACATTGACATCAAACAAGCGCTGCGCTCGTTCAAATCGCACAACGTGATCGGCAAATTCGAAGGTGCCGATCCCGCTTTGAAAGACGAATACATCATCTACACCGCGCACTGGGACCATCTCGGGCGTCATCCGGAATTACAAGGCGACCAGATTTTCAACGGCGCGGTCGATAATGCATCCGGTGACGCGGCCGTGATCGCGCTGGCAAGCGCGTTTCCAAAAGCCGGTTCCCCGCCGCGGCGGTCGATCCTCTTCATGTGCACGACCGCTGAGGAGGCCGGTTTGTTAGGCGCCAAGTGGTACGCCGAGCATCCGCTTTATCCGCTCGAGAAAACGCTGGCCGACATCAACATCGACAGCATGAACGTCTGGGGCAAAGCGCGCGACATTGAGGACGTCAGCTATGGCTTTTCGACAATGGACGATGCGCTTGCCGCCACGGCGCAACGGCAAGGGCGCAAAGCGATTCCTAACAGCCGGCCCGAAAAAGGCGCAATTTATCGCGCGGACAATTTCGAATTTTCAAAAGTCGGTGTGCCGTCGCTTTACATCGGCAAAGGCGAACACCTGGTCTCGCGTCCGCCGAACGGTCCCCTGCGCTCTGACGAATTCGATTTGAAGGATTATCATCAAGTCACGGACGAAGTTCACGCCGACTGGGACCTCTCCGGCGCAGTGCAAGATGTCGATCTTCTATTCGAAGTCGGTTACCAGATC
>QHRF01000001.1 GCA_003220055.1 Verrucomicrobiota bacterium | reverse complement strand
CGAAACGCATGTTGTGACCCGGTCGCCATGCGACGGTTGGTCCGATCACAAAACTGTTGTAGGGCGTGCCGCGGCTCCCTTTATCGCTGAAGCTGCGGAATTGGCATTCGATTCCCGCTTTCAACTCTTCAACAATTGAAGAGATGCCCGGAACACTTTTGGTCTCGAAGTTTTTGCCATCGGGCGCAGGCGCCGCCGCCTCGTGAAAAAGATGAATCGGAGTGACGACGCTTTGAGCGATGCCCCATTCGCGACCGCGATCGCCCGGGGCGAGTTCTTGTTCAAAGAAGGTGTTGAGCGCCCATTCGATTTTATCGAAAAAGTCTTCGGACAGAAGCAATCGGAATTCGTAGGCGTCGGGAATGTCTTCACCTTTGTCGAAGCCACCGGGGCCGAACTTGTGCGCCGGAGTTGGCGCTCCTTCATCATGCAGAATATTGCCGAGGCCAAATTTGTATTCCGCAAAGATTGTTGGATTCAGCGGGATCTTGTCCCAGTTGGCGAAAGCGTAGCGCGCTTCAACGCTAAACGTCGCATCTTGAGTATCGCCGTCGAAATGCTGGATGTTGTTTTCGAAGGCGACGTTGATTCGATAGGGCAAACCGATTTCGACTTCTTGGGTCCAGCGATGATCAGGGGGGCGAAAGTGCACGACGTCATCTTCGTAGATCAGGCTGGCATAGACCGCGCCGGGCGGCAGCACATAAGCGTTTGTGAGCGGCGAGAAGCGCGATTGGGAAAAACTCGTCGGCGCACCGTAGGCACTGGGCAACGATTCGGCGTTGACAATGATGCTCTCGGATTGAGCGGTTTGGGCGCGAACGGACAACGCCAGCAGCAGGGAGGCCAGGGCAAGCGAAGCGCGTTTTGATAGGCGCGTGAAAGAAGCTGATCTAATCATGATCCGGTTAAGGTGGAATGGAGTTGGAAAGGCCAACTGGAGGCCAATTATTACAAAATTGTAATGAAAGGCAAGGGCGATTCGACCGCTCTTTAGGAGAGACGCAGTTGCTTCGTCTCGGCGGCCGTCTGATTGGGAAAGGTCAACGTTACGGTGGTGCCGCCGCCCAATCCGCTCTGAATCATCGCTCGGCCGCCGTGCAGATCGACAATCGATCTGACCAAGGCCAGACCGAGACCGGTGCCGGCTGAGCTGCGGGAGGGATCGGCGCGATAAAAACGGTCGAACACGCGTGGCAAATGCTCTGGCGCGATGCCGGAGCCGGTATCGGTAATTGAAATCTCGGTAGCGTTCTCCGCGTTGCGAATCGAAATGCGAATGCTGCCGCCATCCGGAGTGAAGCGCAGTGCATTGTCGATCAAATTGCCAACCGCGCGATTGAACAGAATCGGATCGGCGAATATTTCCGCTTCGCCCTCACACGTGATAGTGATTCGTCGCTCCTCGGCGAGCGGTTGATAGAAGCTGGTGATTTTTTCGAGCGCGGCGCGCCCGTTAAATTGGGATCGCTGAATTTGTTGCTCGGCCGAATCGGCGCGGGCCAGAAAAAGAAGGTTATCAATGATCCCGGAAAGACGCTCGCACTCCGCCGCCGTGGATTCGATAACCGAGCGATATTCGTCGGCGTTCCGTTCACGAGTCAGGGCGACTTGAGCTTCACCGATCATATTTCCGATCGGCGTGCGTAGTTCGTGGGCGAGGTCGGCTGAAAATTGCGAGAGACGCGTGAAAGAGTCTTCCAGGCGCCCGAGCATGGCATCGAACGAGACGGCGAGAGGCTGAAGCTCGCGCGGCCAGCGGGCGGGTTCGATTCGCTCACTCAGATGGCCAGGCTGAACGCGTTCAAGCGAGCGCCTCATTTCGGCCAATGGGCGAAGCCCACGACGTGCTACTGTGACAGCGATCAGAGCGGAGGCGATTACTCCCAGTCCGAGCACAAGCGCCAGCAATGTGCGGAGCTCCTTTTCAAATCGCCGATCGCTGGAGCGATTTTGTCCTACCTGAAGCGTAAATGGCTGTCCATTCGCTACCGGACCTCGCGTGGTCAACGCGAATACGTGGCCAGCTTTTTGGTATTCAATTGGCGCTGCTATCTCACGCGAGGCTGACGGAGGAAAAACATTCGCGGGCAACAAAGTTTCCATACCCGGCGTTTGCTTTATCGTAGCTCCACTCGAGTCGAGCACGCGCACCAAGAAAGCGTATTCGGAGCCGTGGGTTTCATGTATCTCCGGGCTAAGAGCGTCCAGTCCCCCTTGTTGCAATGCGTTCTCCAGCGCATCCACTTTATCCGCGAGGACAATGTTATCTTCTTCAAAGGCGTGCCGAACGACGACCCAATACAGGATCCCGAGACTGCAGGACAACAACAGCGCGGCGGAGAGCGTGAAGAGCAGCACGAGCTGCGTCGAAATCGAGCGCGGTTCAGCTCGGCTTGAGGACATAACCTACGCCGCGAATTGTGTGCACGAGTTTCTTTTTGAAGGGATCATCGACCTTGGCGCGCAATCGGCGAACAACCACGTCAACGACATTAGTGTCTGTATTGAAGTTGATGTCCCACACGTGCTCGGCGATTTCTTTGCGCGAGACAACCTCGCCGACGGAGCGGGCCAATTGAGTTAATAGCAGGAACTCCTTCGGCGTGAGATCGAGCGCAACGCCATGACGCGTTGCCCGATGGCGCTTTGTGTCGATCTTCAAGTCTTCAATACGCAATTGTTCGCTCCGGCGTCTTGGAGCCCGGCGCAACAATGAGCGAACACGTGCGAGCAACTCGGAGAAAGCAAATGGCTTCACCAGATAGTCGTCCGCTCCAAGCTCAAGTCCCTTGACCCGGTCGCGCACGCTGTCGCGGGCGGTCAGAAAAAGAATCGGTGCACGAGAGCCTGTGCCGCGAACCTCCTCAACTACGGCCCAGCCGTCCTTTTTCGGCAGCATTACATCGACCACGAGGAGGTCGAACCGTTTGTTTCGTGCGGCTGCTAATCCGCTTTCGCCGTCTCTTGCTACGTCGACCGAAAATCCGGCCTCGCGAAGCCCCTTTTCTAAAAAAATGGCTGTTTTCTTCTCGTCTTCAATAAGGAGAATTCGCATCCGCTAAAAGTATAGGACTTCGGCAGCTTCGCTCAATCCGACTGTTCTGTCGGTGCTACGGGGACTGCGGCAGACCCGTTGATTTGTCCGGTCACGGATGCTAGGTAGCGTCGCCGCTCCGCCATGGGTCAAAACTACAAAGACACGCTCAATCTCCCGCGCACGGATTTTCCGATGAAGGCGAATCTGGCGACGCGCGAGCCGGAGCTGCTCAAAATGTGGGACGAAACGGGGCTTTATCAGCAGATCCAAAAGTCGCGCAAAGACCGGGAGCTGTTCGTGCTTCACGACGGCCCGCCGTTCGCCAATGGCGACGTGCACATGGGCACCGCGCTCAACAAAATCCTGAAAGACTTTGTCGTGAAATCGCAAACCATGCTCGGCAAACTCGCGCCTTACGTTCCGGGTTGGGACTGCCATGGACTTCCGATCGAATACAAAGTCGTCAAGGAATCGCGCGATTTGTCGCCGCTGGAAGTGCGCAAACGGTGCGATGCGTTCGCGCGCAAGTATGTCGATCTTCAGCGCGCCCAATTCAAACGCCTCGGCGTCCTCGGCGATTGGGAGCATCCTTATCTGACGCTCGATCCTAAATACGAAGCGGAAATCTTGCGCGCGTTCGCGGTCTTTGTTGAGAAGGGTCTGGTTTATCAATCGAAGAAACCAGTTTTCTGGAGCACCGGTGCCCAGACCGCGCTCGCCGAAGCCGAAGTGGAGTATCAGGAACGCGATGACACCGCCGTTTACGTGAAATTTCCAATCGCGAGCGGGGAATGGAAAGACAAAGCGAGCATCGCGATCTGGACGACGACGCCATGGACATTGCCCGCGAACCTCGCGATCGCGGTCGATCCGAAAGAATTGTACGTCGTCCAGGAATTTTCGCGCGCCGGCACGTCCGAAACTTTGTTGCTGGCCGATAAACGTGTTCCGCAATTTTGCGCGAACACGAAATTCGAACCGACCGGCGAACCGCTCGAGTCGTTTCCCGGCGCCAAGATCGACAAGATCAAAGCGCGTCATCCGTTTCTTGATCGCGAAGCAATCGTGCTGACGGCGGATTTCGTGATGATGGACACCGGCACCGGCGCCGTCCACATCGCGCCTGGTCACGGCGAAGACGATTATTGGTTAGGCAAACAAAACGATTTGCCAATTTTATCTCCAGTCGATGATCATGGCCGCCTCACCGATGAAGCGGGGTTGCCGAAGCTCACCGGCAAATACGTTTTCGACGCGAACGCTGACGTGGTGAACTTGCTCCGTGATCGCGGCAATTTGTTAGGCGCGCAGAATTTTCATCACTCCTATCCGTATTGCTGGCGCTCCAAGACGCCGATCATCTTCCGCAACGTCGAACAATTTTTTATTCGGATCGACGATCTCCGCGACCAAGCGCTGGAAGCCATTCACAACGAAGTGAAATGGATTCCGGCGTGGGGTGAGAACCGGATCGCCGGCACGGTCGAATCGCGTCCCGATTGGGTGATCTCGCGTCAGCGCAGCTGGGGCGTGCCGTTACCGGTCTTTTACTCAGCCGAGGGCAAACCAATTCTCGACGCGAAGATAATTCGCAAGCTCGCCGATCTCGTCACGGACCGCGGCTCCAATGTTTGGTTCGAATTGAACGATGTCGATCTTGCGAAGCAATTGGGACTTCCAGCAGGCACAACCAAACGCAACGACACAATCGACGTCTGGATCGACAGCGGCGTTTCGCACCAGGCCGTTTGTGCAACCCGTCCCGAGTTGCGCGACCCGGCCGACATGTATTTGGAAGCGACAGATCAACATCGCGGCTGGTTCCAATCGTCACTCATGACCAGCATCGCCATGAAGGATCGCGCGCCCTACAAGACTTGCGTCACCCACGGGTTCGTTGTCGACCTTGATGGCAAGAAAATTTCCAAGTCCGGCACTTATGACAAACCGATGGACGCCGGACATTTTGTCGAGCGTCACGGCGCTGATCTGGTCCGGTTGTGGGCGAGCAGCATCGATTACACCGATGACGTTCCCTTTTCGGAAGAGATGTTCACACGTCTCGGCGATACGTATCGGCGAATACGCAACACGCTTCGGATCTTGTTGGGCAACCTTTTTGATTATCCCTCAGGAAAGCAGGAAAGCAGGAAAGCAGGTTTTAATTTGGTTGATCGTTGGATCCTCGAACGGCTCGATCAAGTGATCCGCGATTGCCGATCGGCTTATGAGCTCTTCGAGTTTCACAAGGTTTATCACACCTTGAATCAATTTTGCGCGGTCGACCTGAGCAGTCTTTACATCGACATCACCAAGGACCGGATGTATTGCGACGCGCCGGGTTCTCCTCGTCGGCGCGCTACCCAAACGGCGATGCACGAAATTTACGGCGCGCTTTGCCAATTACTCGCACCCGTTCTGGTCTTTACCGCTGAGGAAGCGTGGCGTCATTCGCAAGCCAGTTCGTCCGTTCACTTGGAGGAATTTCCGACGCCACAGAATCGAGGCGGCAAAGCAAGCGAACAGATGGCGGATCTTTTGCGACTGCGTGGCGTAATCGGTCAAGCAATCGAAAAGGCGCGTCAGGATAAACTGATTGGCAACGCACTGGAAGCGGCGGTCGTTCTGCGTTCGAATTCCGATGTGACGACAAAGATCGACAAAGACGAGCTCGAGGAATTTTTTATCCTGAGCGATCTCACAATCGAACAAGCGAAGGAGGCGAGCGCTTCGGTCACGAAAACGCCTTATGCAAAATGCGCGCGTTGCTGGCGACATCGCGAGTACGTTGGCAAAAGCAAAACGCATCCGGATTTGTGTGACCGCTGTGAGCAGGTGGTGAGCGGCGGCTGATCATTTATTGTCATGTCGAGCGAAGCCGAGAGATCTCTAAATATTTCCGGAAATAATTGCAGGGCAGGCGCACCGCCTGCCATTTTGTGTAGGCGGCAACCGACGCGGTTGCCCTACAATAACGCCGCGCGGGAACGCGCATCTAAATGAAATACATCTTCTTCATCTCGTTACCGTTCTATTTGCTCGACCGGATCACAAAATATTGGGTATTGCGCTCGATCGATCCGGGTCAGCCGGTCGTCGTGGTCCCGGACTTTTTTCATTTGGTCAGCATTACCAACACCGGCGCGGCGTTCGGTTCGTTCAAGAACAACAACGCCTTTTTTATCGCGATCTCGTGTGTCGCTTTATTGTTCGCGCTCGTGTTGCTCTTGGGGCGACACAAGCACGGCGCGGCAGATCGTCCGAAATCGCTTTGGTGGACACGGAATTTCTGGCGCGACCTGTCGCTGGCGCTCTTGCTCGCAGGCGTGCTCGGAAATCTGACCGACCGTTTGCTTTACGGGCACGTGATCGATTTTTTGCTGTTCGATCTGCATGTGCCATTCGCCCATCCGTGGCCAGCCTTCAATGTGGCCGATTCCTGTATCTGTATCGCCGTTGTTTTCTTTATCGTTCACTCTTTTCGACAGGAAAAACCGGCGTCGCAACCGGTATGAGGTAGGGCGATTGACCTCAATCGCCCGTGCCAGCAACGTATATGCGGGCGGTTCGGTGAACCGCCCCTACCTAATGAAAATGTCGCCGATGGAAAAAACTGCGCGTGAGATCGCGGAGCGCTTGCGCGCAGCCGGCCACATCGCTTATTTCGCGGGCGGTTGCGTGCGCGACATGGTCCGCGGTCTGGCGCCAAAAGATTTCGACGTCGCAACTGATGCAACGCCAGACATTGTGCAGAAGATTTTTTCGCGCACTTACGCCGTCGGCGCGCAGTTCGGTGTCGTTGTCGTGGTCGAGAATGGATTCAATGTCGAAGTGGCGACATTTCGGTCGGACGGCGCGTATCTGGACCACCGTCATCCCGTCGATGATCGATTTCGTCGGTGGCCGCGCTGACTTGGAAGCAAAACTTGTTCGGGCAATCGGCGATCCCGCCGCGCGTTTTGCCGAAGACCGGCTGCGAATGTTGCGCGCGGTCCGTTTTGCAACCGTGCTCGATTACAAGATCGACAATCAAACCTGGGACGCGCTGGTCGCGAGCGCGGCGTCGATCAACGAGATCAGCGCCGAACGTATTCGCGAGGAGCTGGTAAAGATTTTTCTTTCGCCGAATCGTGTCCGCGGCTGGGACTTGCTCGACCGGAGCGGGTTGCTGCGCGCAATTTTGCCTGAGCTCGATGCGATGAAAGGTTGTTTGCAGCCGGAGCAATTTCACCCTGAGGGCGATGTGTTTCAGCACACCCGACTGATGCTGGAATTGTTGCCGGAAGAAGTTTCGGCGCCGTTGGTCCTGTCGGTTCTATTTCACGACGTGGCGAAGCCGGTCACGGCCACTGTCGACGAAACGGGCCGAATCCGTTTCAATGAGCACGACCGCATCGGCGCAGCGATGACCGAGTCGATCATGGAACGGTTGCGATTTTCGCGTGCAGAAATCGACGCAGTGGTCGAAATGGTGCGCCAGCACATGGTCTTCAAGGATGTGCCGAAGATGCGGGTGGCAAAACTGAAGCGCTTCATGGCGCGGCCGACGTTTGAAGAGGAGCTCGAGCTGCATCGAGTCGACTGTGCGAGCAGCCATCAGATGATGGACAATTACGAGTTCCTCTTGCGCAAACGCGAGGAGTTCGCGAACGAACCAATCATCCCGCCGCCACTCGTTCGCGGCGACGATTTGATCGCACTCGGAATGAAGCCCGGTCCGAAGTTCGGGGAGATCCTTGAAGCGGTCGAAACGCTACAACTTGAAGGCGCGTTGAAAAATCGGGAAGAAGCCCTCGATTGGGTAAAGCGCGAATACTCG
>QHRF01000079.1 GCA_003220055.1 Verrucomicrobiota bacterium | reverse complement strand
TCGTAAAGCAGCTGGGTGAAAACAAACAGGTACTGCACCCCAAGCCGATCGTGATTTCGCGGCAGCGCGACGAAGTGTTTGTCGATGTTGTCTTGCAATACAACGACAGTTACAACGACCAGATTTTGCCGTTCGCCAATTCGATTCCGAATCCAGACGGCGGAACGCATCTCACCGGCTTTCGGACGGCGCTGACTAAAGCCGTCAATCAATACGCGAAGTCGAATAGTTTGATGAAGGAAAAGGACCCGTCGATTTCCGGCGACGACGTTCGGGAAGGTTTGATCTGCGTCCTCAGCATCAAGTTGCCGAATCCGCGGTTCGAATCGCAGACCAAGGTCAAGTTGGTCAACACTGAGATCGACGGCATCGTCAACTCGGCGGTTTACGAGGGTTTGATGACCTTCTTCGACAAGAATCCGCCGGTCGCGCGGCGTATCTTCGAAAAAATTCTGACCGCGGCGCGAGCTCGCGAAGCTGCCCGCAAAGCGCGCGAAACGATCCGTAAAGGTGCGCTCACCGGCGGCGGATTGCCGGGAAAACTGGCCGACTGCTCCGAACGCGATCCGGAATTGACCGAGCTTTACATTGTGGAGGGCGATTCAGCCGGCGGTTCCGCCAAACAAGGGCGCGACCGGATGACACAGGCAATCCTTCCGATCCGGGGAAAACTGATCAACGTCGAGAAGGCGCGCGAAGATCAATTCCTCAAGAACACCGAAATTCAGGCGATGATTACAGCTATTGGCACCGGGATCGGCAAAGCGAGAGAAGATGGAAATGGCAAAGATGAAGGCCGCTTCGATATGTCAAAACTGCGCTATGGAAAGATCATCATCATGACGGATGCCGACGTGGACGGATCGCATATTCGGACGCTGTTGTTGACGTTTTTCTTCCGCCAGATGAACGAGCTCGTTCGCGCCGGCAAGATTTACATCGCGCAGCCGCCGCTCTACCAAATCAAGCGCAAGAAACGCGAAGAGTACGTCGATGACGATGTGCAGTTGAACAAAATCCTGATTTCACTCGGCGCCGAGGACGTGAAGCTGAAAAATCTCGCCGACAACAAAGAAATTACCGCAGCGCAACTCAAGGACATCCTCGAATCGCTCGAGAAATTGGCCAAGCTAAGCGAAGTCGTGCGCCGGCACGGTGGCGATTTCGAGGCTTATCTGGAAGAGCGCATTTCCAAGTCCGGCAAGCTCCCCGCGTATCTGGTGAAAGTGCGGGAGGGGAACGACGAGACCGTTCATTATTTTCACGACGAGAAAGCGGTCCGGAAATTTCATGAGACGAACCTCGATCTCAATTTGTTCGACACCCAGATGGAACAGGAATTGTTGCCGCTGGGCGATGCTCAGGCACCGACGGCCAAAACCAACGGCGTTCGTCGCCGTGCCAAGCTGGTCGAGCTCCACGAATCGGCCGCGATTCAAAAAATTATCGCCGAGCTGGCCCGGAAAGGTTTGAAGGTCGATCACTACGCAGCAAGCGATCGTCCGATTTTCGAATTGATCGAAGGCGAAGGCGAAAAAGCAATCACCCACCCGCTCTTCTCAATCCCGGAAATTCTCGAAAAGATTTTGGAAATCGGCCGGCGCGGTGTGCAGATCAAACGCTTCAAAGGTCTCGGCGAAATGAACGCCAAAGAATTGTTCGAGACGACGATGAATCCCGAGAAACGCAAGCTGCTCAAGGTGGATCTCAATGATGACAACGCGGTCGATGCCGACAAAATGTTTACGATTCTGATGGGCGACGTGGTCGAACCGCGCCGCCAATTCATCGAGGA
Source organism: Verrucomicrobiota bacterium (assembly GCA_003220055.1). Lineage (GTDB taxonomy): Bacteria > Verrucomicrobiota > Verrucomicrobiia > Chthoniobacterales > UBA10450 > AV40. Next base: position 1,136 of record QHRF01000079.1, on the reverse strand, counting down.
CAACGCATTAAACGTCCGAAACCTGGACGTTTAAAATGACGAAGCACGAATTTCGAATGTCGCAGGAACAGTTGTTAGGCCAAGCGCCTGCTCATTACTTCGTCATTCGTCATTAGACTTTGTGTATAACGCGAACGAAAAAGTTGATCCGGTAAATGTAGCCGAAGAAGTGTCGAGGTCGTTCCTCGATTACTCGATGTCGGTCATCATTTCGCGCGCATTGCCGGACGCGCGCGACGGATTGAAACCTTCGCAGCGCAGAATTCTCTACGCGATGCACGATTTGTCGCTCTTTCCCGGGCGGCAGCATCGGAAATGCGCAAAGATTTGCGGCGACACCAGCGGTAACTATCACCCCCACGGCGAAGCGGTGATCTACCCCACCCTCGTCCACATGGCGCAGGCGTGGGCGATGCGCGAGCGGTTGGTGGACGGTCAGGGCAATTTCGGATCGGTCGAAGGCGATCCGCCCGCGGCCATGCGTTACACCGAGGCGCGCATGACTCATCTCGGCGCCGCGCTCATGGTCGACATGGACAAGGACACGGTCGACTTCGTCCCCAACTACGACGAGACGCGAACCGAGCCGACTGTTTTCCCGGCGGCGTTTCCAAATCTTCTCGTCAACGGCGGCACCGGCATCGCGGTTGGAATGGCGACGAACATTCCCCCACACAATTTGGTCGAAGTGATCGACGGCATTTGCGCGCAGATCGACGATCCCGACATCACGCTCGGGGATTTGATGAAGCACGTGAAGGGGCCGGATTTCCCTACCGGCTGCGCGATTTTAGGAACTACTGGTGTTCGCCAATACCTCGAGACCGGCCGTGGCAGCATGAAAGTGCGCGGCAAAGCGGGCGTCGAAGAAATCAAGGGCGGGAAAGAGCAAATCGTCATCACGGAAATTCCTTACAACGTTAACCGCGCCACGCTGGTCGAGCGCATCGCCGATTTAGTGAATGAGAAAGTTCTGAGCGAGATCACCGCGGTCCGCGACGAATCGGACGAAAACACACGCGTGGTAATCGAGCTCAAGCGCGACGCCAATCCGAAGATCGTCATCAACAATCTTTACAAGCACACCGCGATGGAGAGTTCGTTCGCGGTCATCATGCTGGCGATCGATCACGGCC
>QHRF01000063.1 GCA_003220055.1 Verrucomicrobiota bacterium | reverse complement strand
TTGATCGATGCCGGCGTGGTGCGCGGACAAACGCTCACCTCCTGGCCGGCGATAAAGACCGACGTCAAAAACGCCGGCGGGAAATGGGTGAATGAAGAAGTGGTGGTCGATAACGGACTGGTGACGAGCCGCAAACCGGACGACATCCCGGCGTTCAATCGAAAAATGATCGAGGAATTCTGCGAAGGAAAACACGATGCCAAAAAAGAAATGGCAACGGCGACGTTGGAGACGTAAGCGGCCGAGTTGCAAAAATATTTGTAGGGCGTAGGCCGCGACGGACGCTGATCTAGCATTGGCGTTTCTTCGAAACGCCCTACAATTTATTTTTGAAGCCCGATGACGACTGCCAACAAGATCACCGTTGCGCGCATCCTGATGATCCCGGCGTTCGTCACCATGGCGATTTATTATGGTCAAAGCATTCAACGCGGGGCGCCGTTGGAGTGGCAACGTTTCACCGCTATCGCCATTTTTCTGATCGCCGCCGTGAGCGACGGACTCGATGGGTACATCGCGCGCCGCTACAAACAGCGGAGCGCACTCGGCGCGATTCTCGATCCAATCGCGGACAAGGGGCTGTTGCTGAGCGGCATCATTACTTTGAGCATCAGCAACTGGAGCGAGGTCGATCCCGAGTACGGCAGATTTCCGGCGTGGTTCCCTGTTCTGGTGATAACGCGGGACGCGGTAATCCTGGTCGGCTCCGGGATCCTGCACTATTTCATCGGCAATAAAATGCGCATAAAACCAAGCTGGACCGGAAAAGTAGCAACCGTCTGCCAAATGTGCGCTATCGCCTGGGTCATGTTGCAGCTTCAATTCCTTCCTCTCCTCTTCGTTGTCAGCGTCGCCGGCGCTTTCACTCTCATTTCCGGGATCATCTACGTGATGGAAGGCGTGCGCCAGTTGCAAGCTGGTGGGCACGCGCACGCGGCGCGGGATTAATGCTGCGTCAGAATTCGCGTTTCATTGATGGGAGTCATCCCCTCTCCTTTTACAAGGGACAGGGTAGGGTGAGGGTCGCAGTCTACCGGCAAATGATGCGAAGCCCTCACCTTAGTCCTCTCCCCTTGATCAAGGGGAGAGGCGGATTCAGCTGTTAGTTATCAGTTACCAACAATGAGCGGCCTAACGAATATCCCGAGCGTCGCAATCATCGGACGTCCGAATGTCGGGAAGTCTGCGCTCTTCAATCGCCTGGTTGGCCGCAAAATCGCCATCGTTCACGATCAGCCCGGGATTACGCGCGACCGGATCTCGGCAATCTGTTCGCGCGGAGAACAACCGTTCACACTCTGGGACACCGGCGGAATTTTGGGCGCCGGCGAAAAGGATCTCACCGCACAAGTCCGTCAAACCGCGGAAGACGCGCTGCGCCAAAGCGATCTCTTACTCTTTGTTGTCGACGGAAAGGACGGCCTCTCCCCCATCGATAGCGATCTCGCGCGCACGCTCCGCAAGTCGCGAAAACCGATCGTGCTTGTGGTTAACAAGATCGACCATGACAAGCACGACTCTCTTGCCGCTGAATTCGATGCGTTAGGCTTTGAGAAAATCATTTCAATCAGCGCCGAGCATAATCGCGGCATTGCGGAGTTGCTCAATCAAATCGAACAACTCCTGCCGGCGATCAGCGATCAGCAATCAGCAATCAGCAATTCGCTTTCCATCGCCATCATCGGCCGGCCGAACGTGGGCAAATCATCCCTGATTAACGCGATCGTGCAAAGCGAACGCGCGATCGTGAGCGAATTGCCCGGAACGACGCGCGACTCAGTCGATATCTCTTACCAACGCGATGGCCGCCGCTTTTTGTTCATCGATACGGCTGGAATTCGCCGGCGCGGTAAACTCTCGAGCTCGGTTGAAGTCTTCAGCGTCATGCGCGCGGAACGAAGTATTCGCCGCGCCGATTTGTGTGTCCTGATTGTCGATCTTACCAGCGGCGTGACTGCGCAGGACAAACGAATCGCCGGATTAATCCAGGAAGCGCGCAAAGCGGCGCTGGTTGTTTTGAACAAGTGGGACCTCGTTAAACCGAAGCGCGGCGAGCGACAGACGATCCGCGAACTTGTTGCTGAAACCCGAGAGAAGATTTTCTTTCTCAATTACGCGCCGGCGCTGGTCGCGTCCGCGCGCACGGGCGAAAACGTGGATCGGCTTTTCGGAATGATTGGCAAAATTCGGCAAGCGGCAACCACGCGTATCGGGACCGGAGTTTTGAATCGATTGATGCGCGCGGTGTTCGCCGCAAATCCGCCGCCGATGGTGAAAGGCCGGCGATTGAAACTTTTTTACGCTGCCCAGGCTGCGGGAACGCGAGATCGATCCGCCAAAGGACGGATTCACCGTACAGAACATCTTCAACCACCGGAGTTCGTGCTGTTTGTGAACGATCCGCGATTGCTTACTCAGTCCTATGCTCGTTATCTCGAAGCTAGAATCCGCGATGCCGAACCCTATAGCGGCCTACCGATTATTTTGACTTTGCGCCCCCGCACGGAGACCCGCCGAAACTGATTCTCACCCTCACCTGTCGCTTCGCGTCTTCCTCTCCCTCACTGGGGGAGAGGCTTGAGCTGAGGGTCACGCCTTCTCGACAAAAGGCCCATCGCAACAGTTGATCGAACGTTTTTTCTAGCAACCATGTCTGACTACAGGCATGAAATCGACGCAGGAAATCACCCGTGACGTGCAGGAGCTCGGCCGCTGGATCCCGGCTCTGCGCGAGCAGGTTTCGCATGTCGTTGTCGGCCAAAAATATCTGGTCGACCGCTTGTTGCTCGGCCTTCTTGCCAACGGTCACATTCTGCTCGAAGGCGTGCCGGGTTTGGCCAAAACGCTTACCGTCAAAACGATGGCTGCGGCCATCCAGACCGGCTTCCAACGATTGCAATTCACGCCGGATCTTTTGCCGGCCGATTTGATCGGGACGCTCATTTACAATCCGCGCACGGGCGAATTCACGACCAAGCTCGGGCCGATCTTTTCGAATCTAATTCTGGCCGACGAAATTAATCGCGCGCCGGCGAAGGTGCAGAGCGCACTGCTCGAAGCGATGCAAGAACGCCAGGTCACCATTGGCGAACAAACCTATCCCCTCCCCGATCCGTTTCTGGTTCTAGCCACACAAAATCCAATCGAGCAGGAGGGAACGTATCAACTTCCCGAAGCGCAGCTCGACCGCTTCATGTTCAAATTGAACATTGGTTATCCGGAAAAATCCGAGGAACGCAAAATCCTGGATTTAATGGCGACCTCCGCGCCTGATCTGCGCGTCAATGCGGTGATCGAGCCGCAACAAATCATCGCCGCGCGCGACGTGGTGAACCAGATCTACATCGACGACCGGGTGAAAGATTACATTGTCGATGTTGTCTGGGCGACGCGCGAGCCGGCTTCTTACAATTTGCATCTGGAAGGATTGATTCGTTACGGCGCGTCGCCGCGGGCCACGATTTATCTCGCGCTCGGCGCGCGGGCTCACGCGTTTCTGAACGGCCGCGGTTATGTCACACCGCAAGATGTAAAAAGCATCGGACCGGATGTCTTGCGGCATCGCATCATCGTTAGCTACGAGGCCGAGGCTGAAGCAGTCACGAGCGAAACCATCATCGAACGAATTTTTGCCGGCCTTCCCGTTCCCTAAGTCGCGATGAACGGTTTGCAGGAAAGAACCGCGGAAATTCTCAAGAAAATCCGCACCCTCGAAATCAAGACCAAAGGACTGGTCGAGACCGTTTTCGCCGGCGATTATCACAGTGTCTTCAAAGGTCGCGGAATGAATTTTGAGGATGTGCGCGAGTATCAACCGGGCGACGAGATTCGCGCGATCGATTGGAACGTGACAGCACGGCTCGGGACTGCGTTCGTGAAAAAATTCACCGAGGAACGCGAACTGACCGTGATGCTGATTGTCGATGTTAGCGCATCGGGAAATTTCGGAAGCGCCGCGCAATCAAAACGCGAACTGGCTGCCGAGGTGGCCTGTCTGCTCGCTTTCAGCGCGATCCGCAACAACGACAAGGTGGGGCTGATTCTTTTCACCGACCGGGTCGAACTTTTCATTCCACCGAAGAAAGGCCGCTCGCACACGCTTCGACTTATTCGCGAGATTTTGTTTTTCGAACCGGCCGGCCGCGGAACTGATCCCGCGCTCGCGCTCGATTATTTAAACAAAGTCGTAACGCGTCGCGCGGTTGTCTTTTTCATTTCCGATTTTCAAGCGCCGGACTTCTCCCACACGCTCGCGGTCAGCGGCCGACGCCATGATTTCATTGCCGTGCACATTCAGGACGAACGGGAGCAAGTGCTCCCGAATGTCGGTATTATCACGCTCGAGGACGCCGAGACCGGGGAACAAATCGAAATCAACACTGCGGACCGTGGGACACGAACGCGATTTACCGATTTGGCCGACGAGAAAGCGCATGAGCTTTCGCGCACGCTTCGCCGCAACAACATCGACGCAATCACGTTGCGGACGAGCGAAGATTATCTGCCGGCGCTGCGTTCGTTTTTCAAATTACGCGAGCGTCGCGTCGCCACGCGCTAACCGGCAATGTCGGCTCCCTTTATGTCGATCTTTCTCGCCCAACAACAATTTCACGAGATCGCGCCTCCGGTTGATTATTCGTTTGTCCCGACGTGGGTGATTTTTCTGGCGAGCTTTGTTGGACTGTGCCTGATCGGTTCGATCGTCTGGTTCTTCACCCGAAAGCGCAAACCGGAACAACCTCCGAAATTGCCACGAGAAATCGCGCTCGAAGAACTCGAGTCGATCGGTGGTGAAATCGAAACAACGAATCCGTACCTGTTTAGCATTCGCGTTTCGGATATTTTGCGACGCTACGTGACTAATCAGTACGCGTTGCCGGTGACGCGACAGACATCGGTCGAATTTCTTACCGCCCTGGCGAAATCGTCGCCGTTTTCGGCGAACGAGAAATCGCTGCTCGAAGATTTTTTGAACCGGTGCGACTTGATCAAGTTCGCGCGTTACGAAGCGACATCGGCGGATAGCCGGCTTCTGCTGGAAGAGGCGACGCGCTTTGTGAAAGGAGAGCAACTTGCGCTTGCTTGATTGGTGGCCGGCAAATACTGCCCTGACGTTCGCGCGTCCTTGGCTGCTTTTGCTCCTCCTGGCAATTCCGCTGCTCGCTTATCTCCGCGGCAAACGCGGTCCGGCTGCGGCCCTGACCTTTTCATCGACCGCGACGCTGCGCGCGATCGGCAAGCAAAGCGCTGCACGCGTTGGAAAATTTTTGCGGGCTTTAATTTTTGCAGCCCTCGCGATCTTCGTGGTCGCTCTGGCGCAACCGCAACTCGGCAAGAGCCTGACCCAAGTCGAAGCAAGCGGGATCGACATCATGCTGGTGCTTGATGTGTCCGGGTCGATGCTAACCAAAGACTTCACCATCGGCGGCGAGCAGGCGACCCGGGTGGACGCAATCCGCGAAGTCACGCGCAAGTTCATCGAAGGTCGACCGAACGATCGCATTGGAATCATCGCCTTCGCCGGCCGGCCATATGTTGTTAGTCCGATGACGCTGGATCACGATTGGCTTCTACAAAATCTCGAGCGAGTGCGAATCGGACTCGTCGAAGATGGAACCGCGATCGGCTCGGCGATGGCCTCGGCGGCAAATCGATTGAACGACAAACATTCAAAAAGCCGCGCGATCGTTCTGCTGACCGACGGCGAAAATAACGCCGGCAAAATTTCACCGAGCACGGCAGCCGAAGCCGTCAAAGCTCTGAAGATCCATTTCTATGCCATTGGTGCCGGAATCACCGGGATCGCGCCGGCGCCGATTTTTACTCAACGCGGACCGATGACCGACGTGCTTGGAAATCTGCTCTATCAAAACCAGCGGGTGGAATTTAACGAGGCCGGTTTGAGACAGGTCGCGCAGATTGCCGATGGCCAATTTTTCCGTGCGACCGACACCAAGTCGCTCGAGCAGATTTACAGCGACATCGACAAGATGGAGAAATCGACCGTGGCTGTAAAAAAATATCAGGAGTACCGCGACCTGTTTCCGCTTTGCATCATGAGCGGCTGCGGGCTGCTGGTGGCGCAGCTTTTGTTGTCGCAAACCATTTGGAAAAAATTGCCATGATGAGCTTTGGCGCACCAATCTGGTTCTGGGCACTGCTGGTAATTCCGGTTCTCGCACTCTTATTTGCGCGCGCCGAACGGCGAGGAATCGCGAGACTTCGCGAATTCGTTTCTCCGCGGCTCCTTCCGCAGCTCGCTGCGACTGTCAACCGCTCGCGCCGCCTGTTCCGATTTGCTTTGCTCATGCTCGGACTCGCGCTCGCGATCGTAAGTCTCGCTCGACCGCAATGGGGTTACATTTACGAAGATGTGAAGCGCGAAGGTCTCGACCTGCTTTTTGCCGTCGACACTTCGCGGAGCATGCTTTCAAACGACGTGCAGCCGAACCGGCTCGAGCGCGTCAAACTCGCGGCCCAGGACCTGGTGAACCAGCTCCAAGGCGATCGGGTTGGGCTGATTGCCTTTGCCGGCCGCGCGTTTTTGCAGGCGCCGTTAACAATTGATTACGAAGCGGAAGTCGAATCGATTAATGATCTCGATACGAAAACGATCCCCGAAGGTGGCACGAACATCTCGGAAGCGATCAATCTCGCTCTAAACACATTTGGAAAAAGCGCCGCCGGAAATCGCGCGCTGATCATTTTCACTGATGGCGAAGAGCTCAGCGGCGACGCCGCCAAGGTGGCGAAGACCGCGGCCGATGCCGGCGTGAAGATTTTCACGGTGGGCGTGGGCACGCCGCAAGGCTCACTGATTCCCATTACGAGCGACGATGGCGGAACGGCATTCGTGAAAGATTCCGCGGGCCAAGTTGTAAAATCAAAGCTCGACGAGAAGCGCTTGCGCGAAATCGCTCAAGCTACCGGCGGGTTTTATCTGCACCTCGACGACGGGCCGCGAACGATGTCGCAACTTTACGCGCAAGGGTTGGCGAGCATGAAAGCGGCCGACATTGATGCGCGCTTGGGGCGGAGACCGATTGAGCGTTACGAATGGCCATTGGGCGCGGCGATTCTCGCGCTGACGATGTCGATCTTGATCGGCGAACGCAAACGAGTCCGCGCCCGTGCTCGCGTGCCGCAATGGTCAAAGATCGCAGTGCCGGCGACCGCGCTGCTTCTAATTTTCGCGAGACCTGCGTTTGGAGCTGCCACCGGGTTGAATCTTTATCGCGAAGGAAAATACAACGACGCCTACAAGAGCTTCCAAGAAGATCTGCAATCACATCCGGATTCGTCGCAAAAAGAAAAAATCGAATTCGATGCGGGCGCGGCCGCTTTCAAAATGGGTGATTACAACAAGGCGCTGCAATCGTTCAGCAACGCTCTGCTCTCACCCGACAAAGGACTTCAAGAAAACAGCCATTTTAATCTTGGCCGGACACTCGAAGACCGCGCCGACATGGACCAGACGAACGAGACCACGCTAAAGGACCTGACTGACGCGGCGTCGCATTACGAATCGACTTTGAGACTGAATCCGAAAAATGAAGCGGCCAAAGCCAATTTGGAGGAGGTCAAAAAGAAGATCGAGCGGTTGAAACAGCACCCGAAACAAAAACCAACGCCGCCACCGCAACAGCAAAATAAAAAAGACAAGAATCAGCAACAAAGCGGTGGCGGCGGCGAACAGAACCAAGACCAGCAACAATCTCAATCGCAGAGCAGTTCCGGCAAAGATCAAAATCAAAACCAGCAGCAGCAACAACAACAACAACAGAGCCAGCAGGCGCAATCGCAAAATCAATCAGGAAGCAGCCAGAGCAAAAATTCTCAAGATAAGTCGAACCAGGCGCAGGCCAAGAACGAACCGAAAAAAAATCAGCAATCTCAGGCGGGCGAAACTCCATCGCCAGCGCCGGGGAAAGATCAACAGCAAGCGAATCAACCTTCGCCCTCTCCCGGAAAAGGAGAAAACAAAAATGCGGGCGCAACGCCCAGTCCGTCCGCTGGCGGACAGGATCGACAATCAGGGCGCGATCAGGAACAGCCGGAAGAATCGCCGAGTCCGGGTGGAGGCGACGATCAAACGTCATCGCCCTCTCCCGGTGAAGGCGAAGGCGAAGGCGAAAATGCGACTCCCTCCGCAACGCCGACTTCGTCACCGCAAAAAAAATTGGCCGGGGAAATCAAAGGAGCCAATGGCGACCAACCGCCGCAGAACCCGCAGAATGCTGGGCAATTAGCCGAAGCCGAGCCGGAAAAAGAGGGACAGATGAGCGAGAAACAGGCCGAGCTTCTTTTGAAATCAATGAAGGACGAAGAACAGCGGGTCCAGCTTGATGAACGCAAGGTCCGACGCCATGTCTATAATGACTGGTGACCCCTCCGAAAGTTGATGGTTGATGACGATGTCGATGTTTCGACGAATTCTGTTTTTGGCGCCAATCGCGATTGCAGCGATGCAATCCACTTTTGCCGCTTCGCCCACCGTCACGGCAGTGCTGAGTAACTCCCAGCCGACGGTTGGACAGATCGTCCAGTTGGAAATCAAAATCAGCGGCGCAACCAAGGCGAAGGTTCCGGAATCGATTTCGGTCGATGGCCTTGAAATTCATCAGACGGGCCAAATGTATGAATCAAGTCTGAGTTTCGGCTTCGGTGGAAACGAAGATTCGTCGTCGGCCACCTACACCTACAGTGTGCTGCCGTTGAAAGCCGGTCAGTTCAACATTCCGCCGCAGACGGTACGCGTCCGAAGCGATTCGCTGCGCACGCCCGAGCTGGTCTTGAACGTGGCGCAAGGATCGCGCAGCTCGGCGGGCTCGAGCCAAAGCGGCCAAACTCAGGCCGCGAGTAAGCTTGCTTTCGCGGAATTAGTTGTCGCCAAAAAAGACGCGTATGTCGGCGAGATGGTTCCAGCCGAAATTCGATTGGGATTCGATCCGCGCGCGCGTGGCCGGCTTCAAGATGGACCGGAACTTTCCGGTCAGGGTTTCACGACCCAAAAGCTGCAGCAGCCGCGCGAAAATCTGGAAACGATCGGTGGCAGAACTTATCAAGTTTACACCTTCAAAACTGCAATTGCCGCTGCGCGACCTGGAAAATTTGAAATCGGACCGGTCACGGCCAAGGCCGTTGTTGTCCTCCCGCGGCGACCGAGCGCCCCGCGAACAACGCGTCCGCGATCGCCATTCGATCTATTCAATTTAGATGATCCGTTCTCCGATCCGTTTTTCAGCGACCCCTTTGGCGGCATGGGCGAGCGAACCGAGCTGCCGATTCAAAGCGAAACCGCCACGCTCAACGTGAAACCGCTTCCGCCGAATGCGCCGCCAAATTTCTCCGGAGCGATTGGCAATTTCACCATGACCGCCGATGCAAGACCGAAAACCGTCCAAGTCGGAGATCCGATCACCGTAACATCGACAATCACCGGCCGCGGAAATTTTGATCGGATGAATGGGCCCGCACTCGAGGACGAACGGGGTTGGCACAAATATCCGCCTTCTTCGAAATTTAAACAGGACGATGACGTCGGTATTAGCGGAGAGAAAACTTTCGAGATGGTGATAGCGCCTAATCAAAAGAAACCGGCGGTGCCGCCGCTGGTTTTCGCTTACTTCGATCCAATCAAAGAAAACTACGTCACGTTACGGAGCGACGCGGTGCCGATTCAAGTCGAAGGCGGCACGGCGCCGGCCCCGAGTGCCGCAAAAGCTCCGGCAGTTGCGGCAACATCGGCTACGCCGACAGCAACGGTGGGCGTTACCCCTGCGTCAACAGCAAAGCCGCAGGACATTTTGTATCAGCTGACCGATCTCGGGCGGGTCCGATCCTTTACCCCAATTTATGCGCGGTCGGTTTTTTGGATCGCGCAATTAGCGCCGTTCATTCTGTTGTTAGGATTCATTGGCTGGAAAATTCGGCAAGCGAAGATCGACAATCTCGAGGCGCAACGCACAGCAGCGTTGCAACACGAATCCGGCGAACTTCTGCGGAAATTACGGCGAGCTGAATTGTCGCCGCAGGAATATTTCTCAAACGCATCCCGGGTTGTGCGGGTAAAAACGGCGCTTGTCAAAAATATCAATCCAAACGCAGTGGACGCGGAAACGGCGGCGAAGGCATTTGATTTGGGCGAACGCGAACGGGCACAATTGCGCACTCTCTTCGACCGGAGCGACGAATTACGCTTCAGTGGAAGCGGAAACGGTGCGAACACGATCTCGAGCGACGAACGAGAAGAAGTTTTGAGGTTGCTGGAAAGTTTGCGCGCATGAGAAACCGAATAGTTATTAGCTGCGCAGGTCTGTGGTTACTTTGCGCTTCGATCCTGGCGGCGGAACCGAGCGCGCAGTTCGCCAAAGCCAATCAGGAATACGCCGCCGGTGATTTCAAGGCGGCGATCGACGATTACGAGGAATTGGTCCGTTCCGGACGGGACACGCCAAATCTTTTTTACAATTTGGGGAACGCTTATTTTCGAAAAAACGATTTTGGTCGCGCCATCCTTAGCTACGAACGCGCGCTCGCACTCGATCCACATCATCCCGAAGCCGAGGCCAATCTGCGGATTGCGCGTGATGAAGCTCGCGCGCTCGAATTGGTTCCGAACCGATGGGAACGCATTTTCGCGTTCGCCGATGAAAATCAATACGCCCTCGCTGCCTCGATCTCGTTTTGGATCGGTATTTTCTCGGTCGCGACCTGGGTTTTGGGCCGGGGGCGCGGCCGCGGCCCGATTGCATTGTCGATCCTGTCCCTGTCGATCTTCGTAATAGCGGTTGGCGCTTCCTACGAACTCAGCCGTGGGAAAAATGGTCGGGGACTGGCCGTCGTCACCGGCGACAAGGTCGAAGCGCGCCTTGCCACCGCGGACAATGCTAATCGCGTCCTGACCTTGCCGGCCGGCAGTGAAATTAAAATTGTCAGCCAGCGCGGGGACTGGGTTTACGCGCTCTTACCGAATAACCTACACGGGTGGATCCCGTCAAATAGCGCAGAGCAAGTGCGGCTCTAGGTTCCAGCTGCCGACGTCTTCATCGGCCGAATTGCCCCCAAAGACGGCGGCAGCTGCAACATTTGCAGTCGTAAAGAATCGCCGCTACAGAATTTGTATGAAGGCGGAGATGGACGTCGGGACAAACCGAAAAGCGCTTCAGATCAATCTGGATGCGAAAAAGTACGGGACATTCGCCGAAATCGGAGCTGGTCAGGAAGTGGCGCGCCGCTTTTTCACCGTAGGCGGCGCCGCTGGCACGATCGCCAAAACAATGTCGGCCTACGACATGACCTTTAGCGACGCGATCTACGGACCGACCGATCGCTACGTCAGCCGCAAGCGTCTCTGGACGATGCTTGATCACGAATACGAACTGCTGGTCAAGCGCCTTGATGCCAAGTTCGGCGGCGATCGCACCTTTTTCGTTTTTGCCGACACGGTAGCGGCCCGAAGCTTTAAACAGCACAATGAATCGCATGGCTGGCTGGGCGTTCGTTTTCAGACCGAGCCGCGCGGCGAACCGAGTCAAATCATCATTCATGTGCGCATGCTCGATGAATCGAATGCGGATGAACAAGAAGCTCTTGGCGTGATCGGAGTGAATTTGCTTTACGGGGCGTTTTACTATTCCCAACCGGAACGGTTGATTTCGTCGCTCCAGGAAAATCTCGCGCCCGGAAGAATTCAGGTCGATCTGATCAAATTTTCCGGCCCAAGTTTCGCCAAGATCGATAATCGGCTGATTAATCTGCAGCTCGTGAGCCAGGGCCTGACCGATGCGGTCATGTTTACAGCCGACGGCGAAATGGTCCAACCCTCGGAGATTCTGCATAAGAAAGCGATTCTGATCGAACGCGGCAGTTTTCGGCCGGTTACCTACGCGACCAACGACATGCTTGAGGGCGCGCGCGGCCAATTCCTGAAGGAATCTGGGTGCTCGGAAGAAGATACGGTCGTGCTAATGGAGATGACGCTGGAAAATCTGCTTTCGGAAGGTCAGCTCAATCACGCCGATTTTTTGGCGCGAGTGGACATTCTCGGCGCGCTCGGGCGAACGGTGTTGATCTCCAAGTTCGGCGAATATTATCGCCTGGCCGGTTATCTTTCGCGCTACACCAACCGCATGATCGGCCTGGTCATGGGCGTCCCGAGTTTGATCGAGATTCTTGACGAAAAATATTACCTCAACCTCGAAGGCGGAATTCTAGAGGCGCTTGGGCGCATGTTTAAACACGGACTGAAGCTTTACGTCTATCCGATGATCGAGGAAACGACGGGTGCGATTTTGAGCGCCACCAAGGTGCACGTTGCCCCGAATCTGCGCGCGCTTTTTCAATACTTGATCGACAATTGCTACATCCAAGAGATCGACGATTATCGGAAGGATTTCTTGCGCATCTATCCAGCAACAGTGTTGGCGAAGTTAAAAGCCGGTGACAAAAGTTGGGAGGAAATGGTGCCGCCGGAAGTGGCGCAGATCATCAAGGAGCGGGAATTTTTCGGTTATCGGGCGGCAGTCGCGGCCTGAATCTGGAGCTGGCGACGTGGCCGTCTATGCATTCGCCGTCTAAAAAGCACCATCGCAAGGCACGTTTCCCGCTACAGGGGGGTAGCAGCATCATGGCGAAACGCGCAGATTCTGTTGTCGGCATCGATTTGGGCAAACACATGCTCAAAGGTGTCGCGCTTCGACGAAAGAGCGATTCACGATTCGTTCTGACCAGCTTGGCGTCCCGCCCTGTGCCCGAAGAGTTCGCCTCGGCCGACGATCTCGCCGGCGAACTCAAACAACTAATTCACGAGCTCGGCGGGAGCGCGAAAGCGTGTGCCTTCGCTGTCTCCGACCCGAGCGCGATACTACGCATCATAGAGCAGCCAGATACACCGGTGGAGCTGCTCCGGACTGCACTGCGCTTAAACGGGCTGGCGGTGTTGAACCAGGAATGCAGAGACTTCGTCCTCGACGTCGCTCCGGTCGCGGCCCAAGGAAATGACGAATCGACAAATGAAAAAGAGTCGGCCGCCGGCGCCAAGGTGGCCGTGCAAAGCGGTGTTGTCACTAAGACCAAATATCTCGTCGGCGGAATGCTGCGAAGCCAGGTAAAACAAATCGTCGCGGCGGCAAATAAAATTCGCCTTTCGGCCGACATACTTCAGCTCGCTGCGGTCTGTTCATTTAACGCATTCGAATTCGCTTATCCGGAGATCTTCGCAAAGGATGCGTTTCTTTTGCTCGATATGGGACATCTGCAAAGCACCGTGTTGATTGGGAGCAAAGGCGAACTCGTTCTGGTCCGAAGCATCGATTACGGCGGCAAGGCCCTGATGCACGCCCTCACGGCCGAGGACGCGCTCGATGCCGATGCCGCCTGGCTGATGATTCAACAGGGCGACGAAGGAATGACCGACATCTGTCGCGGATCGCTGGCGCGACTCGGAATGGAAGTGCGCAATTCGATTGGATTTTTCGAGGGACAGCGCGAAGAAGGGATCAACCGAATTTTTGTTTCCGGCGGGTTGGCGCGTGCGGAAACGGTTTTGCAGGCGTTGAGTGACGAACTGAGTTTGCCGTGTGAAATTTGGGACCCGCTCGAGACCTGCGAAGTCGCGCTGCCGGCGGCGAAACGGCAGACTTTGCCTAACGAATTTGTCTCACTCAACGTCGCTTGCGGGGCGGCCTTCGAATATCTCAAAACCTGACCAGCAGCAATGGCACTTCACCTCAATCTCCTGCATGAGGAAATTCTGGAGCAGCGGCAGCGGAAACGTGACCCGCTCAAGATCGGAATCCTCGTGCTCGTGAGCTGCGGCACACTCCTTTTTCTCTACTACGGGTGGAACGCGTATCAAACCTTTGAAATCAAAGCCAAACTCAGCGCCATCGACGGCGATTGGAAAAAGCTGGAGCCCCAAGTTACCCAGGCGCAAAAACGCTCAGCCCAGCTCACCGATCTCATTAACACGACGCGCGTCCTCGACGATTACATCGACAATCGTTTTTTCTGGGGACCATTTTTGGAGAAACTCTCGCGTTGCGTCCCGCCCAATGCGCAACTGACCGGCATGGAGGCCGGAGTTTTGGAAGATGACAAAGGCGTGACGATCACGATCGATGGCGTGGCCGCGGCGCGCGAGCCACGATCCGCAGCGGAGGATCTGCGCCAGATGTTGCTCGAACAGCTCGGCAAGAGTTATCACGATGTGAAAGTGGAATTTAAAACACTCGAGGACGTTGAAGCCGTCGCGAACCTCGGTGGCACCAACGTACCGATGGCTCGTTACATCTTGTCCATCACCCTTAACCCCAACGCGGCTGCAAAACCGGCTGCAACACCGGCGCCGAGCCGAACAAAACGAAGAAATGAATCTTCCTAAACTTTCCAAAGATCAGATCAAGAAACTCCTGCTCAGCACGATGGGTTTGATCTTTCTGCTCTACGTTTATTTCACCTTTTTCCTCGGGCCGCTCCAAAAAATTCGCGACGGTGCCTTGGCCCAGATTGCAGATCGCCAGCAAAAAATCGACGGCTCGAAAACTGAAATGGCCAAAGCGGCCAATCTCGAACGCCAAGCCAAGGACGCGACCGCGCGTTTTGCCACACTCAAGGCTTTCTCTCCGGAAGGCGCGCCGATCGCGTGGTTTCCACCTCGGATGAAGACCTTTTTTGCAAGTCAGCAAATCGATCGCGCAGTTGCCCGATTAGAGAGCAACGCGAACTTCAAACAAAGCGAGCTTGCGGCCTGGACCAAATATAACTGGCTGATCGAGATGCCCCAGGCCGATTTCGCGGCCCTCGGCAAAGCGATCGCTGAGCTCGAGAACCGGGAGCCGCTGCTTTCCATCACGAAACTGACCATCCACGTTGTGCCTAACGAGCCGCAATTTCAACAGGTCGGCATCGCCGCGACCACCGTTATTGAAAAGCGATGAAAATACTTTTTTCACTTCTCTTGACCTTGATCCTTGCGGCGCCGGCTCTGTTCGGCGCGGATGAACCCGCCGCCGTCGCGATCAAACATAAATCTTCCTTCAACCTCGACGCCGGAACCCGTAATCCATTTTCGCCAATCGGCTGGAAGCCGACTGGAAGAGTTGCCAGTGGCAACGGCAGTGGCGGAGCCGGTCAAGGCGAAGTTCCACCCGGCGCATTCGTCGTTAGCACGATCACGGTCGATGGCGCCACGCATTTTGCGATCATCAATGGCAAATCGATGCAGGAAGGCCAGCAGTTCGGCCTCCAGATCGGCACTCAAATTTACCAGGTCATGGTCAAGCGAATCGAGGATGGCCAGGTAATTCTGACGCGCAACAACGAAGAGATCGTGGTGCCGCTGCGGCGCAAATAATCCCGCGCAAGTCCAGCCGCCTAGATTCGGACCGGATCGATCTAACGCGGGATATCAGAGTAGCTAAACCGGCCGTCATGCCGGTGCGAATCCTGCTGCATAAATCGCTCTGTTCAGACGATTCCAGTTGAGTTTTTCCGTAGAAAGCGGCAAACTCTTTGCCGCTCGACCCTCGCCACCAATGGCGACTAATCCGCAACAAATATGAAATCATCTTCGGCTATCCTTTTAGCGCTTTGTTTATGTTTCAGTAATAACGCCAGTGCGCTGAGCTTTAGTGATTTCTTTGGACCGCGCTTTAACGGCGTGCAGACGACGCGCACCGCACTGGCGCCAAAAAATGCGCTCGACTCTATTCATCGCTGGAACACGATCGCAATTAACGCCAGCGGACTGGATCATACACCGGTGGCGCCGGGCGAATTGCGCACCTTTGGCGAGCAGCTCGGACCGACTCGCGCCAGTCGCGCCATGGCCATCGTTCACATCGCTATTTTCGATTCGGTTAACGCCGTTCTCGGCGGTTATCAAAGTTACTCCGGCATTCAGGCGGTAAAACCGCCGGTCTCGCTCGATGCAGCCGTGGCGCAAGCGGCGCACGACACATTGGTCCCGCTTTATCCGTCGCAAGCCTCAGCGTTCGGTTCGCTCCTCGCGGACGATCTCGCGAAGGTCAGCAATAAGAACGAACGTGCCAACGGCGTGTCGTTAGGCCAGCGCGCCGCAGCCGCAATCCTTGCTCTGCGCACAAACGATGGCTCGCAAGTTCCAGAGCCGCGTTTTGGCGCCGATTATTTTCCAAACCAAATGCCCGGCTATTGGCGACAGGATCCCATCAGTTTGATTCCGATCGCGCTTGGCGCGCACTGGGGCGAATGCAAAACGTTCGTCGTGCAATCGGCCAGTCAATTTCGCGTTCCCCCGCCGCCCGCGATGGATAGCGCAGAATATTTGGCGGCTTACAACGAAGCCAAAGCTTTCGGCGGAGATGGCGTTCACACTCCGAGCGTGCGCACACCGGAGCAAAGTTTCATTGGAATCTTCTGGGCCTACGATGGAACGCCGAGCCTGTGCGCGCCGCCGCGGCTCTACAATCAAATCACCGTCCACATCGCTGATCAGATGCATCTCGGCACTCTCGATTTGGCGCGACTCCTCGCTCTCGCTAACACCGCCATGGCCGACGCCGGCATGACCATTTGGGAATCAAAATATTATTACGATTTCTGGCGACCGGTCACCGGCATCGCCGAGTCCGATCTCGGAACCGGACCAACCGGACTCGGCGACGGCAACGCATCGACAACCGGAGATCCAACATTCACCCCAATGGGCGCGCCCGCGAGCAATCTCACCGGTCCGAACTTCACCCCTCCGTTTCCGTCGTATCCGTCCGGCCACGGAGGTTTTGGCGGCGCCCTCTTCCAAACGTTCCGCAGATTTTTCGGCACCGACAACATCGCGTTCACCTTTGTCTCCGACGAATTCAACGGCGTGACCAAAGACAACGCCGACAACGTGCGTCCCTACATGCCGCGCACTTTCTCAAATTTCTCGCAGGCGGAAGAAGAAAACGGCCAGAGCCGGATTTATCTCGGCATTCACTGGTCGTTCGACAAAACCCAGGCGATCGCCCAGGGCCGGAACGTGGCCAACTACGTCTTCGACCACGCCTTCACACCGGTCA
>QHRF01000062.1 GCA_003220055.1 Verrucomicrobiota bacterium | reverse complement strand
CGATTGTCGATCCAGTCGCATGAGCTCGGTCCGAATCGGCGTGCCGGTGAGCTCGGTGCGGACTTTGGGAAAGAAGGCGGCGCATTCTTTAAAGCCGAGCAAAACTGCCCGCACCATTTTCGACGCAAGGCGATTCGCTTTCCCCGGAACCGCGTTCGATTCGTGAATCAGCGTGGAAATGCCGCGCATCCGTCCGGCCAAAATTGGCGCGGTCGAAGTAAATCCGCCCATACCAAGGACGATCTGCGGTTTGAACTTTTGGTAAATCGATCGACAGCGGGAAAGACTTTCAGTGAACCGTCGAATGAATCCGAAAATTTTAGGAGAATAAACGGACGGAAAACCAATCGTCGGCAGTTTCTCAAACCGGAACTGCGATCGGGTCGAAAGCGCGAGACTGTCGATCTCTTTTTCCGAAACGAACAAGAGTACCTCGTGTCCGCGTTCGCGCAGAACTTCAGCGACGGCGATTCCGGGAAAAAGATGCCCACCCGTGCCTCCACATGCAATGACCGCGTTCATTCTGATGATTGTTGATTTTCCAGTTAAATTCGCGGTGTCAGTCGCACTTGGAGTGAAGTGCGTTTTTTGTTGGCCGGTTCCAAAACGGCTTGCCGATAAATGTTGAGTAAAAGTCCAATGCCGAATAGGCAGGCAACGAGATTCGATCCGCCGTAGCTAATGAACGGTAGCGGCAGACCTTTATTTGGCAGAAGCGAAGTGGTGACTCCGATATTCACCGCGGCTTGCAACGCCAGCAGGCAGACCACACCGGACGCGGCCAGCAACCCGAATCGGTCTTTCGCGTGCAGCGCGATCATGATTCCGCAAACAATGACAACGACGAACAGGAAAACGACGAGCAGACTGATCCGCAATCCAAGCTCTTCGCCTATCATCGGAAAAATGAAGTCGGTGTGCGCGTAGGGCAGGTAAAGCATCTTTTGCCGTCCGTTGCCGAGCCCCAGCCCTTCCATTCCGCCGCTGCCCCACGCGATTAACGCCTGCATTTGCTGGAGTCCGGCATCCTGTTTGTAGCGCTCGAGATCGGTGAACGCGATCAGGCGTTCCATGCGCGCTTGCGTTGCCGCCACGAAAATGACGCTTCCTCCGGTGACGGCGAGCAGGCCGAGCAGAATCGGATTCGTTCCGGCAACGAACATGACCGTAAACGTGGTCGCGCCGATCAAAGCGGTTGTTCCGAGATCAACTTCAAAAATAATCAGCGCGAGAAGCGCGCTCACAATCGCCAAAGGAATGGCAAAGCCGAACAACGGATGGTTTGCGAATTTCTCATAACGCGCGAACCACCACGCCAGAAAAAATACCGCGGCAAGTTTCGCAATCTCCGACGGTTGAAAACCAATCGGGCCGAATCCGATCCAGCGGCGGGAGCCGTTGATCCGCATTCCGATGTGCGGAACGAAACAAAATACGAGCGTGATCGCTCCGACACCCAGCCAAATCCACCAGGTTCGCTGCCAGAAGTGATAATCAATCAGGGCCGCTCCGATACAAACGATCAGACCAACTCCGAGCCAAACCGATTGGTGTTTGAGGAAAAAGTAAGGGTCGCCATGGCTGTCTTTGGCAAAAGCGCTCGTGCTGAAAAGCATCACGATGCCGATGACGAGGAGTCCCAGCACCGCAACGAACAGGAAGTAAGCGCTTTTTCGGTACATTAAATTTACTGGTTCTTCTTCGCGGTTTTCTCCGGGATCAAAAGCTTTTGGCCGATCTTTAATTTGCGAGGATCATCGATGTGGTTGAGCGCGATCAAATCGTCGTACGCGACCTTGAACTTCTTCGCGATCGTGACCGGATTATCGCCTTTTGCGACAACGTAAACTTTGCCGGAGTCGCTAACTTTTGTCTGCGGCTTTGCACTGCTTTTCTGCGTAGTCGGCGAATTGACAGCCGGCGGCTGAGGCTTGGTATCAGCGGAAGCGATTCCGACGGTGGTTGGCGACGGCGCAGAAGGCAACGGCGCCTGACGCGTCTTGATTGCGTTGAACGCGATGATGCCTGCGACCGCGACGACGTGCAGCAGCAGCACGATCAACAATGCGCGCGATAATTTCATGCTCGGTTCGGCCAGATCGCCGTAATCAGCCGTAGTTGCACCGATGCGCAGCGGCCGCCGCACGGCAGTGGCGCGGAGTTTTTTTCCTTTGAATCTCAGCATCTTTGGCATTTTGAACTTCCTTTTCATTCGGGGAGGGCTTGGACGAGCGCGCGGAACTGATCGCCGCGGTCGGCATAACTTTTGAACATGTCGAAGGACGATGTGCCCGGCGAAAAAAGGACCACTTCTCCGGACTTGGCGGTTGCGCGCGCGCGCTCGACCGCGTCGGCCAGCGATGTCGCGAGTTCGGATTTAACCGCGCCGTCCCAATCGCGGGCGATTCGTTCGGCCATTTCGCCGATCAAGATTGTCGATCGAACTTTTTCTTTCACCAGTTCGCGGAGCGGTTCAAAAGTGAAGCCTTTGTCTTTTCCCCCGGCGATGAGAACGACCGGTTTGCTTTGGGCGAGCAGAGCTTTCTCGACGGCATCGAGATTGGTCGCCTTGGAGTCGTTGATGTAATCGACCCCGCCGATTTGCCTGACAAATTCGCACCGATGTGGTCGCGGCTCGTAGGCGCAAAGTGGCGGGACCATCTTGTCGAACGGCAACCCGCGAGCGTGTCCGGCGGCGAGAGTGGCCATCAGATTCTCGATGTTGTGCGAGCCGCGCAGCTTCGTCTGATTCAGGCGCAGCACCGGTTTGTTTTCAAAAACGATCGCGCCTTCGGCCAAGCGAAAGTCGGCGCGATTAGTGTAGGCGCTGAAAGTGATTTTGCGCGCGGGGAGATCGGGCAGGCTCTCAACCGCGTTTACAATCGCGACATCATCGGTCGTTTGTTTTTCGAAGAGGCGTAATTTTGCGGCGCGATATTCAGCGACGGAGCGATAACGATCGAGATGATCGGGTGCGAAATTCAACCAGAGCGCAATCGATGGTCGAAACGTTTGGGTCGTTTCCAGCTGGAACGAACTCACTTCAACGGTGAGCACGTCGTATTTGATTTTCTCGCGTGCGACCTCGGAAAGCGGTTTACCAATGTTGCCGCAGGCGATTGTTTTCTGTCCGCAATCGTTCAGCATTTGAGCGAGCATTTCCGTCGTGGTCGTTTTGCCGTTGGTTCCGGTAATGGCGATGACCGGTGTTTCGCACGAACGCCAGCCGAGCTCGAGCTCGCCGATGATCTCGATCTTTCGGGACGAAAAATTTTGGGCCAACGCCGAAGCCGGATCGATTCCCGGACTCGCGACGACGAAATCGTATTTGCCGGAATCCTGATCGGCCGCTTGCCCGCAAATCACGCGAATGTTCTGCGCGCGCAGATTGTCGATCGTGGATTTGAGCAGCTTGTTCTCATCGGCGCTGTCCAGGACGGTGACGTCGGCGCCTTCGGCTTTGAGAAGAAGGGCGGCGGCCGCTCCACTTAAGCCCGCTCCAAGCACCGCAACTTTTTGATTCGAGTAACGCAATTTCTACCTCAACTTCAAAGTGGCCAGTCCAAGAAGGGCGAAAATTCCGGAGAGAATCCAGAACCGCACGATGACGGTGTTCTCTTTCCAACCAACAAGCTCAAAATGGTGATGAAGCGGGGACATCGCAAAAATGCGTTTGCCGGTGAGTTTGAAACTCAGCACCTGAAGGATCACCGAGACCGCTTCGATGACGAAAACACCGCCCACAACCACCAGCAGCAATTCTTGTTTACAGCAGATCGCCACCACGCCGATCAACCCGCCGATGGCAAGCGAGCCGGTGTCACCCATGAAAACTTTCGCCGGGTGACAATTGAACCAAAGAAACCCGAAACCAGCGCCAATGAGCGCGGCACAGACGACCGTGAGTTCGGCGGTGAAGGGATAAAAGGGGACCTGTAAATATTCGGCGACCCGAAAATTCCCGGCGGCGTAGGAAAGAAACGCGTAGGCGAATGCGACCGTGACGGTGCAACCGATGGCCAGGCCGTCCAATCCATCGGTTAAATTCACCGCGTTGGATGATCCGACAATCACAAGTGCGAAAAACAGGATCGTGAACCATCCCATGTTCGTGACCACGGGGGATTTAAAAAACGGCACGTAAAGCGACCTGGCCTGAACTTCGATTAACGGGCTGCTTAAAAAAACCGCGGTGATAATAAGAGCGAGAGCGATTTGAAAAAGAAGTTTGATCCGGCCGCTTACGCCGTCGGATTTCTTCTTTGTGACTTTGAGATAATCATCAACGAAACCAAGCATGCCGAGATAAACCATGGCAAAGAGCGCGAGCCAGACGAAGCGATTATCCGGGCGCGCCCAGAGAAAACTGGAAATGAAGACGGCGCCGATAACCAGGACGCCGCCCATCGTCGGCGTTCCCTGTTTACCACCGTGCAATTCAGCCAGTCGATGAACCTCGGCAGCTTGGCGAATCGGCTGGCCGAGCTTGAGCGCCGTCAAAACGCGGATGACGAAATTTCCGAACAAGAGCGAAACCACGAAGGCAGTGATTGCCGCTGCCACCGCCCGAAACGTCACGTAGAAGAAAACGTTGAATCCGCCGACCTGATCGCTGAGGCGATGAAGATAGAACATCATACGCGCGCGCCTTCTGGCGAACTCAGTTTTGCAAAGGCTTCGATCACATCTTCGGTGCGGGCGAGACGGCTTCCTTTAATCAAAACGAGGTCACCCGGCGTCGCGATGTCGATCAGAAGATCGGCGGCTTCCAATGTCGATCCAACGATCGAACTGTTTTCGAGGCCGGCCTTTTCGGCGGCCCGGGCAATGGTTGCGCCCATTTCACCAATGCCAATTAATTGATCGATGCCGAATGCGGCGGCTGCTTCGCCGACTTCTTCGTGCCCGCGCTCCGTTTCTTTTCCGAGTTCTCGCATCTCACCGAGGACCGCGATTCGCTTTCCGCCGGTATCCAGTTCGACCAGCGTTTGCAGCGCTGCTTTCATCGAATCGGGATTCGCGTTGTAGCTATCATCGAGAAACTGGACGCCGTTGATCTCTTTGATCTGTAAACGCGCTTTAGTGAGGGGCGCGCTGGCGAGACCGGCGGCCGCTTCTTCGAGAGAAAGACCGAACGCGCGGCCGGCTGCGACCGCGAGGAGCGCATTTTGTACCATGTGGAGTCCGGGCACGGGCAACTGCGCCCGGCAGCGGTGCGCATCCTCCATAATCGTGAACTCCGATCCGTCGGCACTTTGTTGAATGTCGATCGCGCGAACCGTTCCTTCTTTGGTTCCGGCAAAAATTACATGAGCATCTGTTCGTTCGGCGATCCCCTTGCTAAAAGGATCGTCCCCATTCAAGATGACCGTTCCTTCGGCGGCAACTGCTTCGGCCAATGCGCCTTTTTCTTTCGCAATCGCCTCGCGCGTTCCCATGAATTCCATATGAGCAACGCCGATGTTGGTGACAATGGCGGCGTCGGGCGCGGCAATTTTCGCCAGTGGGGCGACTTCGCCGGGGTGATTCATTCCAATTTCCCAGACCGCGACTTCATCGTCCGATCTCGCCTCCAGAATGGTGCGCGGCAACCCGACATGGTTATTGAAGTTGCCTTGCGTTTTGGCGACGCGGAATTTTCGGCCGAGAACTGAGGCGGCAAAATCTTTCGTGCTCGTTTTCCCGTTGCTGCCGGTGATGGCGAGAACTTTGAGCGACAGCGCTTTCCGATAATTCGCGGCCAGATTTTGATACGCGAGCAAGGTGTCCTCCGCCCGAATGATCACGAACTTTCCTGGAACTTTTCCGTTCCATTTAAGATCGACAATCGCACCGGCGGCCCCGGCTTTAGCAGTCGCTTCGACAAATTTGTGGCCGTCGAAATTTTCACCTCGCAGGGCGACGAAAAGTTCACCCTTCTTAATAGTTCGTGAATCAGTGCTGATTCTTTCGATCAAAGTTTTTCCGTCGCCTTGTTCGAGTTTGGCGCCGGAAAGCTCTGCGATTTGTAAGATCGACAACGGATTCATTTAAATTCCACCGGATGATTCTCGACCGCACGCCGCGCCACTTGAATGTCTTCAAACGGCACGGTGTGATCGGCGAACTCCTGGTAATTTTCGTGACCTTTGCCCGCGATCAAGACGATGTCACGCGGTTGCGCGATTTCGATGGAGCGCGAAATCGCCTGCGCGCGATCGGTGATTTTTTCAAAATGGTTGCCGCGAAACCCTTTTTCGACTTCGGCGATGATCTTGTCCGGATCTTCTTTGCGCGGATTATCAGAGGTGATGATGGCGTAATCGGCCTTTTGGTCGACAACCTGACCCATCAGCGGTCGCTTCTCACGGTCGCGATTTCCGCCGCAACCGAAGACGACAATCAGTCGTCGCGGCTCGAGTTCGCGCAAAGTTTTTATAACGTTGAGCAGGGCATCCGGTGTGTGCGCGTAGTCAACAAAAACCTGGAACTGCCTCTTGGCCGGAACTATCTCGAGCCGGCCGGGAACTTGTGGCGATTTGGCGAGACTGAGAACAGCTTCGCGCAAACCGACGCCGAGCGCGGTGGCGGCGGCCAGCGCGGCCAGCGAATTCGCGACGTTGAAACGGCCGATGAGCGGCACGCGCACGAGATAACTTTTGCCGCGCGCGTCGAGCTGGTAGGACGTGCCCGCAAATTCCATTCGATAGTTGGAAGCGCGAAAATCGGCGCTGGCTCCCATTCCGAAGGTCACCACCGAAACTTTCTTGTCGATCTTCGCGAGCAACTGACGTCCATAACGATCGTCGATGTTGATGACCGCAACCGGTTTCTTCTTTTTCTGTTGCTGCGCGAGTTGCTCGAACAGTTTCGCTTTCGCTTCGAAATAGTTTCTCATCGTTCCGTGATAATCGAGATGGTCTTGGGTCAAATTGGTGAAGACGGCGACGTCCCACTCGATCCCACGGGTGCGCTCCTGGGCGAGCGCGTGGGAAGAGACTTCCATGGCTGCACCCCGGCATCCGGCGTTCGCGATTTGGGAAAGCAGTTCCTGAAGATCAAGCGATTCGGGGGTTGTGCGCGCGGCGGGCAGGACGCGCTCGCCGATTTCGTAACGAACGGTCCCGAGCAAGCCGCAACGCATTCCGGCTTTTTCGCAAATATGCTTGATTAGAAAAGTGGTCGTCGTCTTGCCGTTGGTGCCGGTAACGGCGGCGAGTTTCAATTTTCGGGCGGGAAAATTGTAAAATCTCGCTGAGAGATCGGCCATTGCGCTGCGCGTATTTTCAACGACGACGCAGGTGGCGCGGGAATGTTTTTCGGCGCGCTCGGCGACGATCACCGCGGCGCCTTTTTCAATGGCCTGGCCGATGAAGTTGTGGCCATCGCTTTTTTCGCCGCGCAATGCCACGAATAGCCCATCCCTCTGCACACGGCGCGAGTCATACGCGATGCTTTCCACCGCGCGATCAGTTGGGCCGATGATTTCGCGAACGGGAGTCGCGGCGAGAAGAGTTTTGAGCTGCATGAGGGTTCGCCATTCTTTTGCCAGGAAGTCAATGGCGCGAAGCGTCGGTTAAGGCAACTCGCTCCACCGGGATGGCCCTGCGAATTTCCTCATGCGGCTCAAGATCGAGATAACGGGCGGCCTTTTCGGCGATGCGGGAAAAAATCGGCCCGGCGACGAGGCCACCGTAGTTCAATTCGGATTTTGTTTGCGCATCATCTAGCACAACGAGTCCGACGAATTCCGGACGGTCTGCTGGCAAATAACCGCAAAACGAAACGACATACTGTCCTTTTTCATAGCCGCCGTGCGGATCGACTTTTTGGGCGGTGCCAGTTTTTCCGGCGATGATGAAACCGGGAACCGCGGCAGCGGCGGCCGTGCCACGATCGCTGACCACCCCGCGCAATGCGGTTCCAATTTGGCTCGCGGTTTCTGGCGAGATGACCTGGCGCAGCGCAATCGGCGTGAGCGAGCTGATTGTCTTGCCATCACTGGTCGTGATCGATTTCACGATCCGCGGCGTCATCAATTTGCCACCGTTGGCGATGGCGCACATGGCCGCGGTCATCTGCAGCGGAGTTACTCCGATTTCGTGGCCCATCGGGATGTGAGTGATCGAGATTTTGCTCCACGATTGGGGCGACCGAATTAACCCGGGAATTTCTCCGGGTAGTTCGATTCCGGTCCTCTCGCCAAAACCGAAACGCCGGATGTACTCGTAGAATTTCTGATCGCCGAGACTGACGGCGAGTTTGGCCGCGCCGATGTTGCTCGACTTCACCAAAATGTCTTTGACGCTCAGATCGCTAAACGCGGCGTGATCGTGCAGCGCGGTGCCGCCGTAATTCCAGACGCCGTTTTCGCAAAAAATGTAGGAATCGAGGCGGAACTTGTGCTCGTTGAGCGCGGCCGCAGCGGTGACAATTTTAAAAGTCGAGCCCGGCTCCATCATGTCGCAAATGGCGCGATTTTTCATTTGCTCGGGTTTCGCATCGGAGCGGCGATTGAGATCGAACGCCGGCCGATTGGCCATGGCGAGAATTTCTCCGGTCTGCGGCCGCATTAGGATAATGGTCGCTTTCTTTGGCGAATACTCGCGCATGGCGGCGTCCAATTCGTTTTCGACGATGTTTTGCAGATTCAAGTCGATGGTGAGATGCACTTGATAGCCATTACGCTGCGCCCGCTCCTGGCCGCGGTAGAGCACAAGCTCCTGGCCGGCCCGGTTATGCTCGATGTAGCGATAGCCGTCCTGGCCGCGCAGATAATCGTCAAGCGAACCTTCCACGCCTTGAATGCCATGATGCTCGAAGTCGGTGAAACCGATGACGTGACAGAGCATTACGCCGTTGGGATAAATGCGGGTTGCGTCCTGTTCGAAATAGATGCCGCGTAAATTTTGGGCGCGCAGTTTTTGTCGGAGCGAATCGGTGATTGCTTTCGCTACTTCGCGCTTCAGGACGATGTATCGACGGTCGCTATGGAGTTTCTCTGAAACGTCCGCGCGCGGAAGCTTCAACTCACCGCTGACAAGATCGACCGTCGCCTCGACCTCGGTGAGATGAGTGGCGTCAGCCACCACCGTTTCCACCGGCACATTGTGCGCCAGGACTTCGTTGTTCGCGTCGAGAATCGTGCCTCGCTCGGCGAAGATGGGCTGCTTGTAAACGTGCTTTTCAGCGGCCAGTCCCGCGTACTGGTCGTGCTTGATCATTTGGAGATAGATCAAGCGAAACGAAAACGCGCTGAACAAGAGAACGAAGCCGAGGCAAACGATGGCGCATCTGGTTCGGCTGTTCCATTTCATCTCGCGCCTCGCTGATTGGAAACTGGTTGGACCGTGTCTTCCTGATTTCGCGCCGGCAAAGTCAGTCGAACAATGTTGTGTTCCGCAATCGGAATCATTTTTAGGTAGCCTTCCTTTAAGCGGCGTTGCAATGCCGAGCGCGAAGTGAGCGCGGCAATTTGCGCGCTGGCCACTTCATTTTGCATCCGCAAATCGGCCACTTCGGTTTCGAGTGCTTTTTTGCGGTCGCCGAGATGATAAAGTTGAAGGGTCAGATAAACATAACTCAGCCCCATCAGCGCCAGGAACCCCGTCAGCACGATCCAGCGCGCGAGCGAAGCGGCATTGACCGTGTTCCAATTTTTTCGGCGTGAGCGGCTCATCCAATTTTCTCCGCCACGCGCAATTTCGCGCTGCGCGAGCGCGGATTCATTCGCCGCTCATTTTCGCCCGGCTCGATCGGTTTCGGGGTAATCGCGCGCAAATCGTATTCAGGATTGCGCCGCGGCTCGGGCCATTCTGGTCGATCCAGCCACTCGCGGCTGTGATCGCGAATGAAATTCTTCACGATTCGATCTTCGAGAGAATGAAAAGTGATGGCCGCGATCCGGGCTCCCGGTTCGAGTCGCGCGGTCAAAACGCGTATCCCTTGTTCGAGCGCGCCCAGCTCATCGTTCACTTCCATCCGTAACGCTTGAAATGCTTGCGTCGCGGGATGTCGCCGTCCGTGGCGACCGACGACTTTTTCGATCGCTCGGGCGAGCTGTAGCGTTTCGGTAAACGGCACATCCTTGCGCATCTTCACGATCAAACTGGCGAGCCGGCGCGCGGCCGGTTCTTCGCCGAGGTCGCGGAACAAGCGGGTCAAATCTTCTTCGCTATAGCCGTTTACAATTTCCGCAGCGGTCAATGTCGATCTTGGGTCCATTCGCATATCGAGCGGACCGTTCCGCATCATACTGAATCCTCGGGCGGCATTCTCGAGTTGCCGCGAAGAAACGCCGAGATCGAGAAGAGCACCGCCGATTTTTTTGACGCCGAGTTCGTCGAGAATTTTGTCGGCGTCGCGGAAATTGGCCTGTCGCAGGGTGACGCGACCGCCGAAATGCCCGAGCTCTTCGCGCGCCTGTTCGATCGCGTCCGGATCCTGATCGAGCGCGAGAATGTCCGCGCCGGTTTTCAAAATCGCTTCGGCATGACCGCCGCCGCCTACCGTTCCATCGACAACCAGCGAGCCGGGGTGCGGCGCGAGCAATTCCACTGCTTCGGCGGCCAGCACCGGGCGATGGTAAGTAAAATCTTCCATTTCCTGCGGCTCCTCTTCCAAAATAAGCGGACCAGTCGCAAACCAAACCGGCCGCTCAAACAACAATGCGTTCGTGTTCATTCTGATTACAAACCAATGACGTTGGCGACGTGCTGATAAGTGGGCGTCTCCTCTTCGTGAGCGCGTTTTCGACGCTGCAAATTCCAAATTTCAAAGCGGCCGCGCCCACCGACCAGTATGACTTCGCCCTTTAATCCGACTTTCTTGCAGAGGTCTTCCGGGAGAACGAGCCGGCCTTGTTTGTCGGCCGCGCCATGCTGCGCGCGGGAGTGAAGTTGCCGGAAAAAAATGCGACGATCACGCGCGGAAACGTTCGGGTCGGATTCGGCGGCCGCGCTCATGCGAGAAAATTCTTCAGGCGACATGACCAAAAGAAATTGGTGAGTCGCTTCCGCAAGAATGATGAATTCTTCGGCGTCACCGCGTCGCCAGCGCGCGGGAATGGTGATTCGGTTCTTCTCGTCGATGAAGTGACGAAACTCGCCGGCGTAGAAGCGTTGGTCGGGCGTATGCATTGGCGGGTGGAGAAGTTTGCCATTCTAACCCATTTCTCCCCACTTTTAACCACTTTGCGTCCCGGCCGTCAATAAAAATTAATTGCCCGCTTTGCCCCTGCTCCGCCCCCATTTAAACTGCGCCTCACAACTAATGTCGCGCCGTCCAATCTCAGTTGTTGTCGCCGCCGGCAGTCTCTCTTGGGCTCTGTCTATCGTCGCCCAAATTCCCGCGCCGACTCCAACTGACGTCGTTCGCGTGACCATCAGCCTGAACGCCGATGGTTCGCGCACCATTTATCAATTCGACAATGCCAAGCATGAAGCAATCGCGACCACAACTGATTCTGACGGAAAACCGCGCGGCAAGATCGTCTATCAAATCGGTGATGCGGGCCGGTTCGTGAGCGGTGTTTTCTTTGGACCTGACGAAAAGTTCCTCTTCAAGAGCATATATAAGCATGATGGGGCCGGCCGGCTAGAGCAGGAGACCCATCTGGCGAAAGATGACTCCGTAATAAACAAGATTCTCTACAAGTATAATCCCGCCGGGAAGCAGATCGGTTATTCCGTGTTCGACCCAGCTGGAAAATTGGTTTCCGGAAGTGCTTCGCCGCCACCGGCGGCAACGCCCAAGCCGCGCCATGCGCTCGGGCGCTGAAGGTGGATCGAGCAGTCCCTTGTCCGCCTATGGACGGACTCGTCCCGTGGCGAGCTCGATGTTAATTAATGGCGGCGATGCCGGGTTATTTTAGCATCGCCCGCGGAGCGGCCGATCCACCCCTCAAGCTTGCTTGCTCAGCGTCTAAAAAGGGTCTAAGAAGATTGCCCCCATGATTGACTACATCCAGAAGGGCGGTTTGCTCATGTGGCCGATTCTGGCCTGCAGCATTATCGCCATCGCTGTTTTCGCTGAGCGCTTTTTCTACCTCCATCGCGCTACCATTCACGTCGGCGAATTTTTGAAAGGACTTTCAAATCTCGTCCAACGCCGTAACTTTGCCGAAGCATTGCATGAATCAGCCGGCACGCCCGGTCCGGTCGCGCGGGTTATTCACGCCGCACTTTTGCGGCACGACATGTCGAGATCGGAGCTGCGCGAAATCGTTCAGGAAGCGGGACAACTGGAGGTCCCGAAGCTGGAACGTTTTCTCGGCGTTTTGGCGACGCTTGCTTTTCTGGCGCCGTTACTTGGTCTGCTTGGGACTGTTGCCGGAATGATCGATGCCTTTGGCACGATCGCTTCTCATGGCGGCTACGCCACCGTCACCGAGCTGTCCGGCGGAATTTACAAGAGTCTGCTCACCACTGCGGCCGGGCTCGTGGTCGCGGCCCCGACTTTTGTCGCTTACAGCTATCTTTCATCGCGCGTAAACACCATGCTGCATGAGATGGAGCGCGCCGGCATTGAGATCGTGCACATGCTGAAAGATAGTGAAGCGCTTACCGGTATCATCAGTTTTCAGCAGTCACCCGAAACACTGAGCGGTCCTCGAGAAGCGCATCGCGATCGCTAGATCGATCCGCAAGGACGGATTCGCCGTGGCGAACAATCGCCCAGATAGATGATCAAGGCATGAAGCTGAGTCGGACCAAGGAATATAATTTCGGCTGGCTGGTCGTGTTTCCGCTCATCGACGTGGTGTTTCTCCTCATTTTTTTTCTGCTCCTGAGTTCGAACTTTATTTTGCAACCAGGGATCGCGGTCTCGGCGCCGGCCTCGCCATTTCTGCTCGGCGCGCAACAGAACCAACAAATCATCAGCGTCACCGGCGGCGCGGTCCCGGCGATTTATTTTCGTGACCAAAAGATCTCACTCGAGCGGCTCGGGCCATTGTTGGATGCCGCCAAACGCGAGAATCGCTCCATTATTATTAAGGCCGACCGCCAGACGCCCTACGAATTGGTTGTGGCCGTGACCAATGCCGCGCTCGAACACGGAATTTCTTCCGTCTCATTGGCGGGCGCTCCGCCGCAATGAATGCTTCGACCGCCGCGCCGTTGCTGTTTAACTGGGCTCCGCCGCGCGGTCGTAATCTCGCGATAACCGGTTTTCTCATCGCCTCACTCGGGGCGCACGCAGCCTGTTTTTATGTTTTTCAGATTGTCTATCCACCGACCGTTTCGCTCACGCCTGCACCGGAACGGGTGAATTTGATCAGCTCGAATTCCGAAGAAGGAGCGGCCCTTCTGCGCTGGGTTGATGCGGAAGATCCCGCGCTCGCGTCCACGACCAGGCGTCCTCCGGGAGCGAAGCTTCGTCTCTTAAGCGATGCTCAGCACGTTCCTTCTTACTTTGCGAGTGAGCCGAATTTGAAGGAGGCGCCGCCGTTGACTGTCGATCTTCGTGTCCCCAGCGCACAGCCTCCTGGGCCGGTCCCCGCACTGCGCCGAGCGCGACCGAAACCGGTCGAAGCGGCTCCAACCAAAGTGACTTTTTCCAATGAGCTGGATCGAATCGGCCAGCCGAAGTTTGTGCCAACAAAATTTAGAGCGTCCGCCCACGAACCGCCGCAAAATGCGCAGTTTCGAATTGCGCTCGACGAACAGGGCGCGGTCCGTTACTGCTTCATTTTGAGTTCCTCCGGCGACGCCGCTTTGGACGAGCAGGCGAGAGAACATCTCGCGCTCAGCCGTTTTCCTGCGAGGCTTCTCCCGAGCGGAGCTGAAGGATCGACATCCAACGGCAACTCGCTGGTTTGGGGGATGGCCACGATCGATTGGGGGAATGACGTCGCCGCGGCGAATGCAAAACCGACACCGGGCGCGCCGTGATTAGAGTCAGTCTGGCCGCGCTGGTCACAATTTATCTGCTCCTTTCCCTTGCCACGATTTTCCTTCTCTGGATAGTAGCTGAGTGGAACCGGCGTCGGCGTGAGCGGCGCGCATTGCGCTACCGGTTACGTTGCGTGATTTGCGCGTTCGAGTTTGAAGATCGAACGGCGACCTTACTCCCACGCTGTCCGCGTTGCGGCAGCTTGAACGAAAGATTTAGATTGGAGCAAATTTAATTATGGGAATGTGGATTGGCCGAAATCGAAAAGCGCGCGTGACCTACGGGTTCGACGAGATCGCGCTGGTGCCCGGGCGTGTCACGATCAATCCAAACGAAGTCGATATCGGGTTTCGGTTGCCGCGCAAAAACGCCGATCCGCTCGAACTGAAAATCCCGATTCTGGCTAGCGCCATGGATGGCGTTGTCGATGTTCGGTTCGCCGTTGCCATGAGCAAGCTCGGCGGCCTGGCCGTTTTGAATCTGGAAGGTGTGCAGACTCGCTACAAGAATCCGCAGGAGGTTTTGCAAAAGGTTGTCGATACCGACAAATCTGAAGTCACTTCATTGTTGCAGCGAATTTATCAGGAGCCGGTTCACCCGGATTTGATCGCAGCGCGGGTGAAACAAATCAAAGATGAAGGCGGAATCGCCGCCGTCAGTTCCATTCCCCAACGTGCGGCTGAATTCGGGCCGATCGCGCAGGAAGCCGGCGCCGATGTTTACGTTGTGCAAAGCACGGTCTCAACCGCGCGACATATCTCGACCGAATACAAATCGCTCGATCTGACAAAATTTTGCGCCGACATGCGCATCCCGGTCATCGTCGGCAACACTGTCGGCTACGATGTCACGTTGGAAATTATGGAATGCGGACCGGCCGGCATTCTCGTCGGCGTCGGTCCCGGAGCAGCTTGCACTTCGCGCGGTGTGCTTGGACTGGGGGTGCCGCAAGTCACCGCCACGGTCGATTGTGCTGCCGCGCGCGACGCTTATTTCAAAAAAACGTCGCGTTATGTCCCAATCATCACCGACGGCGGAATGAGCAAGGGCGGCGACGTTTGCAAAGCGCTCGCGTGTGGCGCGGATGCAGTCATGGTCGGCAGCGCGTTTGCTCGCTCTCAAGAGGCGCCGGGCGCCGGTTATCATTGGGGAATGGCGACCCCGCATGTGAATCTCCCGCGCGGGACGCGGATCAAGGTCGGCACGACCGGTTCGTTGAAACAAATCCTTTTCGGGCCGGCCGAGGTTGATGACGGCAGCCAGAACCTCGTCGGCGCGATCACGACTTGCATGGGCAACGTTGGCGCCCGCAACATTGCCGAGTTTCAGCAGACCGAAATCATCATCGCGCCCTCGATCAAAACCGAAGGGAAACTTTTCCAAGCCGTGCAAAGCGTCGGCATGGGCACGCGCTAAAAACAGTGACTCACCCGTCACTTTCTTTATGAATAACGATCGTCGCGTTGTAATTACCGGCCTCGGTGTTGTCACTCCCGTCGGAAATGGTCTCGAGACCTTTTGGAAAAATTTGGTTGAAGGCAAAAGCGGCATCGGCCGGATTCAAGCCTTCGACACTGCGAACTACGATTGCAAAATCGGCGGTGAAGTGCGCGACTTCGATCCAAAAAACTTTTTCAACAACGCCAAAGACGTCCGGCGGACGGATCGTTTTGTTCAGCTGGCCATGGCCGCTTCGAAGATGTCGATCCAGGACAGCGGCGTCGATCTCGAGAAAGTGAATCGGGACCGCTTCGGCGTGATTGTCAGCAGCGGCATCGGCGGACTGAAAACGCTCGAGGACCAATTTAGTGTGTTGATGAACAAAGGACCGCAACGCGTCTCCGCCTTCACCATTCCGATGCTCATCAGCAACATGGCCAGCGGCGTTATCTCGATGGAATTCGGATTGCGTGGCCCGAACATGTGCATCGTCACCGCCTGTGCGACGTCCAATAACTCCATCGGTGAATCGTGGCGGATGATTAAATTCGGCGACGCCGATATTTTTGTCGCCGGAGGTTCCGAAGCTGCGATCGTCGAACTTGGTCTCGCCGGATTTTCCGCGATGAAAGCGCTCAGCAAGCGCAACGATGAACCCGAGCGCGCGTCCCGCCCGTTCGATCGCGACCGTGACGGTTTCGTAATCAGCGAAGGCGCGGGCATTGCGATTGTCGAAGAGCTCGAACATGCGAAGAAGCGCGGCGCGAAAATTTATTGTGAGCTCACCGGCTACGGGCTTTCGGCGGACGCCTATCACATGACCGCGCCACCGGAAGACGGCGGAGGCGCCGCCCGCGCCATGCAACTGGCGCTCGATCACGCAAAGATCTCGCCCGGCGACGTCGATTACATCAACGCCCACGCCACTTCTACCGGTCTCGGCGATATCAGCGAGACCCAGGCGATCAAAAAGGTTTTTGGCGAGCAGGCAAACAAGGTTTCGATCAGTTCCACGAAATCGATGACCGGCCATTTGTTAGGCGGCGCCGGCGCAATGGAAATGGCGGCCTGCGCATTAGCGATCCGCGACGGCGTGATTCCGCCCACGATCAATCTGGAAAATCCGGACCCGCAATGCGATCTCGATTACACCGCTAACAAAGCGAAAGAAAAGAAAGTGTGTGTGGTGATGAACAACTCGTTCGGCTTCGGCGGCCACAACGCCACCCTGGTTGCGACTGCGTTTGAGAAATAGACATAGAGCATCCCGTTTGCTCCGGGCAGAGGAGCTCGAGCTGCTTCGCGCAATCCTGGAAAAACATTCTGCTGCGAAGTCTTTGTTATCGGCGATCGAACGAGTACGCGTTAGAGATTTGAGCGACGGAGGAATGGGCAGCATCGAGCTTGGTGAAGGCTCTGCCAATGCACGTCGAATGTCAGTGTGTGTTGCGGAAGCAGATTACGTCGATTCCGATGGCGTATCTGTCAGCATCGCGATAAACGTGGACCAAAACGGAGATTTGTTTGAGGTCGACATGTGGAAGGTCGTTTTTAGTCCGCTCATTCAGTATCCCAATTCTAGGACAATTCGAAACATTAGATGTTTCTCAGTTGAAGATAGCGATAGCGGCTAAAGCGCCGACTCTAAGAATTTGACTCCGGAGGCTAGTTCTCCGGATTTACCGGGAAGTGTTTGTTTTTGAGATTTTCGGGGACGCGTTTGGTTTGTTCGGCTTCGATTTTTTCGGTCGCCTCGTTTAGCGCGTCGTAAGCTTCGCGGCTTTTCTTGGCGCGGCACATGTACGCCACGGCGTGCGCGAGCGGGATGCGCGCTTCGGGTAAACCGACAAATTCGACCGCTTGTTGCGTTGCAATCGCGAGCGGCAAAGCTTCCGGATCGGCTAACCCGACGTCTTCGCTGGCAAAGATCACGATGCGACGCGCGATGAACCGAAAGTCTTCGCCGGCATGCAGCATTTTCGCGAGCCAGTACATCGCGCCTTTTTCATCGGATGCGCGCATGCTCTTAATAAATGCGCTGATCGTGTCATAGTGCGCGTCGCCCGCGCGATCGTAGACGATCGCCTTTTGTTGAATGCTCTCCTCCGCAACCGCGATGGTGAAATGAATGACGCCTTTTGAATCGGGCGGCGTGGTCATCACACCAATCTCGAGCGCGTTCAAACATTTGCGCGCGTCGCCGTCGCTCAGCTTCGCCAGGTGCCGGCGCGCGTTCTTGTCGATCTTCACTTTGTAATTGCCGAGGCCGCGTTCTTTGTAGGCCAAGGCGCGATCGATCAGCTCTTCGAGTTCTTCGACGCGCAGCGGTTCGAGCTGAAAAACCTGGGAGCGCGAGACGAGCGGGCTGTTGACATAGAAGAACGGATTGTAAGTCGTCGCGCCGATCAGCCGCAGATTTCCGCTTTCAACATCAGGAAGGAGAATGTCCTGCTGCGCTTTGTTGAAATGGTGGATCTCGTCGATGAACAGAATTGTTTTCTGACCTGAAGTGCGGGTGCGATTGGTCGCACCTGCGATCACGCGCCGCATTTCAGCGACGTTGCTTTCAACGCCACTCAACCGCACGAATTTCGCGTGGGTGATGTCGGCGATGATGTGAGCGAGTGTGGTTTTGCCGGTGCCGGGCGGCCCCGACAAAATCACGGACGGCAAACGATCGGCTTCAATCGCGCGGCGAAGTAGTTTTCCCGGCGCGAGGATGTGTTCCTGGCCGACAAATTCCTCGAGGGATCTCGGCCGCATTCGCGTAGCGAGCGGCGCACCCGCCTGAGGCGGGTTGCCCTTAACAGAATCGCGGTCTTCGTCCGTAAACAAATCCTGCACGAATAGAAAATACGACGAGCCGACGAATTGTGCATCTTGCACCGGGCGAGTCCGAGCCGGACTGGCAAGGTCAATCGCCCCTACCTGAAAACCGGAACTTCGCTAGTCAAACGCCGTATTACCTAACCGACGGGTTCTTTCGTTGCGATGAACACACCGCGACAACCATTTGTTGGGCTGGCGTTGGTAGCGGTGCTTGGAATCACCGTGGCAGATTTTTTTCCGATCGCAGTCTCGCACTGGTGGACGGTCGCGATTGTGTTCGCGTTGCTCGCAATTCCGCTCTTCGTCTGGCCGACCTTAGGATCGACATACCTCTTCATCGGCGCCGGTTTCTTTGTGCTCCACAACTTTCGAACCGGCGATACCACGGGCCTGCAACTCGCTATTGATCTGAGCGAACGGCCACGCGTGGTGAACGCGGTCGGATTCGTGACGTCGGAGCCAAAGATAGCGCCAAACGAATTCGCGACATTTCTCTTCAAGCTCGAATCAATCGAGTTCGAAGGCAAAACGAGGCCGAGTCATGCCGCATTGCTTGCGCGCTGGCGCGGCAGCCCGGAATTCGGCGATGAACTGAAACTTTTCGGGATCGCTGAACCAATAGCGCCCCGGCGCAATCCGGGTGAGTTCGATATGCGCTCCTATCTCGCGCGTCAAGATGTGCGGCGAAGTCTTTTTGTTCGCTATCCGGAAGATGGAGTCTTGCTAAAACGCGGCGCTGGAAATCCAATCCTGCGAGCAGCGCAGAAATCGCGCGCCTGGATGCAAACTGCGATTTGTCGCGGACTGGATGATTCACCGGACGTGCAAAATTTTCTGAGCGGCATTGTTCTCGGTTTGCGCCATCAAACGACGGAGGACATCGAGGAGCCGTTTCAGCAAACGGGCACGCTCCACCTGTTCGCCGTTGCTGGTTTGCATGTTGGAATTGTGGCGCGCCTTTTGTGGATCCTTGCGATGATGGCGAGGCTTTCCCGGAAATGGGCGACGGCGTTCATCATTCCGCTGTTGCTTTTTTATGCAGCGGTCACCGGCCTGCATGTTTCCAGCATTCGCGCCGCGGTCATGAGCTCGATTCTCCTCGGTGGCTTTTTCTTCGAGCGAAAAGTGTTCTCGCTAAATAGTCTGGCCGCGGCGGCATTTTTTCTTCTCAGCTGGAACACGAACGAGGCTTTCTCAACCGGATTTCAACTCTCGTTTGCAGTCGTGGGTGCAATTATTCTACTGGCTGATCCACTTTCCGGATGGCTTCGACCGATCGGCGCGCCCGACCCATTCCTACCGCGGCGGCTGGTGAGTGGTTTGCGGCGTACGATTGGAGTCGGTTACGAATCGATTTGCCGTGGCGGTTCGGTTTCTCTGGCGGCATGGCTCGGTTCGCTGCCATTGATCCTCTGGTATTTTCATCTGGTCACGCCAAGCTCGCTTCTCGCTAATCTTGTTGTGGTGCCGATCGCATTTTTCATTTTGGCGGTTGCGCTGCTGTCGCTGGTGGCGGCGCCGATGGCTTCGGGCTTGTCCCTGATTTTCAACAACGCGAACTGGTCGCTCGCCAGCGCGGTGATTGCCCTGGTCCATTGGTTCGCGCAGCTTCCCGGGAGCCATTACTACGTCGCCGAGCCGCATTGGCCGAAAAGACTAAGAATCACAGTGCTGGATGCCGGTGCGGGCGCAGCCATCCATCTCCACGCCCGGCGTGCGGATTGGCTTTTCGACTGCGGTAGTGGGCGCGATTATGAAATTCGTCTTCGTTCGTATTTACACTTGGCGGGAATTAATCGAATCGACGGGCTGTTGCTGACTCACGGCGATTCGCTCCACATTGGAGCCACCGAGAGTCTGGTGCGCGATCTTGCTCCGACAGTCATGATCGACAATCCGGCGGCCGACCGTTCCACGATCCACCGGCGTCTTCGCGAAATGTTTAGATCTCAGGGATTGAACCTTGTGAGTCTGAAAACAGGTCAGGAGTTTCCCCTGTCTCCGGGGGTGACTGGAAAAATTTTGTTTCCACCGGCGAACTTCACCGGGAGCACAGCCGACGATCAGGCGTTCGTCGTCCAGCTATCAGTCAAGACAGCAAAGATCTTGTTTATGTCGGATAGTGGTTACGCCACCGAGAGATTATTGATTGGATCCGGCGCCGACGTGCGCAGCGATGTCTTGATCAAAGGTCAGCACCATTCGGGTAATTCCGGCTCGGATATTTTTCTCGACGCAGTGCGGCCGCGATTAATCGTTGCGACGTCGCGCGATTTTCCACAACAGGAGCGAATTTCGGATGAATGGGCGGAACGGGTCCGAGCCCGCGGGATCAAACTGTTTCGTCAGGATGAAGCTGGCGCGGTGGAGCTCGAGTTCGCGGAGCGGGGGTGGGAGGCGCGAGCTTATCTGACGGGCGAGATTTTTCGCAGCGCCAATCGATAAATCGGGACGCCGAGCGCGCTAAATCGCCGTTCGAATTTCGTCAGCGGAAAATTATCATTTTTACCGCTGGAAGTCTCCTCTCCTAAACTTGACGGCTTTAAGCCGTCAAGTTTCTCACCAATCTGTAGGGATGAGGCGTCAGCGAGTCGCTCAATGTGACGGAAATAATCGAATTGATCCGTTGCGATTTGTAGAACGCCGCTGTTTTCGAGCGCGCGATGAGTTGACTCGAGAAAGGCTTTTGTGACGATGCGCCGGCGATGATGGCGGCGTTTT
Organism: Verrucomicrobiota bacterium; assembly: GCA_003220055.1. Classification (GTDB taxonomy): domain Bacteria; phylum Verrucomicrobiota; class Verrucomicrobiia; order Chthoniobacterales; family UBA10450; genus AV40. Next base: position 3,193 of record QHRF01000062.1, on the reverse strand, counting down.
GGCCAGGGATCGGGAAACAGCAGATAAAATGTTTCGACCGATCTTTCGGGGAGCAAGTAACCGACGGCATAAGAACTTTCGACATTTAGAACGCGGACGTTTTCTAGGTTGGCCGATATCCGGCAGCTTTTCGCCACCCGCCCGACCATGCGCTCGGTGCCGAGAAAGTTTTTCTCCGGATAGCGCGAGGCCAGTTCGCACAGGAACGAACCGTCGCCGCAGCCAAGATCGACCTGCAACGGTGCGACGCGTCCAAAGATCGCGACAGGATCGAGAGGCGCGACGTATGTTTCCGGGATCAGTTCAATCACGGAATAAAAATGGAGCCGTTGCGAGGAGATTCAACCAACCTCGCAACGGCGAAAACTGGATCGCGGATCAGCTAGGCGGTTTGTTTCGGGGTAGCGAAACCGATCAGCAGCATCGCAGCTGCGAGCACGACGTGCAGATAGGTGACGGGCGGATTGTTAGAGATCATTCCGAGCAACGGGCCCGCCGGATTCATGAATCCGAGAACGGCCACGATCGCGTAGATGACACCAAAGATCTGAAACCAGAGCCGCGCAGCTCCCGCGCCCGACATTGCCGCGAAGAGGAAGATGGCCCCCGACACGATATGCACGAGATTGTGCGCGGTGTTGACATGGAAGATGCCAAGCAACATCGGCATACCATTCACGTCGCTCGTCACGCCGGGAACGAAGCCGAGAATTCCAACCCCCAGGAAGACGATACCAAAAAGCATTCCGAGTGTTTTAGCCATAGTGAACCTCCTATTGGTTTAAGACGTTACGCTTATGGCAGTTGGTGCCGCTCGCTGGCAAGATAAAAAGGGGTATTTCGCAACGCGTCTTCGATGAGATTGTCTAAGATCGACAATATGAAACTTGTTCATCTCTTGGTCGGGGCATGGCTGCTCCTGAACATGGATCTGTTGCCGGCTCAGGATTCGCCCGCAACGACAAAGACTGCCGTTTTCGCGGGCGGTTGCTTCTGGTGCATTCAGCCAGCATTCGACAAAGCGCCCGGTGTAATCAAAACCACCGTGGGTTACTGCGGCGGGACGGAGCCGAACCCGACCTACGAATTGGTCGGTTCAGAAAAAACGAACTACCGGGAATCGATCCAGATCATTTACGACCCGGCAAAAATTTCCTACGAGCAGCTACTCGATATTTACTGGAAGCAAATCGATCCAACACAATCCGACGGGCAATTCACCGATATTGGTCCAAGCTATCGGGCCGCGATTTTTTACGGCAGTGATGGGGAAAAGAAGATTGCGGACCTGTCGAAGGAAAAGCTGGGCCATTCCGGCAAATTTCAAAAGCCGATTGTGACTGAGATTTTGCCGGCGATGAAGTTTTATCCCGCTGAGGATTATCACCAAAAATATTATCAGCAGAACCCGGAACACTTCGAAGCGTTCGAACATGGATCCGGACGGGTGTCGTTCCAGAAGAAAACCTGGGGCGACAAACCGTAAAATCTCGAAGTTTGCCGGCCTAGAATTTGTAGACCGCGGCGTGCTGCGATTCGACGAACTCGGCGCGATCGACGGAAAGAGACTCGTTCATGACCTTGCCTAATTCCTGAGCCAATACGATGGCAATGGCTCGCGCATCGCGGGTGTAAACCGGAATCGGAAACGAACCGGCGTTACGATCATAGCCGTAAATGGTGCCGTCCGTTTCCCAAACGCAGTAGGCATGGCCGGCGGGATGATCGTTGTAACGAACGAGGAGGATTTTTGCCCAAAAATTTGTGTCCAAAGCGTGCTGGGTCTTAACCACCGCAAGGTAATTGCAGGCCGAGATAACGCAGCCGTTCAAAACGACGAGGTCTGTGTCCTCGGGAGAAAGAATAACTGCTTGCTGAGGGCGGCAGCTGAGGGTGACGCAGGCCAGCAAAATGGCGGAGTGATAAAATAGTTTACCGAGGACGCGATAATTCATGGAAGCGGGATCGAGTGTCTCTATGAGGGTTATAACAGTTATAACACGGCGAACTCAGCCATGTGAAGCTTTATTTTTCACCCGTGCAAGAAAATTGCACACGAACTGCAGAAGAACGGATTTTTGGAGAGGAATGGTCCGCTTCGCTAAAGCTTCGGCGCGACAATCTTCGTTCGACCACTGCGAAGCGAGCGAAGGCTGGAGGCGAGGGGAGTTGAACCCCTGTTTGCGTCGCTATCCACGCAAACCGGATTTTCAATCGGGCATGGACTTCTAAAACGTCGCTGGACATAAGCAAATGTTGTCAGTATCGTTGTCAACCAGAGTAAGCGCCCAGTCAGGGAAGAAAAATCGGACGGCGGTTTCGAAGACACGTCATGGCGCCGAATAGCAGCGCGCCGATATGCACACGCAAGAACCAACGCAATCGCCTCAGCTACAGCCAGCTGCGCGCGCATCCATTCCGGGATCCGCCGCGCGGCAATCCGCGCTTGGCGAGAATCCTCGCCTGACTGGCGCCGAAGGACAGTTCACCTCAAGCGAGACGAACCTGAATAATTTCTTGGCCGAGAAGAAGAGAATTTTTGGGCACGTCAAAATGCCGGTCGAGGTGACGCGTAAAGGCACTTGGGCGATGCAATCGCTACCTTCCTCTGGGCTGCCGGTCATCGGCATCTTGGCGATCATCTACTTCATCGCCGGCAAACTCGGTTTGATGCTGGCGTCGTTGCACGCGAGTGCATCGCCAGTATGGCCGCCGGCGGGAATCGCGCTTGCTGCATCACTCTTGCTCGGTTATCGCGCGTGGCCGGCCATCTTTATCGGTGCATTTCTGGTGAACGTCACGACTGCGGGAAATGTCGCTACGTCATTTGCCATCGCCACCGGCAACACGCTCGAGGCGCTCGTGGGCGCCTGGCTGGTGAATCGATTCGCGGGCGGCACAAATGTCTTTGATCGTCTACAAGGCGTTTTCAAATTTGCGCTCGCGGCAGGGATCAGCACCATCATTAGCCCTGCTTTCGGCGTGACGAGTCTTGGAGTCGCCGGCTTTGCCGATTGGGCAAACTACGGCGCGATTTCGCTGACATGGTGGCTCGGCGATGCAACTGGCGATCTTGTTTTCACTCCCTTAGTTCTCCTGTGGAGTGTTGCCTCAAAACGACGTTGGAATAAAAAGGAAGCTGCCGAAGTCGGCGCGCTCCTCCTGTTGCTGGTGGTGTTGAGCGCGGTGGTCT
>QHRF01000078.1 GCA_003220055.1 Verrucomicrobiota bacterium | reverse complement strand
AGAAGGAATTTTCCACCAAATCGGCGAGCAATTACATGTGGGGACAGTGCTAGAAGGCAGCGTACGCAAAGCGGGCGACAAGCTGCGAGTTACCGCCCAGCTCGTGAAGGTAGCCGACGGCTACCATCTGTGGTCCGAAGATTACGATGGCGATGTAAAAGACATTTTTACTTTCCAAAGCAACGTTGCCAAGCGCGTGGTCGACGCACTGCAAATGCAGTTAGGTACCAACGAGACGCGCGCTTTGACGAAGAAACCAACGGAGAACCCGGAAGCTTACAGGCTCTATTTGCTAGGGCGGAACGAGTTTGGCAAATACAGCGAAGCCGGCTGGACCAGCTCGATTCGCTATTACGAGCAGGCGCTGAAGCTCGATCCCAACTATGCTTTGGCCTATTGCGGCCTCGCCGACACCTACGCCTATATGGGAGGAGTCGTGATGCCGAGCAAAGAAGCGGTAGCTAAAGAGAAGGACTTCGCGCAAAAAGCCTTGGAGCTCGATCCGGAACTGCCGGAAGCGCACCTTTCCCTTGCTTGCGCTCTTGGCGGTGCTTTCGATTGGCGGAATGCCCCGATTGAATTCGAT
>QHRF01000061.1 GCA_003220055.1 Verrucomicrobiota bacterium | reverse complement strand
TTCTCAGCCAGCGCCGCGATGTGTTTGTAGCCAAGAATTTCGATCTGCGCATTCGGATACGCTTCGCGCAACGCTGCGAGCGCAGGGAGAGTGAGAATGAAGTCGCCAATCGCGCCGCCGCGGATAACCAGAATGCGCTTCAATGCGCCGAGACTAATATTGCGTAAACGCGCAGGCGAGGATCGCAATCCCGTAGACGGCTGCGATACCGTGCACCGTACGCCAGCGCATGTTGCTCCGCGCGCTCCAACTGATCTGGTCGCGCAGCAAGTATGGCATCGTCACCCAACAGAGACCGGCAACGATGAGCAAGTAGGCGAGCACCGTCAGGAACAAGCGGGTGGTTTCGTAACGGAAGAATGCCGCCTCCAATAAAGGCTCGGCCGCGAGTAAGCAAAGAATGCCCAGCGCGCGAACAGCGAGAAATTCCTCCACGAATCGCAGCACGAGCACATAACCAATTGGAAGAACGATCATCAGCGGGCGGCGAAAGCTGGAGAACTCCCCCATCTCCATCGTGGCCAGGAGCCAGAAAGACCAAACCAAAACCAAACTCAGAAGGACAATCCCGCCGACACTAGAGCGCGGAAAGCGCTTCAGCCAAATTTGCACCAGCCCGGGCTTGATCAATCCCGGCAGACTGAGAAGGACCAAAGCCATCCCGGCAATGAAACCGCCTGTTTGTAATGACAAATCGTAAATCATGCGGCGATCGTTGCGACACGCTCTCCAGTTAGCACCGGCGTTCCGTAGAGACTAAATCCTGTCGCGCGTTCGATTCGAACATCGACAAGGACGCCGACAAATTCCTCCGGCCCCTCAAAGAGAACGATTTTGTTCGTGCGCGTGCGTCCCATTAGCCGCGACCGGTTGGTCTTACTCGGCCCTTCACACAGCACCTCCAAAGTTCGGCCAACCAGACGCTCATTAATGCGGCGCGCCGATTCGTTTACGATCTCGAGCAAATGGTGATTGCGGCGCTCTTTGATCCTTTCGTCGACTTGATCCGCCATTCCAGCCGCCGGTGTATCGCGCCGGGGCGAGTAACGGAATACGAAAGCATTATCGAATTTGATTTCTTCGACCAAAGCGCGCGTTTGATTGAAATCATCTTCCGTTTCGCCCGGAAATCCGACGATGATGTCAGTCGTGATGGCGATTCCCTTTCGCGCATCGCGGACCTGCCGGACAAGATCGGCATATTTTTCGGCGGTATAAGTCCGGTGCATCGCCTTCAAAATCCTGTTCGAGCCCGATTGCACCGGCAGATGGAGGTGATCGACCAGTTTTGGCAAGCGCCCGTAGGCGTCGATCAAATCTTCACGAAATCCGATCGGATGCGGCGAAGTGAAGCGAAGACGCTGCAAACCCTCGATTTCGTGGACGGCATCAAGCAATTGCACAAATGGACTTCTATTGCCGATCTTCGGAAACTGGTGACGGCCGTAGAGGTTTACGATTTGACCGAGCAAGGTCACTTCTTTTACGCCGCGCGAAACAAGCTCGCGGACTTCGGCGAGGATCTGCTCGATTGTGCGGCTCCGCTCAGCGCCGCGCGTCTGGGGCACGATGCAAAATGTGCAATGCATGTTGCATCCTTGCATGATCGAGACAAACGCGGTCGCCTGTTTCGGCACCAGTTGTTGATGGCGAATGGTGGATTGCGAGCCGGCTTCTTCGTCGACGTCGACGATTGAAAATCGCGGATCATCCATCGCGCGAGTCAATTTTCTTTCCAAGGCGTCATCCACATAATCGGCAACGCGATGAAACTTTTGCGTGCCGACAACGAGATCGACATGCGGCAGATTTTTGAGGAGCGAAGCGCCGCGCGCTTGCGCCATGCAGCCAAGAAAACCAAAAACAACGTGTGGCCGCTCGTTGGCGATGCGGCCGAGCATTCCCATTTTGCCGAGCGCCTTTTGGTCGGCCATGTCGCGAACGCTGCAGGTGTTCAGCAGCACCACGTCCGCTTCCTGCTCGCTGTCGGTGCGTTCGTAGCCACGGGCGATGAGTGAATGCGCGACCTGTTCCGAGTCGCGTTCATTCATCTGGCAGCCGTAGGTTTTAATGAAAAACTTGGGCATGGGCGGCGAAATAATACACGAGCGCGCGCCCCGCGCTACGGCTTTGCTACGATGTCGATCTTACGGTGGCGTAGCAAAGCGTCCGGGAAATGGATTTGCGTTCAGCCGCTTTCGCACTTCTCCGCCGGTCCGCGGATTCGTCCCGAATTCATTGAAAAGAGCCACGCCGACGACTCCGACGTTTTGGGTGTTGCGATATTTCTGGGCGGCATACGATTCGCGAACGGGTCCGAAACGAAACGCCGCAACCGCCTCAGTGCTTTGTCGAAAGCCTTCAACTTTCAATTGCGACTTTGGCGCCATTACATAACCGGGTTTTCTCACCGACGCTTTGCCTCCGTCCAGGACATCGAGTCCGTCGACCGACAAAACAATTTCAAGGCGCAGATCCGTTTTGTTCCGGACCACGATTGAGTAACGACGACCCTCCTCACCAACAACAAACCAGCGGTCGCCGATGATCATCCCGGCAAGGAAGCGTCCGCTCTGGTCCTTGAGGCCGACTGAAATCAGGTTTTCGGTCGGTGCGGGCAACAGAGGCCAGTGCCGCTGCCCCGTCACCGCGCCGGCCATCGCGCGAATGCCAGCGGCGTCATTGTAGTAAATCGCTGCTGTCGCCAGTGGATGGGTCGAGTCCGCGCGGCGAAAACTGGCGTAGCCAACACGCGACGAGCGGGTTTCACCCCATTTTGTGCCGAGACCAGGCCGATCAGTCGGCGCTTGGGCGAATCGAGCGGCACCGGCGCTGCCGGTGGAGACGTAGGATTCGCAAGATCCGAAAAATAAGAAACCGAAGAGCGCGAAAATTTTAAGCAGTCGGCGAATTTGTTTCATCCGGATTATACGCTTCCCAACTCGTCGATCTTTCAGATTTAATCGCGGCGCAAAATGAAAGACGGGACTCCGGCGATCGGCATCATTGGCGGGAGCGGTTTGTATCAGATGGAGCAGCTGCGCGATGCGACCGAGCAAAAGATCGAGACGCCGTTTGGTTCGCCGTCCGACGCGCTGATCGGCGGCAAGCTCAGCGGACGCCGGGTTTACTTTTTACCACGACACGGCCGCGGTCACCGCATTCTCCCGCACGAGCTGAATCATCGTGCGAATATTTACGCGCTGCGCTCACTCAATGTGCGCTGGATCATTGCCGTCACCGCCGTCGGTAGTTTGCAGGAAAAATACAAGCCCCGCGACATTTTGCTGCCGTCGCAATTCTACGACCGCACAAGTTTGCGCGCCCACCACACGTTTTTTGGGGAAGGAATTGTCGCCCACGTTTCTTTTGGCGAACCGATTAGTCTCCCGTTGCGCAATCTGTTGGCCGAGTCAGCGAAAAAAGTTGGCGTTACCGTTCACAACGGCGGGACCTACGTGAACATGGATGGACCAGCATTTTCGACGCGGGCGGAGTCCGAATTAAATCGCCGAAATGGCTTTGACGTGATCGGAATGACGAATTTGCCGGAAGCAAAATTGGCGCGCGAAGCGGAAATCGCCCTGGCTACAATGGCGATGATCACCGATTACGATTGTTGGAAGATCGAGGAAGAGCCGGTATCGGCCCAGACGGTCTTCGGTCACCTGACCGCGAACGCCGAAGCTGCTAAGAAAGTTTTGATCGAAGTGATTCCCCAAATTCCGGCCGAGCCGGGCTGGGCCGATCATCGGTCGCTCGACAACGCACTGGTGACGGAACGGGCGCTCTGGCCGAAGGCGACGGCAGAGAAGCTTCGGCCAATTTTGGGCCGGTTTTTGTGAGGGTAAAAAAATTCTTGCCATTCGCGAGCTGATTATAGTAATTATAAAGGCGTCGCCAGTCTTGGCCGCCACAGTTCTAATGAAAATCGAAATCGCTTTCTGCCTGCTCAGCCTCGCGCTACTCCCGGCTTGTTCGACTACTTCTCAGACCACGACTGCCAACCAAACGCTCGAGCAGCGCCTGATGGCCAAGTACGCCAGCAATGCGACCGAGCCGGGCGCAATCGGTGAAGAGCCGGCCCCTCCGGCCGAAGGCCCGGAAGATGTTCCGGCCGATGCTCCCGCGATGGTCGATCAAAATCCGGCGTTAATGCCCAGTCCGTTGCTCCGCTACTGGGCGTCCTCGCGCACTCCGTAATCGGCGAATCGGTTTCGTTCGGTCTCTTTTCGGGAGGCGTTTTATCGCGCCAGCCAGCGACCTAAGCTGTGTTGCTTCGTGTGCCGCTGAAAGCGTGAACCGCAATCGCGCCGCGCCTTTAGCTACCGTCGGGTAACGGATCGCGGGGACAAGAAATCCGTTGTCTTGAAGATTTTGCGCTGCGGTCAGCGTCTCTTTTTCGTCCCCAATAATCCATGGAACAATCGCGCTGGCTGGCTGAATCGAAAGCTCTTCCGCCAAGATGTCGATGTTACGCCAGAGCCGTTGCCGTCGTTTCTCTCCTCCGATCGATAAAAGAAAATCGACAGCCGCCTTTGCTGCCGCAGCCAACGCCGGAGGCGGTGCCGTCGAAAAAATAAACGAGCGGGCCCGGTTAATGAGCCACTCAGTCATGTTTCGCGATCCGCAAATGTAGCCGCCGCTCACGCCGAGCGCTTTGCTCAGCGTGCCCATTTGAACATCGACTTCCTGGCTCAGGTTCTCTTCGAAAGCCAAGCCCCGCCCATTTCGCCCGATCACGCCGACAGCGTGCGCTTCATCGAGAAATAACTGGGCGCCGAAGTCCATCTTCAGCTTAACGATTTCCGGCAACGGCGCCCGATCGCCATCCATTGAAAAGACAGATTCAGTGATAATCACAATGCGCGCCGCAGAGTTTTTTTGGCGCGCCCATTCAAGATGGCTCTTCAGTTTGCCGAGATGATTGTGGGGGAAAATGCGCAGGGTCGCTCCGCTCAATTTCGCGCCGTCGATCAGCGATGCGTGACACAATTTGTCGAGAATGATGACGTCGTTTTTGCCGACCAGCGCCGGAATTGTTCCGAGCGCTGCCGCGTAACCGCTGCTGAAACAGAGCGCCGCTTCCGTTTCCTTCCATTTCGCGAGCGCGGTTTCGAGGCGAACATGCGGCGATTGCGTCCCGCTGATCAATCGAGACGCGCCCGCGCCTATACCAAATTCCGCAATCGCTTTGGTAGCTGCCTCGCGCAACTGCGGATCATTCGCCAGCCCGAGGTAATCGTTTGAGGAAAAGTTGATCAGCCGTTTGCCCTCGAGATCGGCAATCGTTCCCGACGGGCTGGATATTTCGCGTAGATGTCGATCTAACGAGCGCGCGCGCAAAGCTTCAAGTTGCCGCGCGTAAATGTCGCTCATCCGGTCGACGGACTCCAAAGCGCCCAGGCGAGCAAATTGCCTGCATCCCGCCAGACTCCGGAGTGACTATCACCGAGGACAACGACAATGATGTCTTTGCCCGGCCGCGAACCGCTCGCGATCAAACATTTCCCGGCAGCCTCGGTGTAACCAGTCTTCATCCCGTTGCAGTAGGGCAATCGCTTCAAAAGCTTGTTGGTGTTTTCCAATTCACGTGTGCGGCCATTGGCGTAGCGGAAAACCAGCTGCGGCAGGCAAACGATCGAACGAATTGTGGGATTCGCATACGCCACCCGCGCGATCGTCGACAAGTCGCGCGCGGTCGAATATTGCCTTGCGTCCGGCAATCCGTTTGGGTTCACGAAGTGTGAATGCGTCGCCCCTAGGGCCGTTGCGCGCTGGTTCATTTTCTCGGCGAACGCTTCGATGCTGCCGGCATTGTCTCGCGCCAAACAACGCGCAACGTCATTCGGGCTTTTTACCAGCAACGCACGCAGGAGGTCGATCCGTTGATAAATATCCCCGGGTTTAATATTTAGTTTTACCGGCTCCGCGAAAGTGTCGACTTGCGCGACCGTCACCGGCCGATCCAAGGAGCCGCTTTCAGCCACGATCAATCCGGTTAACAACTTGGTCGTACTTGCCGGCGCTCGGATTTGGTCCGGATTTTTTTCGTAGAGCACTTGTCCATTACTAACATTGATCACGATGACTGAGCTCGCGCCGGTCTTCGGAATAGAGCCCGGCACGGTCTGTGTTGGAATCGGCTCCTCAGATTCGCGCGATTTCGCGGTGCTGCGATGTGTTCGTCGCGGTCGCGGTGTTGCGCTTGATGTCGCGTCCGAATCCGACTTTGCAGTCGCTGCAGATTTCGATTTCGAATGCTGCCGATGCGGCACTCCTGTCGGCCGAACCTCGTTTGGATTTTCCTCGTCTGACGTAATCGCGGCTGGCTCGGCCGCGAGACAAAGGGCGGCGAGTCCAACCGCGCAGAAGACAAAACCGGCTCGATACCAGCGCTTCATGGGCGGCAAATTAGCGATAAAGATTCAACGCGCGCAAGCGGTCGTTACAAATCCTTGCCGCGCTGGATTAGTTCAATTTCGTAGCCTTCCGGCGCATCGATAAAGGCGATCGCGCTGCCGCCTGAAGTTTTATGAGGACCATCGGAGAGCGGATAACCTTTCGCCGCTGTTTCGCGTGCGAATTTCTCCAGATCGTCCACTTCAAACGCGAGATGGGTCAGATCCGGACCTACCACCACCGGGCCGCTCTCGTCGAATTTGCAGATCTCGATTTCTTCTTCGCTTTCGGGGGCTCTGAAAAAAACGAGCTGCGATCCCCGTCCGGACGTATGACGCCTGGTTTCTTGCAATCCGAGCACGTCTTTGTAAAACGCCACCGTCTTCTCCAGATCGTTCACCCGGTAGCGCGTGTGTAACAGTTTCTTAACCATCGTGTATCTTATTGCCCCGTTAACCGATTAAATTCAAACTCTTCGCCGATGAAACTTGTCATCGCCGCCACTGGCGCCAGCGGTTCGATCTATTTGCAACGACTACTAGAGCAGATCGACAGCGCCGCGCACGAGATTCATCTGGTTCTGAGCGGTCACGCGAAACAAGTCGCGAAACAAGAGCTTGGCGCTTTCAAAATTCCAAAATCGATCGCGCAACACGGCGAGAACGATCTCAATGTCCCGTTCGTCAGCGGCTCGGCCCGATTTGATGCCATGGTGATCGTCCCCTGTTCGATGGCGACGCTTGGCCGGATCGCGGCCGGCTCAAGCGACACTGCGCTTTTGCGCGCGGCCGATGTTTTTTTAAAGGAGCGACGCAAATTGATCGTTGTGCCGCGCGAAACGCCTTGGAATTTGATCCACGCGCGCAACATCGTCACACTGCTGGAAGCAGGCGCGATCGTATTGCCGGCAATTCCGTCTTTTTACAGCCGCCCGACTTCACTTGTCGATCTGGTCGACACGGTGGTCTGGCGGATTCTGGATCAAATCGGCTTGCCGAACCCGCGCGCCTATCGTTGGGCCGATCAAACTTCGCGCCGCGGCGCCCGCAAAAATAAGCCTTGAAAATCGAAGGCTGGCGCGCGCGATGGCTGATCGCGTTTGGATTTTATTTGCTCCAGGTTTGGGCGCGCACCCTCCGTTACGAAATTGAGGACCGCGCGAATGTTTTGGGAAAACCAGTGTCGGGAAATTACATTGCCGCGCTCTGGCATAATCGCCTCCTGCTGATTTCATTTATTCTCAAGAAATTTTTCCCGGATCGACCAGGCGCCGGACTAATCAGTGCGAGCCGGGACGGAGATCTCATCGCGGACGTGACTCAACGTTTTGGATTTGATGTCGTGCGCGGGTCGAGCTCACGAATGGGTGCCGCCGCCCTCCTCGAGTTGAGCAACGTTCTTAATTCCGGACACGATGTCTTGATTACGCCCGACGGCCCGCGTGGTCCCGCTTATGAGCTCGGACCGGGCATTATCTTTCTCGCGCAAAAAACAGGAGCTCCGATCGTTCCGATCACCATGGAGTATTCGAGTTGCTGGCGGGTGAAAAGTTGGGACAGGTTCATCATTCCGCGACCATTTGCTAAAGTGCGCGTCATCATCGGCCAACCACACCGGGTAAGATCGACATCTACGCCCGAAGAATTCGAAAACGAGCGGCTGCATCTTCAAAATGCGATGATGTCGCTGGTTGAGCGCCGCTGACTCATTTAAGTTCGCCGCATGGGAAATCTGATCGACGGCCGCTCGATTGCCGAAAAGGTTTATGTCGATCTTCGGCGCGAGATTGCCGACCTGAAATCGAAAGGGGTCACACCGGGGCTTGCCGTCGTTCTTGTCGGCGATAATCCAGCGTCGCGGACCTACGTTCGCTCAAAAGACAAAATGAGTCGCGAGCTTGGCTTGCATTCGGTCAAGCTCGAGCTCCCGGCTTCGACCACGCAGAGCGAGTTACTCGCGCGGGTGGAAGAATTGAATTGCGATCCCAAGGTCCATGGAATTCTTGTTCAATCGCCGCCGCCGAAACAGATCGATGAAGGCGCGATCGTGCGCGCGCTCGATCCGCGCAAAGACGTGGACGGTTTTCATCCACTCAATGTGGCCAAGCTGGCGATGGGCGATCCGACTGGCTTCGTGCCGTGCACGCCGCTTGGGGTGCAACGCCTCCTGATCGAAAGCAAGATCGACATCGCCGGCGCGCACGTGGTGGTTCTCGGGAGAAGCATGATCGTTGGGAAACCCGTCGCGCTTTTGCTCATGCAAAAAGCAAAAGGCGGCGATGCGACCGTGACGGTGGCACATTCGCGGAGCAAAAATCTCGAAGAGATTACGCGCTCGGCTGACATTTTGATCGCAGCCATCGGACGCGCGCACTTCGTCAAAGCCGATCACGTTCGCGACGGCGCAGTTATTATCGATGTTGGAATCAATCGCATGGACGACAAAACCAACGAACGCGGCTATCGGCTCGTGGGCGATGTTGCCTTCGATGAAGTTGCGCCCAAAGCGAAAGCGATCACGCCAGTGCCAGGCGGAGTGGGGCCGATGACAATCGCAATGTTGATGTCGAACACGGTCAAGGCGGCGCGGATGTTTAGTTCGGCCTGACGATCTTTGTCGTTAGCAGTCGCATGATCGTCGGGCTGAATCGCGCGACCTGGAGAAAACGTGAGGCCGTTTTTGGTGACAATACCGCCGTCCGGGCGAGTCGATTGACCCAAAGTCGCCCGCGATACATCGCGCGATGGGCGCGAACAAATTGGCGGAGCGCCGATTGTTCGCCACGGAGGATTTTCACGATTGCATTCGCGGCGAGCTGGCCTGAGCGCACCGCGTAATAAATTCCTTCGCCGGTAAATGGTTCGACCACGCGCGCCGCATCTCCAATGAAGAACAAATTTTCGTGCGCGACTGAAACTGGCGCGCGTGTCAGCGGAGTGATCGTGCGCCACGTCTGATCGGCCGGGAGCTTGAATTCCTGTTCGGCCCACGCCCGCAGTGACGAAATCGTTGGTGGCGCGCCAACCAGGCACAAATTCAGTTCGCGATCGTTTACCGGCGCCTGGCCGGAATATCCTTCGGGCAGAAACTGCAGCACAATGCGATTTCCGAAGTCGCGCGGGAGCGGAATGTGCGCTTGCAATGCAACGCGCTCGCGCTCGGGGCGCGGCAGGAGGTTGCGCAACCGAGCCACGGTGGAATTGCGTCCGTCCGCTCCGACTACCACACGCGCGGCGAACGTCTCCCTCACGATGTCGATCCTCCAATTTTTGGCGGCGGTCCGGTCGAGCGCGATCAGCGTTGTTTCCTCGCGAATTTCGGCCCCGAGTGTGCGCGCCCGATTAAGAAGAAGATGGTCGAAAAGACTCCGCTTGATCGCGATCTCGCTGTTATCGCCGCGCGGAAGATCGATGCGCAGCTTTTGGCCGCCGATGGCAATAAATTCCACTGCGTCGAGGGAAGCGTGCGGACAGTTCCGAATTTCCTCCTCGAGTTCGAGTCGCTGCAGCACGGGCCAGCCGGCCGGATTGATACAATCGCCACAGACTTTTTCGCGAGGAAATTTTTCCCGCTCCAGGACTAACGTTCGCAATCCGGCGGCCGCGCAAAAAGCCGCGCAGGTCGAACCGGCCGGCCCGCCGCCGACAATCGCCACATCGACAACCTCCATTTCGTTTCAGTCTGAATTGTCATCGGAGCGTCTTCAACATCGCTAGCGCGCGATTTAAAACGGGGCGAGATTCAAGTTATGAGCTGGTCCATTCCGATTCTTCGCATCGCCGGCATTCAGTTACGCATTCATATTACCTTTCTTTTGCTGATTGGCTGGCTCGCCCTTGGTTCCGCCGGTGCCGTGGTTTTTGTGCTGCTCTTGTTCTTGTGCGTAGTGCTGCACGAATTCGGGCATGCTCTCGCGGCGAAAGGTTATGGGATCAACACGCCCGACATCACGCTCCTACCAATCGGCGGTGTCGCGCGGCTGGAGCGAATACCGGAAGAACCAAAACAAGAGCTGGTCATTGCTGCGGCTGGACCAGCGGTGACCGCTATTATCGCGCTCTCTCTCTTCGTCGTCATCGCATCGCGAGGCGGAACCGACTTCGGTGTTTCCCTCCAAAGCGGCGATTTGGTCGTGAATCTCTTCAAGATCAACGTCTGGCTGCTTTTGTTTAATTTGATTCCGGCCTTTCCGATGGATGGCGGCCGGGTCTTGCGTGCGTTGCTCGCGACGCGCTTGAGCTATGCGCGAGCAACCCAAGTCGCAGCGACAGTTGGGCAGGCGTTCGCTTTCTTTTTTGGAATTATCGGCCTCTTCGGCGTGCCTGGAATATACAATCCGAATCCATTCTTAATTTTTATCGCTTTCTTCGTTTACATCGGCGCTTCGCAGGAGGCGGCGCTCGCGCAAATGCGCGATGTGTCGCGGCGGTTTCCGGTTTCGAGCGCAATGGTGCGCGAATTTCGCTCGCTTCCGGAGAGCGCGACGTTGGAGGAGGCAGTCGACGCATTGCTCGCCACGTCGCAACACGATTTTCCGGTGCTCGATGAAGCCGGGAAGGTGGCGGGAATCCTGACGCGTCACGATTTGATCGCCGCTTTGCGCAAGAATGATCCAGCCATTCGGGTGGGCGATGTCATGCGCCGCGACATTCCGACGGTGACGACAGGGACGCGGTTCGAAGAAGCGTTTCGGATCATGCAGGAATGCAATTGTCCGGCAGTGCCGGTGCTCGACAGCATGAAACGATTGGTCGGTCTGCTCACCCCGGAAAACGTGAGCGAGCTCATGATGGTCCAGTCCGCAGTACCGCGGCGTCGACCCGCGTAAGTCTGCGTCTTTTGTAGGGCAGGCGCATCGCCTGCCATTTTGAGAGCGGCAAGCGGTGCGCTTGCCCTACAATTCTCAAAGCGCGATTGTCGATCTTCGATGGCGGTCTCAACTAAGGAAAAACCGGATCTGCAAAAGAAGGTGCACGAAGTGCCGCATAAGCCGGGTGTGTACCTGATGCGCGACCGGTTCAATCGCGTCATCTACGTCGGCAAAGCGCGCGATCTGCGGAAGCGGGTCAGCTCTTATTTTCTGCCATCAAAGCTGGCGCAGGCCGATTTGAAAACGCGCGCGATGCTGGAGGCGACATGGGATTTCGAAACGCACGTCGTCCGGAGCGAAGCGGAATCCGTGTTACTCGAGGGCAAACTGATCAAAGAATACCGCCCGCGTTACAACATCTCGTTTCGCGACGACAAACGGTTTTTGCTGGTGAAGATCGACGTGTCGGAAGAATGGCCGCGTTTTCGACTGACCCGTCTCAAGAAAAACGATAATGCGCGCTACTTCGGCCCTTACGCGGATGCCGGCGCGTTACGCCAGACTCTGAACTTGATGCGGAAGAAATTTGGCGTGCTCACGTTTGGCCGGGGAGCACCGACCGAACGCGAACTGAAATCTTCGACTTATCAGGTGCCGGTGCGCTTGAGCGAAATTACGGCGGAGCAATATCGCGAACGTGCCGCGCGAGCCTGCGAATTTCTGGAGGGTCATTCGCGCGAAATGATCGACGCCTTGGATGAGCAGATGCGCAAAGCGGCTGAGAAAATGGAATTCGAAAAAGCGGCCGAGCTTCGCAACATGATTGACGACGTGCGCCAAACGACCAAACAGGTGCGGCGCTTCACCCGCGGAACACTTCCGAGCGCGATCGATCCGCTGGCCGATGTTCAGGCGCTCGGCGATGCGTTGCAGCTTCCGCGATTGCCGCGGGTAATGGAGTGTTTCGACATCTCTAACATTTCCACCACCCACGTGGTCGCCTCGATGGTGTGTTTCCGCGATGGCGTGCCGGATAAGGATTGTTACCGCCGATATCGAGTGCGGACCGTCCAAGGCCAGGACGATTTCGCCAGCATGGCCGAAGTCGTCAGGCGGCGTTATTCGCGCGTGCTTCTCGAAGCGCGCGAAAGAAATCCGGACGTTGCGGAGTTTTCACAAGAGAATCCCGCAGACGCAATAGATCGCGTGTCGGATAAAAACGAGCGCGAGTTCGTGGCCGTTCGTTTGCCGGACTTAATCATCGTCGACGGTGGCAAAGGACAACTGTCGTCGGCGTGTCGCGAGTTGCAGAGATTGGGCCTGCATGATTTGCCAATCATCGGTTTGGCGAAAGAGCATGAGGAGATTTACCGGCCTGGCCGGGCAATGCCGTTGCAACTGCCGGTGGATTCAGGAGCACTCCACCTGCTTCAGCGAATCCGCGACGAAGCGCATCGCTTCGCGAATGCTTATCACCAACTGCTGCTCAAGAAGCGGATCGACGAAAGTATTCTCGATGATTGTCCGGGCGTGAGTCAGAACCGGAAAAGCCTGCTACTGCGAAAATTCGGTTCGGTCAATCGCTTGCGCAAAGCAAGCGTCGAGCAAATTGCGGCGACCGAGGGGATCGGGCCGAAACTGGCTGAAGAAGTGCATCGCTTTCTGCAACGGCATTGACGCAGGCGTGTCGCAACGGAAGATGTCGATCTCGCCATGAAGCCAGCGCGCGCACTTGTCATTTCCGTGTTGCTGCCGGCTTCGGTTTTTGCCCAGGGCTTGCCGCCGGCTGCGTCGCCGAGCCCGCCGCCAACGAGTGATGAGGAAACAATTATTCCGACGTTTGAGACCCAGAAGCTTGCGCGGACCTACATTCTGGATATTCCGGCGCCGCGCGGCCAAATCACGGACCGGACCGGGTTACCCCTTGCCCAGAACAAAGTCAGCTACAATCTGGCGATCAGTTTTCCGACGCCGCTCGATTTTACGGACACGAAAGCGGTCGCCTTTGCCCGGGAAAAGATCGACAAGGCGGCGAAGTTAATCGGCCGCTCGATCAAGATTTCCGACGACGCGATTCTGCGGCATTATCACAATCGTGGAATCCTACCGTTGGAGATCGCGCAGAACCTGAGCAAGTCCGAGTACGAGGCGGTCAAGGATCAAGCGAAGGATTTTCTAGTGGTGCGTCCGATTTACGTGCGGACTTATCCGAACGGAAAAGTAGCGGGCCAAATCATTGGTTACACCGGAAAGACCGGCCGCAATCTCGACGGCATCATCGACAACCATGAAACGCTTTGGCCGGAAACGGAAGGCCGCGACGGACTCGAACAAACATTCAACGAAATGCTCACCGGCAAGCACGGCGAATACAAAATCACGTTCGACAAGGACGGCCGCAAAACTTCCGAGAAGCTGATCAAATCGGCGGTGCCCGGAAACAACATC